>DASWWE010000207.1:0-5945 GCA_036406055.1 Flavipsychrobacter sp. | reverse complement strand
GATAGTTTTTGATAGTTTTTATAGGGTTTTGAAAGGCTACTATTGATTATCAATGCATTGCATTGTTCCATTGTTTCGGTTTGTTTCCCATTGACGGTAAAATGTTTATTCATAGGTTCGGGCTTTTTGTTACTTACAAATATACGTCAAAAAAATGTTTTTGTGTGTTTAGTTAGTTTGCCTGATAAATCTTGGTAAATGCCAAGATTTATCATTTTAATGTGGGCCAGCTTTGCAGTAAAATAAAAATCTATGAAACATAACCGCTTTGTAAATGTTGCCAGTGCAGTGCTGATCCTCTTTTCAGCTTTTTCATTATTAATGGTGAGTGCAATGGCTTTTTTTAGTCCGCAAATGGTGATGGACCTGGTGCAGGTAAAACTGCCAAATAATGATGCCTTTAGCTCTATACGTGGTGTATATGGCGGGGTGGGGCTCACTATTGTCATTAGCCTGGTGTACCTGTTGGTAAAAGACAAGAAACAGGCATTGGGTTTCCTTACTATGCTGTGGGGTTTTTATGCCCTGTCGAGATTGCTGACTATAGTAGCTGAGGGGCCACTCGGCGATTTCGGCAGCCGCTGGCTGGGCATAGAAAGTGTATTGTTTATATGCTCAGCGGCCTTGTTAACTATGTATCCTAATACCCCTAAGAAAGCATAAGCATGAAAAGTGGCAGGTGCGCTTGCCACTTTTTCCGTTTCGCTGTTGTTAACCGCTTGTTAACCGCTTGCAAAGCAGGTGTTAACGGGTGGTTATTTAGTTGTAAACAGGGGTGAACGCCTGCATATTTGTGGCGGAAACTAATAGAAGACAACACTTAATACACAACCCCATGAAGAAAACAACACTATGCATAGCAGCATTGCTATGCGCTATAGCGGCTCATGCGCAGAATGCCAGTAGCAGTGCCGTGCAGCAAATAAGATGCCAGCTGAACGATGTAGTAGGTGTGGGCATGGCCGGCGGTAATGGCGGCGGCAATGGTGGTGGCGGCTCATCTGTAGAAATGCCGCTGAATGGTACTACGGCGATGGGCAGTGGTATTGAAAGCCCCGAATTTAAAGTGAACCTGTTTAGCAATGCCAACTTTGACGTAAGCGTGCAGGCATCTTCCAATGCATTTACTTATACGGGTACGGCCACATCGGGCACTAATATGCCGGTGAAAGATGTGCTGAGTGTTATCATCACCGATAACAACACGGGTGGTGATGTGACAAACGGCTATAACAATTACCAGAGTGTGAATGGCACTGCCGGAAAACGTGTAATAGGTAACGGACAGATAGGTACCAGCAGCTTTGGTTTTAAGTATAAGGCGAATCCCGGTTTTAATTATCCTGCGGGTACGTACACTACGGATATACTGTATACGATTACGAAGCACTAATCTGTATCGTTATAGTGCTGTTATATAGCGTTATGTCTCTCATTTTGTCTTTACTTTATTTGGGCGCCAAAGAAAGTAACAAAGACTTGCGAAGCAAGCATGAATACCATTGAAAAGACAAAAAACTAATGAATAACGCGCTGCGATTAATGACGGCTCTAATCGCTGGGGTTGCCTTGATGTGGCGATAGTGCTACTGTAGTGCCGTGCTTTATGGCCTTGATATGGATGCTGCCTGCACAGGTGTTTCGTCGGATGAATCAATAGTTTCGGCAAATGAAAAGAGCTGTTTGTCAAATGGTTGTGAATTAGTTGTTTATCCATATTATTTTAAACTTCTAATTAAAAAACAACATTGATTTATGAAGAAACTATTTATTTTGACCGCCATTTCATCCATGTCATTATTTGCTGCCTGTGATAAAGGCAGTACAACACCTGCTACCAATAACAATTCGGGTAGCAACAACAATAATAATAGCAACAACACAGGTGGCAATAACAACGGGGGTGGTGGCACAACTAATCCTGTTAGCTACACTATATCTGCAAACATGGGGGCAACAGCTGTTTCGGGGAATACTAATAAAGGTACCATATCTACTGTGGGTGCTTATAAAGTAGCTGTACTTAACGGGTCTGTAAAGTATAAGTCTACAGACTATAGCATTTCTATTTCGATAGGAGATTATGCAGGCGCTAAAACTTATGATAATTCAGGATTGGCAAACGCATCGATCGGATTTTCGGAAATAAAAACTAACGGCATAGCCTATAGTTCAATGAACACTAATACTTTCAGGAATAAAGCTGTGATCATTGTAACAAAACAAGACGCCACAATGATAACAGGTACTTTTACAGGTACTGTTTATAACGCCAATAACATTGCAGACTCTATTGTAGTAACAGACGGTAAGTTTACTGCAAAGCTATAATGGACGCTTTTCAACCATATTTTAATGCCACCCATAGCGGTGGCATTTTTTTGTTGTATTTGCTTATGCGAAAGTGACCGGTGTTTGCGAAAAGTGATTGGCCGGTATGGGTGGTGTGTACTGTATCAGTTCGGTCTTCAGCTTTTCGTTTACCGGCTGTTGCTGTACGTTGTTTTCAGCCGGCAGGTCTTCTACCTGCTGCATCAGCAATGTATCCATTTCCTCTTTATACGCTGCTATATAATCCCATTTTGTTTTCATGTTCCCTCTATTTTATACTGCAAAGTTCTATAGGCTGTATGTAGGGTATGTAAAGGGATTGTGAAGTTTGTGTTATGGGGTGGGCGGGGGCATATATGCTGTAGTGTCTTTGGCAATTACAGGTCTTAGGTTGGTGAATGGTATTTTGTAATTTGCTTTTGTGGCAGTAACCGCATACACATTATCATACTCCTTGTCAGTAGCCGGTATATAAAACATTGTTTTTTCACCCAAGATTGGATACTCTGTAAATGTTCCCCAACCTGTCACGTTTGAGGTATGTAGAATATCTATAGGGTATTGCAGGTAATTCAAAAAAAAGCAAAAGGTTTCGAAATCAATATCATTTTGAAACGTCAATATATCTGTAAATGATGTTGATTTAATCTTAATGCCAGTAATGGCAGGAGTATAGTTGTAAGTTTTTGAAAAATCTTCAATAATTCGTTTTAAGTCTAACGATGAAATATTTTTGATGAGGATTATCTTGTCATTAATTGTTGATTTATTGAAAACAGGCACTTGTTCAGGAAGTGTAGCCTTCTTTTGTAATAATTTGGATAGAATAATTGCTACGATAATGAGAACCAGTATGCTTAGGATAATGGCTTTCATTAGAGTGGCAGTTTACTTTTACGCATGCTTTCAGCGATTAAAACATCCCATTTTTGCTGCTCTTGATAGATCTTGCTGTGATTCGTTTCCTTGTCGTATAGAAGTTGCGTAGCGCGTAATTTATTGTTAACACTTCGGAAGATGCTATCAGCCTGATACACAGATCGACGTTGATTATAATTGAATTTTGCCAGTATGCTATTTATTTCGGCAGTCGCAATACGAGCTAAATCATAATGTCCTTGTTCATGATTGAGTACATGTTTTTTAATGCTATCGGGTTTGCTCTTCAAGAACTCTTTGCTAACAGTTGATTCTTTTGACGCAAAAAAGCAGGTCGCCTTGTAATCAGGTATCGGATCGCTTGGGTTGACCTTTCTTGGTTGAATATCGATATACGTGAAAGTATAAGCATCGAAAGCATCAGATTGGTGCCTGCCCTTAAAATCATCCCACGTCAATAGTCTGTCTTCGATGGCCTCTAGATGTTTAGGCTGTGCCAATGTTATCACTGTGCTAAAGGCTGTAAGTACTAATAAGAATAAATGCTTCATCAAGTGTAAAATAATATATGAATTAGATATTGTTGCATTTTCCTATGCCTAAGTCTGTTTATCTCTAATTCTACATTTATCTTTGCGCCCATGGAATTAACTGCCCTTACGGCTATAAGTCCGGTAGATGGCCGCTACCGTAGTCAACTGGCGTCGTTGTCGCCATATTTCAGCGAGTTTGGATTGATACGCTACCGTGTAAGGGTAGAGGTGGAATATTTCCTTTTCCTGGCCGATAAAAAGGTGTTCAAGCTGCCGGCTGCGGCAAAGCCTGCCAAGCTGCGCGCCATCTACGAAAACTTTACAGAAGACGATGCACAACAGATAAAACTGACCGAACGCACCACCAATCATGATGTGAAGGCGGTAGAATATTTCCTGAAAGAAAAACTGAAAGCACTGGGTGCCGGCGATACGGTAGAGTGGGTACACTTTGGCCTTACATCGCAAGACGTAAACAATACCGCTACGCCCCTGCTGTGGAAAGAAGCGCTGGAAGAGCAATACCTGCCTGCGCTGCAAAACATCATCCTGACGCTGAAAAAGCAAGCTAAGGACTGGAAGGGCATCCCTATGCTGGCACGTACGCACGGGCAGCCGGCATCGCCCACTACGCTGGGTAAAGAATGGTTGGTGTTTATAGAGCGCCTGGAAGGGCAGGTGCGCCAGTTGAGCCATGTGCCTTTCGCGGCTAAGTTTGGCGGTGCTACGGGCAATTTCAATGCGCATCATGTGGCCTTCCCTAAAATGAACTGGGAGAAGCTGGGCAATGAGTTTGTAAACAATCGCCTGGGGCTGGAGCGTATGCAGTACACTACGCAGATAGAGCATTACGATAACCTGGCTGCCCAGTTTGATGCACTGAAACGCATCAACACCATACTGATAGATATGGCGCGCGATGTGTGGAGCTACATCAGCATGGAATACTTTAAGCAGAAGGTGAAAGAAGGTGAAGTGGGCAGCAGCGCCATGCCGCATAAAGTGAACCCGATAGATTTTGAAAATGCCGAGGGTAACCTGGGTATTGCCAATGCCATATATGAGCACCTGAGTGCCAAACTGCCCATTAGCCGCCTGCAGCGCGACCTGACGGACAGCACTGTGTTGCGCAATGTAGGTGTGCCTATGGCGCATAGCTTTTTGGCATTGCGCTCGCTGGAAAAAGGACTGGGCAAGCTGCTGCTGAACAAAGACAAGATGGCCGAAGACCTGGATAATAACTGGGCGGTAGTGGCTGAGGCGATACAAACGGTATTGCGCCGCGAAAACTACCCGCAGCCATATGAAGCACTGAAAGCCCTGACACGTGGTAAAGGCGGCATCAATAAACAAACGCTGCACAAGTTTATAGACGGGCTGAAGGTGAGCGCTGCTGTGAAGAAAGAGCTGAAAGCGATAACGCCTTTCAATTACATCGGTATTTATTAATTGTCTAACCGCTAAGACGCAAAGATGCTAAGTACTTTGCGCCTTAGTGTCTTTGCGGTAGTTTTTGATACATCTTCCTGAAATATTATTAAAGAACCTGCAAGGGGTAAAAGGCTTCAATAAAGAAGCTTTTATAGCGGCGCACCAGCAGGCGGCGGTTACTTCTGTAAGGCTGAATCCTTATAAGGTTTCGGGTGTTTTTCATAATGCAGAGAAGGTGCCATGGTGCAGTGAAGGTAGATACCTGGATGCGCGACCTGTGTTTACGCTCGACCCATTGTTTCATGCGGGGGCGTATTACGTGCAGGAGGCTTCGTCTATGTTTTTGCAACAGGCATTGAAGGCTACGGTGCCTGATAATAACAACCTGCGTGTGCTGGACCTTTGTGCAGCACCGGGTGGCAAGAGTACGTTAATAGCATCACTTCTTGGCAAGGACAGTTTGCTGGTGAGTAACGAAGTGATACGTACCCGGGCATCGATACTGGAAGAGAATATGAGCCGCTGGGGTTATATGAATACATGGGTTACCAGTAATGACCCGAAAGACTTTGGCAAGCTGAAGGGTTACTTTGATGTGATAGTGGTAGATGCGCCATGTAGTGGTTCGGGCTTATTCAGGAAAGATGAACGGGCGTTGGGTGAATGGAGCGAGGCAAATGTTGCACTATGCAGCGGACGGCAGCAACGCATACTGGCCGATGTGTGGCCGGCATTGAAAGAAGGAGGCGTATTGATATATGCTACCTGTAG
>DASWWE010000206.1:0-15924 GCA_036406055.1 Flavipsychrobacter sp. | reverse complement strand
ATGCATTGACCACTACTTCCGTTTCAGCCGTTTTCACGCAGGTGCCTATAACAGCTTTCACTATATACTTGCCGCTTCTGTTTACATCAGCATTTTCGATAACCGGGTTCTGCATATTGACAGCATAGCCGGGGCCTGCCCATTCATACCGTGCACCACTGATGGTAGTGGCATTCAGCAGCAGTTGCTGGCCGCTGCATACAGGGCTGTTACTTCCGGCCTTCAGTTCCGGCAGTTCGGGTATCGTTACGTTAAAGGTGTCCGGCTCCGAAGTGCAGCCATTCAGCTTTTGCACCACGGTATAGGCACCCGAATGCACCGGTTGTGCCTGATACAAAGCAAATGGGTTAACGGTATACTTACTGCCTGTGGGTAAGGTCCATTCAAAATCACCACCCGCGGCAGCGCCCTTAGCCGTCAGCATGATGGAGTCGCCGGGGCATACCAGCGCTGTACCTGTTATTTCAGGCTTGCCCAAAGGTGTGCCTATCTCTACCGTATCATAGCCTACTACCGCACATCCATTCAAACTAACACTACAGGTATATACGCCTTTGCGGGTATAATCTGCATTGGGGATGGTAGCTGAGGCCGATGAAGCACTGAATCCGGCAGGCCCGCTCCACTGGTAGGTGGTGCCGGGTGTTGCAGATATGGCAAATAACTTCAGCGTATCACCAAAGCATATGGGGCTGTTACTGGTTACATCGGGCGTATCAGGCCGCGGCTTTACTTTCACTACTACCGAATCGTTTACGATGCACCCCGATGCATTGAGCACCACCCTGTATTTACCATCGTCCGTTAAGCGTGCATCCGATATAATAACATTGGGCAGTTTCGATACGATGGTGCCATTAGGCCGGTACCAGTCATACGACCATCCTGCCGATGCGTTGTCCGAGAATATAGTCAGCACATCGCCTACGCATACCGGGCTGTTGGTACGTATCTGTGCGTTCGCGGGTGCTTTTATTACTGTTGCTTTCACACTATCGGTGGTGGTGCACCCATAGTAGGTCATGCGCAGTTTATAATATCCCGAATCATTTATGGTAATGCCATTTCTCACCGGGTTTTGCAGGGTCGATGAAAAAGTACCCGGGCCCGTCCAGCTATAAGTAGCAGGGCTGTAGGTAGTCGTGGTCGTCAAACTCAGTTGTCGTCCTTCGCATAAGGGTGAATTCTCCGAAAGGGTAAAGGTGGGATACTCTGATATGCGGATGTTCTTACCATTGTCCACACTGGTATCTTTTATGCCCGTGCTCACTACCCGTATACGATAAGTAGTGCCGGTAGTAGTGCCGGCAGGCAGGCGGCAAAAAACACCAACACTGGTATCGGCCGGCGACCTGCCTATAATTGTCGATGCGCTGAAACTGCCACTTGCATCCGAAAGCATCACCCAAAACTCATTGGATGGATGCAACGGGTCGGTATAACGCTTGGTGGTTATCACATTTACATTGAAGGTACCGCCAACGCACAGCAAGGTATCATTAAAGGGTTGCGCTATGTAGATGTCAGAAGATGCCCATGTACTTTTAGCTGATAAAAGCACCAACAGCAACAGGAGTGTAAAAGCTGCTGACTTCTTATGTGAAAATAGGGCCATGCTTTATAAATGTATAAAATATATGCTTGCTCCCGTTTTTTAACCAACGATTATAATCCGTTTTTAATCCTTCCGCAGGCAGTATAAAAACAAAGGGTGGCATTGTGTGCCACCCTTGTATCTATTTTGCGATGATCATGCGCATGGCATGGGTATCTTCCCCGGTCTTCAGCCTTAGCAGGTAGCTGCCTGCGGGCCATTGTGTACCGTTCATTTCTTCTTTTACTTCGCCGTTTACGGGCTTTATGCTGTGGCGGTATATTACCTGGCCTACGGCATTCATTATTTCCAGCTCCAGCTCGGTAGCATGTGTCTTTCCTGCCAGTACAAATTTGCCGGTATTGGGGTTGGGATAAATGTTCCAGTTTGTTCCATTATTTGCCATACCAATGCCTACATTTATCTCACTGCCCACCTGCACTTCATTACTTTCGGCCGTATCCGGCTCTGCGCAGCTCAGGTCGCTCTTCATGATGGCACGTACCTTATCACCTGCTTTTATATCCAGTCCAAAGGTAGCTATCAGCGCTACGCCGGTTGTAGCCGGTTGCAGCACATTATTGATATACCATTTAAAGGTAGGGTTGTTACCACCATCGGTATGGCTGGCCAGGAAGGTAATAGCTGTTCCCGTTGGCACATTCGTACCCGGCAGTGCATTTACAATTACGGTTGGGGCTATGTTACCCGACGAGTTCATGGTCACTTTCGCAGTGGTATCCGTCAGGCGCGTAAGGCAGCTACCCGTGGTATTCAGCACACAAAACACAACATCGCCGGTGGTAATGGCATAGGAAGAGAAGCTGTTTCCAGCCGGTGTTACGGCAGTATTATTCAGGTACCATTGAAAGGTGGGTGTATTACCTGCATTAGTAGCCGTAGCAGTAAATGTTACTGTATCGCCTACACATATATTCACACCTGGGTTAATGTTGTAAGAAATAACAGGTGTGCCCGATTGGTCTGCATCTATCAGCACACTGTCTTTAGCAATACAACTACCCAGTGTTGCTGTGGCTACATAATAGCCGCTGTCAGCCATTGTTATGGCAGTGCGGCTGGGGTTCTGCATTGGGCTGGTAAAGCCATTCGGGCCCGTCCAGCTATAGCTGACACCTATGGTGGAAGAGGATGCTGTCAGGTTGATATTCTTGCCCGTGCATACCGGTGTATTACCACCTACCGTTGGTTTGGCAGGTGCCTGGTTCACTACTACGGCTACGGTATCTTTTGATGTGCACCCGTTGAATGTGGCCGATACGATATACGAACCCGTAGCCGTTGTAGGCGGCACGCTTATTACCGGGTTTTGTGATGAGCTGGTAAAGCTTGGGCCCGTCCAGCTATAAGTAGCACCACTGGTGCCGGATGTTGCCGTCAGCAGCAGGTCTTTATCATTACACAGCGGTGTATTGGCACCGGCAACCGGTTTTTCAGGCAGCCTTTTTATAGTCAGGTTAATACCGTTATCAAAGCCACGGCCTGCCGGCGATGTGGCCCTGATGCGCACCCTGTAACCGGTACCGCCGGTTAAAGTATCGGGCAAACGGCCACCTATCCTTCCGGCTGCGGTTGAGGTAAGGGTGCCAATAGAAATAGCATTACTGAAATTGCCCCATGCATTAGATAACTCTAAATGAAACACATTGCCACTGAGGAATGGATTGGTAACACCATAGTTAACATACAGACTGTCGCCTGCACACATGGTAGTTGGTGTAACCGGGGGTATTACGTAAGCTGCAGTATCAGCTTTAAACTTCACCAGCATAGCATCCTGCGTACCGGACAGTGTCATTTGGTACGAACTGGCAGTTGCCAGGCCACTGCTGGCAGCATTTACAGCTATATACAGGTCGCCTAGCTTACTATAGCTGATGCCATAGGCATTATCTGCATTGGGCCCGCCAAAGTAGCTAACCCAGTTACGGTCGCCGGTGGGCGAAAATATGGCCATAAAGGCATCGCTGTTACCACCAAAAGTAGTTTGGTATGCACCGGGCGATGCAATGCCGCCACTACCTGTAGTTCCTGCAAAGCAAATATTGCCGGTACCATCAATAGCTATATCCTGCGTATGGTCGGCAGCAGGGCCGCCGAAATAGGTACCCCATTGGCGTACACCTGTGTTATCAAATTTCACCAGGAAGGCATCTGCTGCACCACTGGAACCTGCAAGGCCCGGTTGGTAGCTACCCGCTGTTGCAATAACACCGGTACCGGTGCTGGTAGTAGAGCCTGCCATGTATACATTATCATAGCCATCGGTAGCAATACCTGCAGCGGCATCATCTGCCGAACCGCCATAATAAGTGGCCCATTGCCTGCTACCTGTTGAGGTGAAAGCTGCTATAAAGCCATCTTTATTACCGCCGATTGAATTCTGGTGGCATATTAAAGGGGCTATTCCAGATGAACTGTTGGTTTCGCCCGCTACATAAATATTACCATTGATGCGGCTGGCTGCTATTTTTACTATTTTATCATCGCCGCCGCCACCGTAATAGGTAGCCCATTGTATAGCCCCCCCGGTAGAAAAGCAAGCCAGGTAGCCATCGTCACCGCCACCAATAGTGCTTTGGTGCACACTGGTGCTGGTAGCTATGCCGCTATTACTGCTCGTCATGCCACACAGGTATATCTTGTTATTAAAAGCACTGTAAGCGATACTCACCATATAATAGTCGAACGAGCCTGAAATGGCTTCATCATCCACACCTCCAAAGTAGGTGGCCCATTGCCTGGCACCCGATGTATTGAATTTTACCATGTAAGCATCGCTGCTGCCACCGCCGTACGAAGCCTGGTAGGCCCCCGTAGTAGCCATGCCGCTGCTGGTGGCGGTGATACCGGCAGCATATACATTACCATCGACATCTATACAGGTATAAAAAAAGTTATCGCTGGCAGAGCCACCGTAATAGGTGCCCCACACCAATGCGCCTGTTTTATCAAACTTCGCCAGGTAGCCGTCTTTATCAGGGCTGTTATAACTTGTTTGGTGGGCACCGCTGGTAGCAATGTTTGCACCGCTGGTAGTATGGCCTGCCAGGTAGGCATTACCGGCCGTATCGGTTGAAACGGAAAAGCCAAATTCGGTATTAACACCACCAAAATAAGTAGCCCAGTCTATAGCAGGGTCTATCACGTAGGATTCATAATTGCCGGCTACCGAAAAGCTAAGCACACCCTCATTCAATACGTACCGCGATGGTATCGGTTGCTTACTCACGGCATCATAGGTATAAGGCGCTTGTTCAGACACACTGCCCATAGGCGTGCTGGCCACCATATCGCCGTCGTTAAGCGTTAGCGATGTGGCACCTTTATACTGCAACTTAATATCTGCGGCATTGCCACCTTTATTCACTACAAAGTCATATTTAAGGCCATTGGCATCTTTACCGTCTACATACAATACCCAGTCGATATGGGGATAGATGTCTTTGTAGATGATCTTATCATAGGCGCCTGCTACAATACCATCGGGGTAGCCTTGCTTTCCATAATACCGCTCTGTATAGCCTTGTTTGCCTTCTTTTATTACACGGGCATTTTTATTGGCGCCCAGCAATACCATATCCATACGATAGGTATTCACACGGCCGGCTTCCTGTTGTTGGGCAGGGAAAACAAATGTGCTTATAACGTTTTTCGCTGTTGTGCTTTCTGCACTCCATTGGTAATGCAGTTGCCCATCGCCTACAAACAAAGTGATACCATTACCTTTCAAACGAAAATCTATATCATTGCGCGCACCGCCAAACTGGTCGGTTACCTGCCCTTTATTCTCAACAAAAAATGATGTATTTGATGTATACTTTTCGGTAAGGTTTATATCACCCGCCTGCGCAGCTGTGGCTACTGCACATAGGGCCAGTATAAGAGTGTGTTTTCTTAGTAAAAGATGTCGCATCTATATCGGAAATATATATGTACTAAAATTACCGAATAATGCAGTGGTTAATATTTTAGGGGGCGTATTTTAATTGAATTATAATGCCTGCCGCAGACAGTTGCAGTAAAACACCTTCCAAAACGCCCGTCAATTGGATATTTTTTGTAAGACCTTCCGTCAAATATCTGATTATATAAATACAATCTATTTATACTATAATGTTTTAACGAACTGCTCTATAGTACTGGCGATTTTATTTTTTACAGCGGTAATGAATGTGCTTATGTTAACAACGCCGTCCGATTGGTATTGCTCCACCATAGCTACTCCGCTTTTGGTCAGTTCGGCATCCATTTTTTTCAGTATATCCAGTAGCTCTTCATAAGGTGGGCGTGCGCCTTTGCTGGATACATAGCTGGCTATCATTTTTTTATAATCAGCCTGTATGGTATCTGCCTTTTGCGAAAATTGGGTCAAAAGTTCTTGCTCCCGGCTCATTGGTAGTTGCGAGTTACATATAAACAATCATTCTCAAAACCCCTTACCAGCTAGATAGAGCTTACATTTCGTATCACACCAAAGCACATAGCTTTGTTTTTATACTTAACGACGGTAACTATAAAATTAAAACATAAATAGCACAATTCAAATATTGCATAAAATGGTTTATGTAAAATATAAATACTTAAACTGCTAATTTGCTGATAACTATGCCATACCTAAAAACCACGGGCTGATAATAATTCTATAGGCTTTCACATACATTATCCTTATTTTTACGATTATATATAGTGCGCATAAAAGGGAGAGATATATCAATTCGCACATGAAGATTCCAGGACTACCTGCTAACGAGCCGGAAAGGCTCTCGGCACTTTATGAATATAATCTTTTGGATACGATGCCGGAAGATGCATATGATAACATTACCCGCATTGCATCTCATATATGCAACATGCCTATATCTACCATTACACTGATAGATACCGACAGGCAATGGCATAAATCGAGAATAGGGCTCGATTTGGAAAGCACACCCCGTGAGCTTACTTTTTGTGCGCATGCCATTTTGCAACCAGACCCGCTGATAGTTGAAAATGCCCATGCAGATGAACGCTTTTCCGACACTCCCATGGTAACGGATGCACCTAATATAGCCTTCTATGCCGGCGTGCCTTTGCTAAATGAAAATGGATATGCACTCGGCACCTTGTGTGTGATGGACAACAAGCCCAACCGGCTTACCGATAGCCAGGTACAAACCCTGCGCGCATTAGCCGCACAAGTAGTATCTCATTTTGAAATGCGACGTAAGAATGTGGAACTGGCCAAGCAGAAGACTGCACTTGAAAACATCAATGCAGAGCTGGAACGTTTTGCATATGTAGTGGCGCACGACCTGAAATCGCCCTGCAACAACCTGATGGGCCTTGCAGGTATTATGAAAGAAATGTATGCCGACAACCTGGATGCCGGCGGCATAGAGGTGTTGGATATGATGACCAGTGCCGCTTCTACCCTGCGCAGCTTTATAGATGGCACGCTGAACCATGCCAAGCTGGTGAATACCACCAGCCTTGCCAAAGAGCGTTTCCTGTTTGGCGATATCTGCGCCCAGCTAAAATCGATACTGAACATACCTGCCAATGTAGAGCTGACCTATGACAATGGGGATATGCAGCTATATGTGCCGCGCAATGCCTTACTACAGGTACTCATCAACCTGTGTGTGAATGCCATTAAATACAACGACAAGGGACATGGCCATGTGCATCTTAGTGTAACCGATAAAGGCCAGTACTACCGCTTTCATGTAAAGGATAACGGGCCGGGTATACCGCATGCAGAGTTTAACCGGATATTCGACATCTTTAGTACACTGGGACAAAAAGACCGGTACAATAATGTAGGCCAGGGCATCGGCCTTTCTACCGTAAAGCGGCTGGTGGAACGTATGGATGGGCACATCACTGTAGAGTCTGCGCTTGGTACAGGCAGTACGTTTACTTTTACCATCAGTAAGTAAAAGAACATCCAGGCCAACAGCCGTTAGCCTGAATTATATACTTTCTCTTTGAACGGATATTAATCCAACTGCATCATCAGGTCGGGGCGAGAGCTTACAAAGGCAAGGTGTGCACTTAGCTCCCTGCAGGTAAGCTGGCCCAATGCATCGCGCCCCAGCAATACTACATCGTATGCATTGTCATTGTAGAATGCCAGTGCCTGCTCTGCATTTTGATGCACTGCAAATTGCTTAAGAAAAATAGATTTGTTAAGCTTGCCCGATGGCGCTATCACCACGGCATCTACCTGCCCCAGGGTACGGTACTCTCCGCAAAAGGGCATACCTACCAGGTATTGGTACTCTTTACTGATGGCTATGGCATCATCATAGCACATAATAGTCTCTCTTGTGTTCATAGTATTTTAATTTCTCTATCCTCAAAAAAATAAAAATGAAAACTGCCTTATACACTTCAAATATATCGAAAATGATTTGATGTTACCTATTCCGCATTCCATAGAATGTTTTTATAACAAAATGATTTATAAAAGGCTAAAAACCATAAACCTGCACCTATAATTATCATCAAACCAGCATAAAAACTGCCATTATCATTTTTTAGTTACCTTAGTAGACCAACGGAAATACGCTTAGAAACAACATTTTAAACTCCGCAGATGAAGAAATTATTCTACACGCTATACATGCTTTCGGGCTTTGCCGCCTATGCACAACCCGGCGTTACCAAGCTCGATGCAGCATCGGGCCCTACCAGCAGCTACCCCCTTCACATTACACCCTTTAGCGACAAAGTGATGTTCTATGCCAATAGCGGCAAGGGTTGGGAACTCTTCCAGGTGCAGCCGCCATTGAACCCGTCTATGGTGCTGGACATCAACCCGCTGACGGCAAGCTCTATAGATTTATACTTTAATAACCCGCTGGCGGTGCTGGGCACCAAACTATACTTTACAGCCAATAATGGTGCATCGGGATACGAATTGTTTAGCTACAACGGCGCTACCCTACCTGCCATAGCTGTAGATATAGAACTGGGTGGCGATGGTTCATCGCCCGATAACTATACGGTGCTGGGCAGCAAGCTATACTTCAGGGCACGCACTACCGGCTATGGCTATGAGCTGTGGGAGTATAACCCTGCGGGCAATATAACTACCCGCCTTACAGATATCAACCCCGGTAATGATAGCAGCATCACCGGCAATATAGTGGCATTTGCCAACCGCATCATCTTTACTGCCGATAGTGGCAGTGGCAATGTGGAACTGTGGGAATACGACCCGCTGACTGCTAACACTTCTATGCTGATGGACATCAACCCCGGCGTGGCACCATCCAACCCGCAAAACCTGACGGTGATGAATGGCAACCTCTATTTCACAGCCGATGACGGCACCTACGGCCGTGAACTATGGATGTATAATGGCATCACTACACAGCGCCTTACCGATCATGCCCCTGGCTCATTGAGTGGTTTCCCTTCTTATAAAATGCCTATTATGGCTTTTATGAATGGCAAGATATATTTCAACGGCAGGGATACCAACAGCCGGTATCATATATATACATACGACCCTGCTACTACCAACATTACACAAGTGGCCAAAACAAATGATACGAATACCAGCGACCCCACCTGGCTTACACCTTATGGTGGCAAACTGTATTTCAATGCCTATAACGATACGACCGGTTTTGAATTGTGGATGCTGGATGGTAACGTAGCTACCCAGGTGTTCGACCTGTGCAATACCGCCAGCGGCAGCCAGCCATCTATGCTTACACCTGTGGGCGACGACCTGTATTTCCGCGCGAATGAATGCAACGGCACCGGCGATGAGATATTCCGCTACAATTATAAAACGGCCAGCGTAAGCAATGTAAAATTTGATGGTGAAGTGATGGTATTCCCCAACCCTGCCAGCAGCACGGCTACTCTGCAGCTAACCCTCAACAGCGCAGAGCGCCTGAGTGTGCAGGTAACGGATATAACGGGCCGAGTGGCATATCATGTAGCCATCAACCAATACACACAAGGCACGCATAATATTGCACTACCTGTGCAAGACTTTGCCAAAGGCAATTATATATACACCATATACAATGAAGCCGGCCTGCGATACGCTACCGGCAAGCTGACAGTGAATTAAAAAAGTATCGCCCCGCTAAACAGCGGGGCGATTTATATCCGGCATGCAGCCCCCTACATACCGTCCTTTTGCGGAGGTCTTATCTACTCTTGTGCAGGCTTCATCCTGTGTCCACGCTCCATTTTCATTTCCCTTGCTTGTTGCTTACGTTCGTCTATAAACTGCCTGTACCCTGCATACTTCGTCTCATCATTCAATATTCCTTTCACTTCCGCATCTCTTTTTTCGCCCAGTTGTTTCATGGCCCGGAAATCCTTTGCGCCGCGCTTTGCCTGCATGTTCTCAAAATAATCTGTAAATGTTTTTTGCAGCGCTTGTTGTTGTTCTGCCGTTACCGTTACCCTTTCGCTCAAAGCGGTAACTGCCTTCTGTGCCCTAGCTTCGGGCGATGCATGCTGCGCATTTGCTGTAAATGTCATTACCGTCAGCATCAGCTCAGGTATCCATAATTTTGCCATTCTGTTCATCATCTGTTGTTTATAAAGGATTAGATGTATGAAGAATGAAAAGGTTTAAAAGCCACTAAAAAAAATTTACAACCCTTCTTCTATCAGCTGTTTATTCAGCATAGCACCTGCCGATGTGCCCGATGCAATGGCGATACTCAATGCACGAAACATATTGGCGGCATCGCCTGCGGCATATATACCATCTACCGTAGTGCGCCCCATCATATCGGTCTTTATCAGCCCCATTTCATTATGCTCACAACCCATAGCTTCCGGCAGTTTGCAGTGCTGCTGGCGGGGAAACTGCGCATAGGCCACCCCCACCTTCAGCTCCGTACCATCTTTAAACACAATGGCTTGCAGTTGTCCCTCTTCCTGCTGCAGCGATGCGATGCCCGTTTCTATCACCGAAATATTCTTTGCCAGTAATTTATCTGTTACATCCTGCGGCAGCTGCACACCATCAGTACAAACTGTTAACCCACCGGCCCAATGGTTCAGCATATTGGCAAACTCATAAGTATGCTCATTATTCACAATCGCTGCCGTAGGTTGTTTACGCACTTCGTAGCCGTGGCAATACGGGCAGTGTATCAGTGTTTTGCCCCAGCATTCTTTTACACCCGGTATATCGGGCAGCACATCGCGCACACCGGTAGCAAACAGCAATCGTTTAGCCACATGCGTCTGGCCCAGCAGGGTGCGGACTTCAAACCCTTCAGCTTTCTTCGTGGCTTCTATTACGGTATCAGTATCTATCTGCACGGTGGGGTATGCCAGCACTTGTTGCAGTGCTGCATCGCGCACCGCGCCGGGCGTGGCACCATCGTGGGTTATAAAGTTGTGGGAATGGGGTGTAAATCGGTTGCAGGGCAGCCCGCTGTCTATTATTAATGTATTGCGCATACTGCGGCCCAGCGCCATAGCAGCCGAAAGGCCGGCGTAACTGCCGCCTATAATAATTACATCGTACATAATGGTATTTTTATGAGTGGTCCTATTGTTTGTCCATGCTTTAAATGGTATTACAGCCAAAGCGGCCAGTGCCGATACCTGTTTTACAAATGTGCGCCTTGATGGTTTCATATATGATTTCAATTTGGCAGAGCCCTGCTTTTAATGCAACTTTGTTGCAATAATAAGGATTAATATTTAATGCGACAAAATCGCAATAATTGATATGGCATTAAAGAGAAGGAATACTGAGATAAAAGAGGGCATCCTGCATATACTTACCGGCAGCAAGGCCGCCCTTAGCCAAACGGATGTTGAGGAGCAGCTAAATGTGCCTGCCGATAGAGCTACCATCTTCCGCACGCTCAACCGTTTTGTAGAAGATGGCATCGCACACCGCATTGTATCTGAAGAAGGCAAGAGTTATTTCGCCGTGTGTACGGGCAAATGTGCATCGGGCCATCACCACGATGCACATTATCATTTTCACTGCCTGGAATGCCGCAAGATGGAATGCATGAAAGATGAGATACAGGTAAAGCTGCCGAAAGGCTATAAGCTGATGCAGGCCAACGTAGTACTGACAGGCATCTGCGCCGCATGCCGGTAATTTTTTCTTCCGACCTGTGATTTTTTAAAACCCTGTGCTACTAATAGATGTATAAAATGAAACCGCAGGAACAGGAATTTACCACACTGATACAGCAGCACGAACGGCTGGTATATAAGGTTTGCAGCCTTTATGCCGCCGATGCTGAAGACCTGAAAGACTTATTCCAGGAAATAGTGCTGCAGGCATGGAGCGGCTATACCAGGTTTCGCAATGAGAGCGCTATCAGCACCTGGCTATACCGCGTAGCCCTCAATACGGCCATCACGCACAAGCGTAAGAAAAGCCGACAGTTGGGCACACCGGTAGCCGATATGCAACTGCTGCATGTGGCAGATGCATCGTCGCAGGCCTATGCCGAAGAGTATGCCATACTGCAAAAGTTGGTGGGCAGCCTGCCGCCTTTGGAAAAAGCATTGATACTGCTCTACTTTGAAGACCGCAGTTACCAGGAAATAGCCGACATCATGGGTATCAGTGTAAGCAATGTAGGCACGCGCCTGGCACGCATTAAAGAGAAGCTGAAAAAGCAGGCACAACCATTCATCACACAGTAAAAACATTTAAAAATGGACTTGGAAGAAATGAAAGCCATGTGGCAGCAACAGGATAAACTGCTGCAGGAAAATAAAATGCTGAACGAAAAGCTCGTAAAGCACCTGCTGCAAAACAAATCGGGCAATGCGGTATCACGCATGCTGAATGCTGAATACTTTGGTGCCGCACTATGCGGAGTATTAACACTGTTTCTGCTGCTGCGCCCCGGTCTTATAACAGTGAGCATATTGCTGGCCATATCCTACATCCTGTCGCTGGCATTCATAGCAGGCAGCCTCGTGCTATCATTCTATAAAATAAAAATGCTGCGCGCTATAGATTTCACAAGGAACAATGTGGCTACTACGGCTGAACAGGTAAATAAGTTTCGATTGTTTATTAATAAAGAACGTGTTGTGGGCCTGCTGCTAATGCCCGTATTGTTGGTAGCTTTTATGGCTGTTATTACATATTATGTAGACGGGCAAGATATGTACGAACACTTCACTTATGGCATATGGCGCCTGGCCATTGCATGCCCTTTGGCTATAGCAGGTGCGCTGATACTATATCGCACACTGTATTTCAACAATATCAAAGAGATTAACGCTAACCTGGCAGAAGTAAAGCATTTCAAAAACGAACATTAGCGTACAAATACCATATGGTTGCGTTGCTCGGTACACAGGTGTGTTTTATCAGGGTGGGTGCGGTGCTTTCGGTTAGGGTTGTTATACATAAATGTAAACTGGTATTGCTGCCTGCGCTCCATCTGGTATTCAAAGAAAGGGTCATCGGCAAAGCGGAATTCATATACCTCGCCGGGACTTAGCGGCACAAATTCAGGATAGTCGAACCGCTTGATGAAATCTACTTTCCTGAGCCGCTTCACCGGTCGGCCAAATACATTGGCCACTGTAAACCGGAAACTGCCGGAGTGTACATACACTATGTCCTTACAGTTATTCTTGAAGATAAAAGTATAGTTCACATAATCTTCAAAGTTTACAGAGTCCTGCGCTTTCAGTTGCATATCCACGCACTTACAGCTGCCCGTTTCTTTTACTATTATCATTTTGGTAGTATCAATGCCTTTGCGCTTATTTTTACCCATAAAGATGGTGGTATCGCGTAGCACCGGTTGCGCCAGCAATTCTTCTTCCGTCAGCTTCTTCTTAGGCCTTACGGTATCATATATTATCGGCAGTGTTTTCAGTTTTTTGCCCAGGCTGTCCTTCATCGATTTCTGGGTAGATATGACGGTGTCTTTCGATTTGTACAGCGGCACCAGCGTACCCTGCTTCTTTTGTTCTTTGGCAGGTATACGTTCGTAAATGATGTTGGGCGTATCCTTTGTTTGTTCAGGCTGCTTTACCGTAGCTTTTGCCGGCGGTATCGATTTTTTTTTCTTTTGCGCCCATGCAGATGCCGGCGCTGCCATTGCCAACACCATACACCATATCCATATCACTCTTACCCCGTTCAACGCTTTGTTCCCGATGCCGTTTTAGATTCGCAAATAGTGTACACGGCGTTGGGGAGTTCGGTATCGAAATTGAAGAATTGTTTTTCCTTGCCATCCAGGCGTTCTACCTCCAGGTAATCACCTACTTCCATAGGTGGTGCGGCAAGGCCCTGGAAACTGTTTACATAGTGTGTTACACGGCACAGACGAGTATTGATAAATACTTTATTGCGATAGGTATCTTCCTTTTTAGGTACCATTATTTCGCCCGGCACTTTTACACCATTAGCACTGTAAGTAAAGCCATAAAGGGTATAATACTCCAATATGGCAGTATCGCGCCCGGTAATATCCAGCTTTATAAGGCTATCCAGCGGTATTTTCACCGGTTCATCATCTGCAAGGAAGTCTTGCGCCTTTACAGCTGCAGACAATAACAAACATATAAACAGCAGGCTGCAACGTATAGAGATTTGCAAAAACGTATGGTTTAGTAACTCTAAATATAAGGCATGTAAACCAAATAGCAGCACTGCCTTTTAAGCTATTGGGCACCAAGGCGTTTTAGCCCTTCTTTGGGCAGTATATACTCTTCGGCAAAAACCAGCGCCTGTTTATAGTCGGCTATGGCTTCCTGTTTTTTGCCCATCAGTTCGTAGCACAGGCCACGGTTATAATATCCTTCGGCATTGGTCTGGTCCAGCTTGGTAATGATATCATACTGGCGCAATGCTTTATCCAGAGAGTCTTGCTGCATTAGTATATAACCGGTATTCAGGTAGGCATCCAGGTAGTTGCGGTTGTGCAGCAGCGCATTACGGTATTCTGCCTTGGCCAGCTCATACTCCTTTTTATCCTGGTAGAATACACCACGCGCAAACAAAGGATACACATCGGTCGTGTCCAGCTTAAAGGCATTGTTGTAATACGTTAGCGCTATAGCATCGCCCTTCAGTGCATACGCCTGCCCAAGCTGTACCATGGCATCTTTATAATCGGGCGCTACCTGTATAGCCGTCTGAAAGCTGGATATAGCCTTGGCCGTATCTTTCAGGTCTTTGTATATCATCCCTTTCAGAAAGTAAGCTTCGGGATTATACACATCCTGCCTTAATACGGTATTTATATGGGTGAAGGCTGTAGTGTATTGCTTGATGTACACAAACAGTTTTGCCAGCTTCAGTTGCGCTTTCACATCTTTAGGGTTCAGCTTCAGTGCCTTCTCAAACCACACGGTACTGCCACTGATGTCTTTATGTTCAAACATCAGTTCGCCTATAGCACTAAAATATTCTGCCTTACTGCTATCCAGCGATACAGCCTTTTTAAAGTCGTTCAACGCCAGTGAATCCTGTTCTATTTTATGCAGCAATACGCCACGCTCATAATACAGAGCAGCATTGTCCGGGTCGTTACTTATTTTGCCGGTCACTTCCTGCAGTTTGGGGTTAGCTCCAAATACAGGGTCCTTGCTTGCTTTGCCATTCTTATTATCGCTGCAGGCAGCAAAGCCTATGGCGAGGGTACATATTAAAAACAAGCATTTATTGGCTACACGTTTCATGCGGCAAACTTATTAATTAGGAAACCAAAATTCAAAAAACAGGGCTTAGTATCGCTCCCTGCCGGCAAAACGGTAATATATTATGACATAAAAGCTGGGGTTCAGCATATGCCCGCTTAGTTTGGGGTTCAGCTTGTAGTGGTTATAGTTTTCATCCACTACATCCATGCGCGTGGTGGTTTGCCTTTCGGAGTAATAACTATATAGCACCTGCCCCCCTATACCTACCGCCAGTGGCATTTCTGCAGATATAGGCAGCCTGTATTCTGCATTGATGGCTATATTAGGTGTCACAGCCTTTATATATTCGCTGGAATCAGTGAGCACTTGCAGGTTGTTCAGGTTAGCCTTGTTGAAATCCATCTTTGTGCCTTGCATATAGGTAGCACCAATACCTAAGCCATAATACCATTCCCTGTTATTGGCCATTTGCTTGCGCACCCTTCCATATACCATAGCATTGATGGTGGTAAATTTCATATTCAGTACCCTGTCGGTATTGCCCAGTTTGGTTACGGGTAAGGTATAGGGCATCACCTGCAGGCTCAAGGTTGGCACAAAGGTACCATTGGGCGGCAGGTAGGTAAAATGCACACGTGCGCCGGGGCTGCCTGTAGAATGGTTGTAACTCCCTACATCCTTATTATACAGCA
>DASWWE010000205.1:0-36089 GCA_036406055.1 Flavipsychrobacter sp. | reverse complement strand
TCTATACGTATCACCTCGCGCTCCAGCAGGTCTTCAATATTGATGTCTTTCAGTGTGTCAGTATCCAGCTTGCCATCCAACCATTGCTGTACGGGTGGCACCTGTTGCACTTTTATACCGTATTTTAAAGAGATGTCTACCAGGTAGTTAAGCTTATCCTTGCTGATAGTACGGTTGGCAATGATCAGCAGCTCTACATTTTCCTGCTTCAGCTTGGCAAAGCTCTGTTCATCACTGCTGAATATGGGGATACCCTCCATCAGCTTACCGCCTTTGCTCAGCATATCGTCAATAAAAGCTACCACGTGCAAATTACTGCTTGGAAAATCGTTGATAACCTTTTTGGTTTGCAGGCCATTCTCACCTGTGTCATATACTACAGCTTTTATTTTCTCCCTTTCCAATTGGTGCTGCTGGTAGTATTTAAATATATAGCGTACTAATAGCCTGTAGGTTATCAGTACAAAGTTGGTGATGAAGAAGTTGATAACAACTACCGATATGGGGAACAGTAGTATACTGCTCGATGACTGGTTAACAATAAAATTGATAGAAAAATAGAATACCGCAGCTATTGAATTGACGATCAATAGGCGAAAGGTGTCTTCAATATTCGTATATCGTATGATGCCTGCATAGCTTTTCAGCAGGTAGAACAGCATGCCGTTTACTGCAAGCGAAACACCGAGAATAACCGACATTTCATAATGAGCAACATCCTGCAGGTTAAAATTGAACCTTAATACAAAGGACAGGAATAAACATAGCTGTACGCAGAAAAGGTCAAGTAAAAAAATAAGCCAACGGGGTAAAATACGTATTCTATAGTACATATGTTTTAAGTTATAATCGTATGAAAACAACCGCAGTTATTCCTTTCATACACTATAATTTTAGTGATAAAGCGGCTCTATATGCAGAGGCAAAGGTAATAAAGCAATAACTTAGATTAAGTACTTTATTAATATTTTTTTTATTCGAGTTTAGTCGTAAAATTAATATGTATAAAACTCAAGTGGCAGCAATCTTAAATCATTGTTTTTCAGACATTTACTATAACAAGAATAAATGTAGAAGTGATAAATTGGCGAAAATAATAATGATTAATTTATATTATTTATTGCCTGTAGCCGATATTTCAAGTATTTTTCGGCTATGGAACCGCTAATTGACTTAAATTTTTTACAGGAACTTTCAGGGGGAGATGCTAAATATATATACGAATTGCTGGATATATTTTTAGGCACCACGCCAGAGGGATTGGAAACTTTGGAACAGTTGATACGCGATACGAACGATTGGGAGGCAACCTATAAGCAGGCCCACTTCTTGAAATCGAGTGTTGGCATTGTGAAGATACGGGACATGCACCAGCAGTTGGCGCGTATAGAAGAGTTGGGCCGCAAGCAGGAAGGGCGTGAGGAAATATTGCAGCTCTTGGATAAAATACTAGCGACATTCAGGGAGGCGCATCCTATTCTGATAGCCGAGCGCGATAAACATAAGCAACTGGCAGGGGTAGCTTAACGATATTTTATGAAAGCATACAGCGCTTTTACACATTGGCTGGAACATCATATGCTTTCCTGCCCTTCAAAAAAGCTACTTACTATAGATTGTCCGGGCTGTGGCTTGCAGCGCTCTGTGATAGCTTTGCTAAAAGGAGATATAGCTAATAGCTGGCATATATATCCACCGGGTATATTCATAGCAGCTACCATTATTTTTTTATTACTACACCTCTCATTTGGCTATCGCCATGGTGCTACCATTCTGAAATGTTTATATTTTGGTACGGCAGTTATTATCATTGCCAATTACATTTATAAAATAACCACAAACCAATTGATATGATTGAAAACACAACACAGGAACAATCACATTATTCCAATCAGCCACAGATTGCATTGCCCAATGCTACGGCAGTGCTGATATTGGGTATTATTTCTATAGTAAGTTGCTGCTGCTATGGCGGCGGGTTGATATTTGCTATTATCACCCTGGTATTGGCTTCAAAAGATCAAAAACGCTACCTGGCCAACCCCCAGATGTACACGCCCGGTTCGTATAGCAACCTGAAAGCAGGTAAGATATGTGCCTACATTGCGTTGGCTATTTGTATAGCATACATAATCTTTATAATCGTAATGGTCGGCACTATTGGTTGGGAAACTTTGCGCGATCCTGAAGCGCTCAAAGCATATTTTGAAAGCATGCAATAAATATAAAAGCCCCGCTACATGCGGGGCTTTATTTTTTGAAGTCCGTCGCGTATTAAATACCACCTATGCGTATGCCTATACAAAATGGCTTTTGTTCCAATGCGCTTTCGTGCAGGTTGGTAAGCTGGTAGCTGGCATATAACCTGAAGTAGCCATCCAGACCTATTTCGCCGGTAAGGCAGCTATTAAAGTCATTGAAATTAAACTTATCATGGTTCTTGTCTTTGCCTCTTTCTGCAGATACCTGTTTGGTCCATGATGCTATACGGTAGCCTCCGCTGATGCCTACGCCATATACCAGCCATGCTTTTTCAGCCAGTTTGGTTTTGAAGGTAAAGCCAAGAGGTACGCTCAGGTACGTAAAGCCCAGCTTGTTTTTAGTAAAGCCTATGCTATCCAGTATGACCATTGGCTGCGCTTCATTCAGGTAGCTGATGTTTTTGTTGTAGCGAAAGTTGTACATCTGCAAGCCTAATCCCAAAGACATGTATATCTTTTGCTGTTTTGTTTTAAGTACCCTAAACTTACCTACCAGCGGGTACACATTCACATTGATAGATTTACCGCTGCGCATGGTAAACAGGTTGCTGTTCTGGAAATCGGCAGGTACCTGCAAAAAGTTCTTAACGGCTGCACTGCTGTAGTCCGTATTGTCTTGTATAGTATTGATACCGATATCTACAATACCAAACTCTACCTCAAATACTTTCTCTTCTTTTTTCACCTTGATAGCAGTAGTGTCTATATGTATGCCATTCTTATTTATAGTAATGGTTTTCCTTTTGCTGCTATCGGCTTCTTTCTTTTCTTCCTGTGCTTGTACGGCAGTATGCGTTAGCATTAAAGCCAGTAGTCCGTATATGAATTTCATAAAAATGATTGTTTTAAAGTTTAACTATGAATTCCCTTTCACCTATTCTGAAAGCTATATCTGTGTTTTTAAAGTTGTCTTTTAGCTTTTTCACTTTTTCCAGCTTTTCATTCACTGCATTTGCTATAATGGCGGCACCTTCCTTTTTATCCTCACGTATAGGCAGCCATCCAGGCAGTTCTTCTTTTGGTCCTTTCCCGGTGTTAGCACTGGCTATCATTTCTTCTTTGGCAGGCTTTTCTATTACCGGCATGGTGTAGGCAGGTTCTTGTACGGCTATCTGTGCTTCGGCCTCCTGTTCTTGTACAGGTTGTAATGCTTGTGGTGTAGGCAGTGCTTTGTTTTCAGCAGGTTTCGGGTTTTGTTTAGCTATATATTCATTTTGTGCAGGTGCAGGGGTTGCCGGTTTTTTTATAACAGGTGTTTTCTTTTCTTCTTTTACAGGTTGCTTGTTGGTAGCTACGTTTTCGATAGTAACAGGGTTCACAGGATTTGAATGGAGCTCTTCTGCGCTATCCGGTGTAGTGGGGGCCGGGGTAGCCGTTTGGTTATGGGCTACAGGCAAGGGGCCTTCCTCGTTTCTTTTCTGTTTTGTTATGGTTATGGCTACCATCAGTATCACGGCTGCTGCTGCACCATATACCCATAAGTTACGCAGGCTCATGGTACGGCCGCCGCCCCTTTTCATCAGGGACTCTTTATTTTCATACACCAATTCTGTGTCAGGTACTAGTTGGGTAGCCATGTAGGCTGCCAATTCCTGTTTCAGCTCAGGGTGTTGCGCTACAAAGGCATGCAGTGCTTGCAGCTCGGGTTCACCCAGCTCGCCATCTGCCGCCATCATCATGTACTCCTCATAATTTTCCCAGGTCACCATAATATTTATATTATATTTTCAACACTTATTAAATAATCCTTCAGCACCTTGCGGGCACGGTGCAGGTACACTTTTACCTGCGTTTCATTCAGCCCGGTTATCTGCGCTATTTCTTCATAGCGGTACCCTTCATAATCCTTCAGCAGTACCAGTGCCCTTGCCTGTTCGTCGAGTTTGGTCAGTGCACGTTCCAATACCCGTTTCAGGTCATTTTGCCCCGGTGTCACACTCCTGCTGTCCTCAGGCTGCTCTGTGTAACTCACGCGGCTCTGCTTGCGAAAATTGTCTATAGACTGCCGGTAAGCTACCTGGAAGAGAAACGGCTTGGCCTTGTCCGCTGCTACTTCCTGCCTTTTCTGCCACAACACCTCAAAGCTGTTCTGAACCACATCCCGTGCGTCTTCTTCGTTGCCTGTGCATTTGCAGGCAAACCGGAAGAGGGCATCCGCCCATTCCTTTACGCATGTGTTATACTCGTTCAGCTCCATTCCTTTATAAATCGTGGCACAGGAAAAAAAGTTACAGGATAAGGCAAATTTTTTCAAAATTCCTTCCTGCAGTGCAAAGATTGTACCTTTGCCGTTTATTAAGATACAAGCATGAGAAATAATTCATCTTCCGGCAGCGGCAAATCGAATGGTAAAGGAGGGTTTAAAAAAGACTTTAAGGGTGGGGCCGGTAAAAGCGGTGGATTTAAAAGAAAGGACGATGGCGACAGGCCAAAACGTTCTTTTTCGCGTGATGACGAGGGTTCAGACAGGCCGAAGCGCTCTTTCTCTCGTGATGACAAACCTTTCGATAAGCCGAAACGCTCGTTTGGCAAAGACGATAGGTTTAAGAAAGATGGTGATAGCGAAAGGCCGAAACGCTCTTTCTCTCGCGATGATAAACCTTTCGATAAGCCGAAACGCTCGTTTGGCAAAGACGATAGGTTTAAGAAAGATGGCGATAGCGAAAGGCCAAAACGCTCTTTCTCTCGCGATGATAAACCTTTTGATAAGTCCAAGCGCTCATTTGGTAAAGACGACAGGTTCAAAAAAGACAGCGATAGTGACAGGCCAAAACGTTCTTTCGGTAAGGAAGACAGGTTTAATAAAGATGGTGATAACGACAGGCCGAAGCGTTCTTTCTCTCGCGATGACAAGCCGAAACGTTCATTTGATAAGGTTGATAGGTTTAAAAGGGATGGTGATAGCGACAGGCCGAAACGTTCTTTCAATAAAGAAGATAAGTTCTCAAAAGACGAAAAACCAAAGCGTTTCGGTAAAGACGACAGGTCTAAGAAGGACTTTGATAAAAAAGATAAACCTGAAAGTAGTAAACGATTCTCAGAGCGCAATGTTTTCAAAGAAGATAAGGTGGAGCGCCCTGTAGAGGATTACGAAAAGAACTTTGTGACCCCTAAGGAATTTGAAAAATCGCTGGAAGATAAAAAGGTGGTGATAAAAGGCAGGCGCGATGAGAATTTTGATAAAGCATTCCCGCTGGGGTCTAAAAAAGTGAGTGGTCCTTTCCGTAAAAAGGAAGAGGAAGAAAAAGCAGGTGACAAAATTAAGCCGCTAACAAAAAGAAAGCGTAAGGATGATGAAGAGGGCGATGACGCACCTAAAGAAATGACGCTGAATAAATACATAGCCCACAGCGGCGAATGTAGCAGGCGTGAAGCCGCCGAACTGGTAAAACAAGGTAAAGTGAAGGTAAATGGTGAGCTGGTAATGGAACCCGGCTACCGTGTGCAGGAGTTTGACCAGGTAACAATAGCCGGTAAAAAATTGACCCCAACCAAAGGAAGGGTATATATATTACTAAATAAACCCAAGGGCTTCATTACCACTACCGATGATCCTGAAGGCAGGGAAACGGTAATGGACCTCGTAGCCAATGCAGGCATCGACAGGTTGTTCCCCGTTGGGCGTCTGGATAGGAATACAACAGGCCTGTTGCTGCTTACAAACGATGGCGACCTGGCACAAAAACTATCGCACCCCAGTTACGAAACCAAGAAGGTATACCAGGCATCGCTGGATAAACCACTTACCAAAGCCGATTTCGAGAAGATAGCCAACGGCCTGACGCTGGATGACGGTGAGGTATTTGTAGATGCCATATCCTACCTCGATGAAAAGAATGAGATAGGATTGGAAATACACAGCGGCCGCAACCGTATCGTTCGCCGCATATTCGAATCGCTGGGTTATGAAGTAGAAAAGCTGGACCGCGTTATGTATGCAGGGCTTACAAAGAAAAACCTGCCGCGTGGCAACTGGCGTTTCCTTACCGAGCGCGAAGTTGTTTTACTGAAACATTTTAAGAGCTAATACATGCTGATAACAGCTGCCCGCATACATGATGGCATCAATTGGCTGCCTGCAGGCAGCGTTGTGGAAATAGCCGGGGACGGTACAATAGTGGATATTCATGAACCCGGTGTCATTCATGATGCGGTGTATTATGAAGGCATACTGGCACCGGGTTTTGTAAATGTGCATTGCCACCTCGAGCTTTCGCATATGAAAGGTGTCATTCCGGAGCATACGGGGTTGGTGCCTTTTTTGCAGCAGGTAATGAAGAGCCGTTTTGGCTTTACCGATGAGCAAAAGAAGATAGCACGTCATGAAGCCTTCGATGCTATGCTGACAAACGGTATAGTAGCCGTTGGTGATATTACCAATGTGAATGATACTGCCGACCTGCGCGCACTCAACAAAATGCACTTCCACAGTTTTGTAGAGGCCATAGGTTTTAACGAAATGCCGCTAAAGCAGTTTGAAAATGCTAAGCAGGTATATGATGCTTTTGCCGCTCAGCAGGCAGATGGTAAAATACTGCACCAGTCTATAGTGCCGCATGCACCCTACTCGGTATCTTACGCATTGTTCAAGCTGATAGATGAGCACAATCTGCAATCGGTTATATCCATTCACAACCAGGAAAGCCCTGCGGAAGATGAATATTATATATCGAAGCAGGGCGGCATGCAAACACTGCTGCACAGCCTGGGTATAGATGATACGTTCTTTCACCCTTCGGGTAAGCCGTCTATTCAAACCTACATGCGCTGGCTATCACCCACGCACCAGTTCATATTTGTACACAATACCTATACCACCAGCCAGGACATTATTGCTGCACAGCGCCTGCTGCCCGATGTATATTGGTGCCTGTGCCCGAATGCTAACCTGTATATAGAAAACCGCCTGCCGGATATAGATACACTGGTGCGCGATGCGAATAATATTTGTATAGGTACAGATAGCCTGTCATCCAACCACCAGTTGAGCATACTGGCAGAATTGGCCACACTCAAGCGCCACTATCCTAACCTCGATTGGTCTACTTTACTACGCTGGGGTACATACAATGGTG
Organism: Flavipsychrobacter sp.; assembly: GCA_036406055.1. Taxonomy (GTDB): domain Bacteria; phylum Bacteroidota; class Bacteroidia; order Chitinophagales; family Chitinophagaceae; genus Polluticoccus. The sequence goes on along the minus strand of DASWWE010000205.1, from coordinate 28,753 downwards.
CCCGTGCCTTGCAAATGCAGGAGGCAATAGGTAAAATAGAAGAGGGTAAAAAGCCCGGTATTGTTCAGATAAAAGGAATAGATACAGATAGCCCGGTAGCCGCGCGCATTATATAAAGCGCAGCATTTGCAGCGGTAAGGGATAGGTCCACCAAATGCTGCTCTTGCCACCTGTATAATATGCCGGGTATACAAAGCAAAGTATCAGCGCGAACCACAATAATTGGTTCAGCTTTTCTTTACTTACATAGCGTTGTAATACCGTAACAGCTGCAAATACAACCGGGAACAGGTATACCACGCTGCGTGTAATATCTACCACCATCAGCCCTGCTAATAGTATAATGCAGCAAATACCTGCATATTTCAACATTTCAAAATAGCGCTTGTTGCGGTATAGCTGGATGCCTGCATACAGTACAGGTATCCACAGGCCTTCCAGCGCGCTCCATATACCCATGGGTATATTGTTTATCTGGTTTAGCAATACGCTCAGCCCAACTCCTTCCATGCTGGTGGTTAGCCCGTATTGACGAACCAACAAATAGCGCACGGCAGCATATGCTACCCATGCCGCATACACACTAATAGTGTGTCTACTGAATGATTTTTGAATGATACTGCCTCGTTGCTGCCGTAGCATATAATAAAGCCATACAAGGATGGAACCTACTAAAGCACGCTCATCGCACCAAGCCGCAAGAAATACGAACAGGGCTATCAGTAATGGTCTACGAAAGTTCATAGCACATAGTAGCAGGAAGATAGCGATACCGTCAAACATCGTTCCGCGCAGCTCTATAAAAGAACACTTACCAAAGTAGATGAAAGCGCTGCACAATCCTAAGATGAATGCCTGCCTTTTATCCTGCAGCATATCAAAAGCCAGCCGCACCACCATATAAAAATTCAGAACACCAATAATGCCTAAGAATATTAAGGTGCCTGCAATACCTAAATGTGTATAGTGTAAGATAAGCGGCACCAGCAGCCTGAAGGTTATTTTAGCTTCATGGGTACCTGCGCCGTGAGTGCTGTTGGCAAATGGGTTGGCAGCTTTGGCAAATAGGGCATCCCACTCCTTAGTTACAATATCATTATAACTGGGGAAGGCAAAGAACAACGCAAGCGCTGTCAATACAATAGCAGATGTAAACAGCCAGTACTTACCACCTGTTATGCTATCTATAGCTCTATATACACGTGTGCTGATGGGCATATGAGGCTTCAATATACAAAAAACAAAACCGGCTTATACGCACCTGTATAAGCCGGTTTGTTCTAAATCATTTTCGGGAATTGAGTCATTATTTCATGGGCTCATCGGCAGCCAGGTTAAATTCCCTGGTTACTTCCGTGTTTTCGCCGGCTACTTTATTTCCATCTTTATCTACCAGTGTCAGCTTGATGCTGGGCTTACCCATGGGCATATTTTTCAGGAACGTTGGCTTCCATTCTGTAACGGTAAATGTAGTGTCTACACCTTCGCCTTTTATTTCGGCCAGTACTTTGTTGCCATCATTGCCTAGTGTAGTGTTCCATACATAGAAGTCCAGCAACAGGTTTTCTGTATTCTTGGCACCTACATAGTCGCCTTTCGGGCGGCTGTAGAATACCATTGGCGTTTTAGGCTCATCCAGCTTTTGCAATTTCCCGCTTTCATCTATTTTGAAATGATAGATAGCCGATGCCCCAGGTGTTTTTACAGATTCGTGGTAAGAGCGCGACAGGAATACCAGCAGGTAATGTTCTGTATTTTTAGCCAAGGTCACTTCATGCTTAGGCTCATATAAGGCTGTATAAGGCTTGTTGTCCAGTATAAAGTGGATGTGCTGTCCCTGGTCTGAGTTATTGCACATTTTGTTAGCAGCATCTGCCGTCTGGCTTTTCAGCTCATAGTTTTTCACACCAAATGTAAAGTTCACTTTTACAGAGTCAGCGCCTTGAGGCGATGCCATTACCTTGTCGATGCTCAGTTTGGCATCGGGATAATCGGGCGAGGCGGGTACGGCTGATAATTCGATATTAGGACGGGGTACCGCCGTAGCTACTGTATCGGCTGTTGAGGTTTCAGATTCATTGTTTCCGCCACAGGAAGCGAAGAATAAAGAAGTGCCAGCAGCAACAGCCATCAATCGTAATACTTTAGCCATGGGTATAAAATTTTGACTCAAAGCTAAGGGCTAATTTTTAGAAAATTTTAAGTATTGGATATTTATGAACGGTTACTTTTGTTACCTTGAAAATTTGGTGTTTGTTCATCAGTAAGAAACCATGCTAACCACGGCAGAAATATTAAAACGCGTAAGGCATATTGAAATAAAAACCAAGGGGTTGAGCAATCATATCTTCGCCGGTGAGTATCATTCTGCTTTTAAGGGCAGGGGTATGTCTTTCAGCGAAGTGCGTGAATATACACCGGGCGATGATGTAAAAACCATCGACTGGAATGTAACAGCCCGCTTTTCGCACCCTTTCGTTAAGGTGTTTGAAGAGGAACGTGAGCTGATACTGATGCTGCTGGTAGATGTAAGCGGAAGCTCTTTGTTTGGCACTCACCAACGCCTGAAGCGCGAACTGATAACCGAGTTGAGCGCTGTATTGTCTTTTTCTGCCGCTACTAATAACGATAAGGTTGGGGTTATCTTCTTTAGCGATAAGGTGGAAAAATTCATCCCGCCGAAGAAAGGCCGCAGCCACATTCTGCGCATTATCCGCGAACTGATAGCGCTGGAACCGGCACAAACAGGCACTACTAATATCAAAGCAGGGCTGGAATACCTGAACAGGGTGATGAAAAAACGCAGCATTACCTTTTTGTTAAGCGACTTTATAAGCGAACCTTACGAGCAGGCGCTGCAACTGGCCGCCCGCCGTCACGACCTGGTAGGCATACAGGTGCACGATAAGCACGACCGCGACTTGCCTGCTGCCGGCCTGGTACAGGCTATGGATGCCGAAAGTGGCAACCTGCAATGGATAGATACCGATGATAAGGCTACGCGTATACAATATGCCAAAGCGTTTGATGATCATAAACGCTACTGCATACAGTCGTTCCGTAAAAGCGGGGCATCGCTCATAGATGTGCGCACCGATGGCGATTATGTAAAAGAACTGCAAACCTTCTTTAAAGCTAGATAAACAGGCATGCCAACCCGATCCAGACATTCATATATGCTATGTTTTGCCTTATTGCTGGCATCTTTTCATGTTGGCGCACAGGATGTAAAAGTAGGTGCCCGTATAGATGCTGCACAGATAATGGTGGGCGACCAGGCCCGTCTGTTTATCGAAGCGCAGCACAATCCTGCTACCAGCCAGCTTACATGGGCTGCTATACCTGATACGTTTAATAGCCTGGAGGTAATAGAAAAGGGGAAGATAGATACGATAAAGAACGGAAATATTGTAACCTACAAACAACGTCTGTTGATAACGGGTTTCGATTCCGGAATGTTTGTGATACCACAACTTATATTTCCGGTAAAGCCATCGTCCGGCGCAGCTTATACTATCCATACCGATTCGGTAAAATTATTAGTGCAAACCGTACCGGTAGATACCACGAAAGGTTACAAGGATATTAAGGGCATCAAAACGGTAAAAGCCAGCTGGCTCGATTATATATGGTATATCGTAGGTGCTGTAATAGCTATCGTACTGATAGCCGCTATTATCATATACTTCCTCAGGAATAAAAAGAATGTGACCCCGGTCATTGTACCATCGGCCCCACCTGAACCGTTACATGTAAAAGCGCTGCGCCAGCTCGATGAACTGGAAAAGAGAAAACTCTGGGAGAACAACCAGCCTAAAGAATATCATACAGAACTGGTAGATATCCTCCGCTCTTACATCGAAGCTCGCTTCCATGTAGATGTAATGGAGTCTACATCTGACGAGATATTATATAAAGCTGCTGTGCATAAAGACATGTCGGAACACAGGCTGCTGCTGTCAAACATCCTGCAGGTAGCCGACCTTGCCAAATTTGCCAAGGCACAGCCTACTCCGCAGGAACATATGGCGGCTATAGAATATGCCCGCCAGTTTGTAACGGCTACTAAAGAAAAACCGGTGGCACCACCACAAACCCCGCCGCAGTCATGAGTGCCTTATTAGATTGGAAACATATCAGCTTTGCGCACCCGCTATACTTCGGGTTGCTGTTGCTTATACCTTTTATGCTATGGTGGCAGCAACGCACACGTAAGAAGGCAAATGCAGCCATGCGTCTTACTACACTATCGGGTATTGCATTTGTAAAGCCTACCTGGCGTGTACGTTTCAGGCCGGTGCTGACGGTGCTGCGCGTTATAGCTTTGGTGGCGCTGATAATAGCACTAGCACGCCCGCAGTCCAGCAATGTAACGGAGAATATAGATAGTGAGGGTGTCGACATTGTATTATCGGTAGACGTATCGGGCAGTATGCTGGCAGAAGACCTGAAGCCCAACCGCATAGAAGCGGCCAAAAAGGTAGCGATGAACTTTGTGGACCAGCGGCCTACCGACCGCCTGGGTTTGGTTATCTTTTCGGGTGAAAGCTTTACACAATGCCCCATTACGATAGACCATAATGTACTGAAGGAACAGATAAGTCAGGTAAAGAGTGGTGTGCTGGTAGATGGCACAGCGATAGGTATGGGCCTTGCTACCGGTGTAGACCGCCTGCGCTATGCAAAGGGTAAAAGCCGCATTTTGATATTGCTGACAGATGGTGTTAATAACACAGGTCTTATCGACCCCATGACAGCATTGGAAATTGCCAAGTCTTATAAAGTGCGGGTATATACCATAGGCGTGGGTACAGAAGGGCAGGCGCCTTTCCCGGTGCAGACACCTTTTGGCATACAAAAGCAGATGGTACCGGTGCAGATAGATGAACCACTGCTACGCAAAATAGCTACAGAAACAGGCGGCAAATATTTCCGCGCGGTCAACAATAGGTCGCTGGATGCGATATATAAAGAGATAGACACACTTGAAAAGACCAAAATAGAGATAAGCTCCTACAAGCATTATGCAGAACTCTTCTTCCCGTTTGCACTGATTGCAGTTATTTGCCTGGTGCTGGAAATGGTTTTGCGCTATACCGTGTTTCGTAGCATCACTTAATTGCTACTATAGTAGGCCTGCATAAAGCTTATGGAATCCATATACTGATAGGCCGTCCTGTATCGCCGTACCAATGCGCTATCCTTTGCGCTATAAAAATGGTTGTCTATCAGCATGACCCCGCAAACCCTTTTATACCAGTCGGCCATCTTATGGTGCGAGTTGAAACGCTCATACATCATTTCATAAGGATAGCTTTCCGTATGCGCTGCCGGTTGTGTGTTGACCCGTATATCTGCAGACAGAGGGATGAACCCGATATCGTTACTATACAATGCATCCCGCATTTCCTTATAGCTAAGCAACCTGCTGCTGTCCGATTTTTTGATGAACATCCTGTTATTGTCCACGTCTGCCAATATCCACTTTTTATTGGCTGTGTCATACACCTCTATCATACTGTGAGAATCATCGTGGCCATTATGGGGCTGTTGTGTTACACCCTCTGCAATACGGGCCTGGTACCCGGCCTGCGTTAGCAGGTGCATTGTATAGTCTGCTATGCGGCTGCAGGTGAGATATAGCTTGCCGCTCATTGCTTTTTTTGTTCTTTGTTCATTAGCCAGCTTGTTATCATTTTCACCATGGGTATGTATCCAGCATATGGCGCTAAGCAGGCTGTTAAGCTGGTGCTTATATACGATGAACTGCTTTGCGTGCAGGTCGGTATATACAAACCGGTACAAGCCCTCGCGCTCCATATCTACAGTCTTATCGTCAATGTTATATATACCCGGCGCTATAATGAGTTGCTCCGGCAAGGGTTGGGCATTATCCTTTTTTGTGACAAACAATATATTGCCCGTACTGTCATCACAGAAATAAGTAGAGTAGTTGTGGTCAATTACATTATTGGCAATGCCATATGAAGCGCGCTTATTTTTTATGAAATGAGAACGGATATCCTTTCTGTAAGCATATACCAGTAGCATGTTAATAGCAATACTGCTAATAGCTATAAATAAGTATAGGCGTTTAAGGTTCATGAAGGCCTAAAATTAACCGGATTTTAATCCAATGTCAATTAACTATCAGTTAATGGCCTATCTTATTGACGAACGGAAATGCGGCTATTTCATTGCCTCTCTTTCTTTTTGTAGCTGGAACATTTTATCGCGCAACCTGGCAGCTTCCATAAAGTCGAGCTCTTTCGCTGCTTTTTCCATTTCCTTTTTTGTTTTGGCTATCAGCTTTTCCAGTTGTGCAGCAGTTTTATATTCTACGCCTTCATCGGCAGCTATGGGTGCCAGCTCTTCATGCATGGCATACTTATTATTTTCATCATAGCCCTTTATCTCCAGTACCGATGTTTGTTTGAATACTTCTTCTTTCGATTTGGTAACCGTACGTGGTGTAATGCCATGTGCCAGGTTGTATGCTATCTGTTTCTCCCTGCGGCGGTTGGTTTCATCTATCGTCTTCTGCATGCTTTCCGTCATCTTATCGGCATAAAAGATAACAAGGCCATCCACATTACGTGCCGCACGTCCTGCCATCTGTGTCAGGGAGCGTTCATCCCTTAAGAAGCCTTCCTTATCGGCATCCAGTATCGCCATCAGCGATACCTCCGGCAGGTCAAGCCCCTCACGCAGCAGGTTCACACCTACCAGCACATCTATATTGCCCAGGCGCAGATCGCGTAGTATTTCTACACGCTCCAGCGTATCTACTTCACTATGTATATACTTACTACGCACGTTTACGCGTGCCAGGTATTTATCCAGCTCTTCGGCCATGCGTTTGGTAAGGGTAGTTACCAGCACACGGTCGCCTTTCTTCACACGCAGGTCTATCTCATCCAGCAGGTCGTCTATCTGGTTCATGCTGGGGCGTATTTCTATCGGTGGGTCCAGCAATCCTGTTGGGCGAACGATTTGTTCTGCAAACACACCTTCACTTTGTTCCAGTTCATACTTTCCGGGTGTGGCGCTTACAAATACCGTTTGGTTCAGCAGTCCTTCAAATTCATGAAAGTTCAATGGCCTGTTGTCTAAAGCACTCGGCAACCTGAAGCCAAAGTCTACCAGGTTCAGTTTACGGCTGCGGTCCCCGCCATACATGCCGCTTATTTGTGGTATGGTTACGTGGCTTTCATCCACCACCAGTAAAAAGTCATCGGGAAAATAATCTATCAGGCAAAAGGGGCGTGTGCCCGGCCTGCGCCTGTCCAGGAAGCGCGAATAGTTTTCTATACCACTGCAATAGCCCAGTTCCTGCATCATTTCCAGGTCATAGTTTACCCGCTCTTTTATGCGCTGTGCTTCCAGTGGTTTATTGATGCTTTTAAAATATTCTACTTGTGCATGCAGTTCATCCTGTATTTCATGTACAATGCGCGCCATCTGGTCGCGCGGGGCCACATACAGGTTGGCGGGAAAGATGGCGGCATTCTGCATCGTGCCGATGCGTTTACCGGTATCTACTTCAAAGCTTTCTATTTCTTCTACCTCATCGCCAAAGAAGGTAATGCGGTATCCGTAATCTACATAGGGTAGGTTGATGTCTACCGTATCGCCCTGCACACGGAAGGTACCACGTGTAAATTCTCCCTGGCTGCGGTTGTATAAGCCATTTACCAGCCTGTGCAGAAACTGGTTGCGGCCTATGCTATCCCCTTGGTTGAAACGGATGATACCCGCTGCATAATCGGTAGGGTTGCCCATACCATATATACAGCTTACCGATGCTACTACTATAATATCCCTGCGTCCGCTCAGCAGGCTGCTGGTGGCACGCAGGCGTAGTTTTTCCAGTTCTTCGTTGATGCTCAGGTCTTTCTCTATATAAGTGTCGCTGGTAGGTATATATGCTTCCGGTTGATAGTAATCATAATAGCTCACGAAATACTCCACCGCATTGTTTGGGAAAAACTGGCGAAACTCGCCATATAGCTGCGCTACCAGTGTTTTATTGTGTGTAAGCACCAGCGTAGGTTTCTGTACCTCTTGTATCACATTGGCCATGGTAAATGTTTTACCCGAGCCGGTTACCCCTAATAGTGTCTGAAAACGCTCGCCCTCTTTCAATCCTTTGGTCAGTTCTGCAATGGCGGTAGGTTGGTCGCCTGCTGGTGGATATGGTCGCTCTATCTGGAACATATCCTAAAGTTCGGCATTTTCAACAATTGCCGGCATGCTATTCTAACGTCACATCAATGACTACAAACAGCGATTTTGGTATAAATAGGCGTATAAATGGGGTGAATCCTGATTCTGGTTATTTTTAAATAATCTTTAATGAGTGAATTTTGTAACATATTTTATTAAACGACACCCCCCGTATATTTGGATAATTGATGACTGAAAAACTGCGTGAGGCGCATGAACTCCTACACGATTCGGAGGAAAAATATCGCAATCTTTTTAATTACTGCCCTATCCCCATGTGGATTTACGATCTGGAAACACTTTACTTTCTGGATGTAAACGAAGCGGCTGTGCGGAGCTATGGCTATACCCGCGATGAGTTTTTAAGTATGACCATTGCAGCGATACGGCCCAAAGAAGATATGGCCCTGGTAAAGGCCGCTATAGACCGTGTAAAGCATAATATCCAAAACTTTAATCAGGGGTTTTTCCGGCATCGCAAAAAAACCGGAGAGCTTATACAAGTAAAAATTGAAAGCAGCAGCATTCCTTTTGATGGCAAATGGGCGCAACTGGTGCTGGCTACCGATATAACTGCCGAAGTAGAAGCAAGTAGAAAACTTAAAACTGCACAGGAAATAGCGGCCCTAGGGTATTGGAGCCAGAATTTATTGGATGGGTCTATGCATTGGTCGGATGAAGTGTATGATATTTTTGAAGTTGACCCGGCCTCTTTTCAGCTCACCTTTGAAAACCTGGTTAATAAGTTTCATCCTGATGACCGGCATATATTGTCTGCAGATCTGGATACGCTGCTGAAGGATAACGAATATTATGAAAATGAACATCGCATTTTATCGCATGCAAGTAAGCCCAAATGGATATATGAGCGTATTCGCGTGGTAAGGGATGCCAATGGCAAGCCTGTGAAAATAGAAGGTGTTACATTAGATATAGATAAGCGTAAGCAAGCAGAGTTAGAGATAAAACGGAAAAATCAATTATTGCAGGCTACCCACGCATTTGCTTCCAAACTGCTCATGCATAATGATTGGATTACAGCCATTAATGAATCTTTCAACATCATAGGCGAAACCATTTCGGTAGAGGATATCTATTATTTCGAGAATCATGTGCATCCGGATACCGGTGAGCGCCTGACAAGCCAGCGTATCAACTGGAAAAATGATGGCACTGTTGTATTGGACGATCCTGCCGTCCAGAATATACCCTTTAGCGTATTTGGTAGTTTTCAAACGTTATCAACCGGAAAACCATTTCACAGCATCGTAAGCCAATTGCCCGAAGGTGTATTAAAAACTACTTTGGAAACGCAGAATATCAAATCATTACTGGCCCTTCCCGTATTTGTAAATAACGTATTTCACGGATTCATTGGTTTTAACGACACCAAAAATGAACGTAGCTGGCTGGAAGATGAAGTGAGTTTTCTGGATACTTTGGCATTTAACCTGGCAACGACTATTGAAAAACGAAAGGTTGAAAATGAGGTGCGAAAGAGCAGGGAACAATTCCAATCGGTAATAAATAATCTGCCGGGCATTACATATCGTTGTCTGCCCGATAAGGATTGGACAATGACTTTCCTTAGTGATGAGGTAGAACGAATGATTGGTTACACCGCGGCAGACTTTATTGATAACAAAAACCGGTCTTTTGCCAGCATCATTCATCCCGATGACTTACCCGGTACTTACAGTATACTCAAAAAGATAAAAAGTAAAAAGTCGTTTGAACTGGAGTATAGAATGGTGTGTAAGAATGGTGATGTAATATGGGTAAAAGAAAATGGCAGGGGTATTTTTGATGATAATGATAAGCTCATCTATATAGATGGTGTGATTATAGATATCACTGAAACTAAGCAGCAGCAGGAAGCGTTAAGGGTTAGTAATGAGCGTTTTGAATTGGTGCTGAAAGCGACAGGCGAAGCGATTGTAGACTGGGATATTGAGAACGATAAAGCGATATGGGGCGATGGTTTCCGCCAGTTGTTCGGTTACAATCTGGATGTTTATGATAACCATCTTTGGTCTCGGAATATACATCCGCACGATAAAGAACGTGTGATAGCTGCGTTGGAGCAAACAATACAAGACCCTGCACAATTTTTCTTCTTCGCAGAATTCCGTTACCTGAAAGCAAGTGGCGATATAGCCCATGTGCAGCACCGGGGTATCTTTGTTCGAGATGCATCAGGCAAGGCCATCCGGGCTATCGGTTCTATGACAGATATTACAAACCTGGTAGAACATACCAGGAAGGTTGAAGCACAGAATGATGTATTGAAAGAAATAGCCTGGACACAATCGCACGTAGTGCGTGCACCGCTTGCCAGTTTGATGGGATTGCTGGAATTGATGAAAAATCGTGAATGCATGAACCTTGACGAAAAAGAATTGCTTGAAAAGCTGGATGTCGCTGCAGATGAGCTGGATACTGTCATTCACAAAATAGTGCAAACTACAGAACATATTTTATAGCAGAAATATGATATTTTTCGTAAATTTGCTATATAAAACATGGCGATTGATTTAGGCAAATATTACCCGTGTATTCCTGCTTTTGTTTCCATTTGTTGCAACAAATAAAAAAGTAGAAAAACACAACAAAACACAACAAAAATGCCCCGTATTACTACGAGGCATCTGATAGTAAGGAATGTATCTTTAAGGATAAATGTCTACTTGTGCATCACCGGTTACATTGTTCCAGGTTACCCTTATGTTGAACTGGGAACATCCGCCGCTGCAGGTATTATCTATTAACACACAACCGCCTGCAAATGAGCCGCCAACACAATTGCCGTTTGAAAGGGTGATAACCGTGCCTGAACAGCCGCCACCACCAGGCACCCAGTTGCAGATATTACCCACACGGCCATATTGCCAGTAATACGTCACACTACTGTTCCACCCCGGCAGGGTAGTAGCATCTACAACAGTAGTGCCGGGCGCAAAGGTAGTGCTGCCGCTGGTAGATACGCCCGTACTGGGGTCGCACGCAAGGTCACGGCAATACATATCTGCAAATGCATTGCAACTGGTGTAGTTATTAACGGTCAGGTAAGGCTGTGCTTGTGCAGCAACGGTGGAAAGAATGGCAATAGCCATAAATAATAAGCGTTTCATGATAATAAATTTTAAAGGTGAAGCATGAAATTACAAATCGCAGAATATATTGTCAATACTTTTTATAAGTAGTTAACTGTCAGCGGCTATGCTGATAGTGGTCATAAGTATAGCGCTATAAGCCGGGTACATTTATGGTCATTTATGCGGCTTTTTATACTGCTATTAGCACTGCATGCACTGATACACTTGATAGCTGTGGTGCCGGCGAAAGATGGTGGGCTTATCGGTAAATCGGCTATTGCTACCGGGGCAAGGCTCACGACGGTAATGAAAGTACTCTGGCTTCTTGCTTTTGTCCTGTTCGCTTTTACTGCCATGGTATATGGGCTGCATATGGACTGGTGGTGGATACCTGCAATAGTGTCCATCACATTATCCCAGGTATTGATAATATTATGGTGGCCTGTAGCCAAAGCAGGTACTTTGGCCAATGTATTGATTTTGCTGGTTAGCATTACTGCTTTTGGTCAATGGCAGTTTTTTAAAACAGCGGGTAATGAAACCAAAGCCATTATACACAATGAAAGCAATAGCAATGCTGTGGTTACCGGGCAGATGCTTAGAGGCTTACCGCTATGTGTACAAAAATGGCTGAAGCAATCGGGCACAATTGGTAAACCGCTTGTGCATAAAGTATATCTGAAACAGAAAGGCCGTATGCGGATAAAACCCAACGGCAAATGGTTACCCGTACATGCTGAACAATATTTTAATGTCGATGAGCCTGCTTTTGTATGGATGGTAAAAGTCAATATGAATCCGGGGATGGTAATGACAGGGCGTGATAAGTTTAGTGATGGCAACGGTCATATGCTCATAAAACTGTATGGCCTTTTCAAGATAGTGGATGAGAAAAGTAGTAAAATAGATCAGGGGGCAATGTTGCGGTATATGGGAGAAATATGCTGGTTCCCATCAGCTGCTCTACAGCCCTATTTTCAATGGAAAGAAATAGATAGCTGCCATGCCCGGCTTACTATGCAATACAAGCAGGCAACCGCCTCTGCCATTTTCAGCTTCGATACTACCGGCAGGATTATAGCAGTTGATGCTATGCGATATATGGGTGGTGGCCGAGATGCCCGGATGGAGAAATGGGTGATTCCCGCGCGCAATTATAGCAGTTTCAATGGCATATCTGTAATGTCAGAAGGCGATGCTATCTGGCAGTTGAAGACTGGTAATTATAATTATTATCGATGGCAGGTGACGGATATAAAGTATGATGAACAAATCCCTGCCGTTGCATTCCATCTGTAAAAACTCTGTTTTGGCACATTCTTTATAAGATAGTGATAGACCAAACATGGTTTTATGGAAAAGCGCATATTCGGTATTATACTTACAATATTGGGTATTGTAGGTCTTATAATGGCAGCCAACGATTTTATAAATACAGGCGGTAACGCCCGCGATGTAAAAACTATAGCCGTGTACGGCATATTAGGTGCTATATTCTTTTTTGCGGGTATTGGCCTGATACGTAGCACTAAAGATGTAAAAGGCCGTGGCGAAGAAGTGAGTTAATTAAAGCCCTTCCTCGCCCGTTTGCAGCAGTAGCTTCCGCGATAGTGATGTGAGAAGGAGCGTCTTCACGGCGATATCCGATATGCCCATCGTAGCGGCAGCTATAGATATAAATGAGCCTTCCTGCATACTTACATCAAAATCAATGGTAGCCATATCTGCCAGTATAGATAAGGTGCCCATATGCAGTTCAGACGGTATTTGCCGTATCATTACATTGCAAATACCTGCAAAACCCGCATCGGCAAACCGGTTCTTATATTCCCGGTAAAGTTCCATGATATCGGCCTCGCTATAACCACGAAACACATCCTTCATGGTAATGACGGCAATCAGCTCATCATTATTGATAGTAGCATCTGCCTCTGCCATGGCAAACATCAGGCATAGTATAGCTTCTTTGTATAATGGGGACTGCATAGCAGTAAGATAAGAAAAGGAGCGCTATTGTTTTACAGTTGCCATAGCTTCTTTGGTAGCAGCAGCCAGTTCCTGTATCAGCATAGGGTCTCGCTCTATGGCATTGCCTACTACCACGATATTGGCACCGGCCTTACAGTTGGCATATACTTTTTCAGGAGTGTGTATACCACCGCCAATGAATAGTGGTATCTCTATATGTTCGCTTACTTTATGTATCATTTCCTCGGTAATGGGTATACGTGCGCCGCTGCCTGCATCCATATAAATAATATGCTTGCCCTGCAATTCACCGGCCCACGCAGTGCATAAAGCTATATCCGGCTTATTGGCTGGTATGGGTGCAGCATGGCTCATGTAAGAAACGGTGGTGGGTGTACCGCCATCTATTACCATATATCCCGTAGATATTACTTCCAGCCCGCTGGCTTTTACCGTTGGTGCCGATACTACATGCTGGCCTATCAGCAGTTCTGCATTGCGGCCGGATATGAGAGATAAGTAAAGTAAGGCATCTGCATAGGGTGTAACCTGTGCGGGGCTGCCCGGGAAAAGTATGACAGGTATATTGCTTTCTGCTTTAAAACGCTGAATGCAGGCATCAAGATTATCGGCCACTACAAGGCTGCCGCCCATCAGTACATAATCAACCCCTGCATTGTTGCATAGCTTAGCCAGGTGGGGCATATCTGCCGGGGCCACCTTATCAGGGTCTATGAGAACGGCAAAGCCACTACGCCCCTGCCGTTTACGTGTGATGAGATCCTGGTAGATTTTTCCTGTAGCCATAGATGATAATGCCTGTCCTGAAGCACAAAAATGCAGAAATAATCGCTCTTATGCCACAGAACAGGGATAAATAATCCTTATTTCTTAAGCAGGTCGCGTATTTCAATAAGTAATTTGTCTGTAGACGACGGCTCCGGGGCTGCTTTCTTCTCTTCCTCGTGTTTGGTTTGCAGCCTTTGTATAGCGCGTATAGCCAGGAATATGAAAAACGCTATTATGAGGAAATCTACAATGGTCTGGATAAAATGGCCATAGGCAAAAACGTTCGCCCCGGCAGTTTTGGCTTGCTCTAAAGAGGTATAGACATCACCATCTTTTGCCGGTTTCAGTACGGTATAGAGGTCTGTAAATTTTTGGCCCTTCGGGGTCAGGTAGCCAATGATGGGCATAATAAGGTCGTCTACAAGAGCTGTAACGATCTTGCCAAAGGCTGCGCCTATAACCACACCGACAGCCAGGTCTATTACATTACCCTTCATTGCGAAGGCCTTAAAATCTTTCCAGAAAGCCATATATGTAAATGTTTAGTGCCATAAAACTAAATAATTATGCCCGAAGCGGAAAATACCCTCATTAAAGCCACTTCAGGTGGCGTTGAGGCATACCCAATATATTTTTTCGATAAGCCTAATAGAAATTAAATATACAAAGGAAACGTTTTTTATAAAAAATGTTTCCATAGTTTTGCGGGCGATTATGGAACCATTAACTAAAATACTCAGTGCGTCCATGGAATTGTTCCGTCAGTACGGCTTCAAGACCATCACCATGGATGATATAGCGAGAAGGGCGGGTATTTCCAAGAAAACCCTCTATCAGCACTTTGCCAACAAGAATGAAGTGGTAAACGAATCGGTAAGCTGGTTTCAGGAGCACGTATCCGATAGTTGCATATCGATAATGAACGAGGCGGATAATGCCATAGAAGGCATGGTGCGTGTGATGGGCATGTTTGACAATGTGCTGCGCAATATGAACCCGCTGGCATTGCTGGAACTGGAAAGGTATTACCCCGATGGCTACCAGAAATTCAGGGCCAATATGATGGCCAAGGATATTGAAGCCATTAAAAATAATGTGCTGTGGGGTATGAAAGAAGGTTTGTACCGCGATACGCTGGATGCCGAATTTATTGCCCGCTACCGTATGGAGGTGAGCATGCTGGTGCTGCACCCTAACCTGATGATAAACAGCCGTAACGACCTGAAGTTTGTAATGCACGAGGTGAGTGAACACTTTTTGTACGGCATCATGACCCCCAAGGGCGAAAAACTATACCAGAAATACAAAGAACAATACTTAAAGCAAGTTTCTAACATATGAGACGACTATTGATATACGGTTTAACACTAACCATTGGCCTGCTGCCCGCACTGGCAAAAGCGCAGACTGAAGTAACTATGGAGCCCAAGCTGCTGAGCCTGCAAGAAGCTATGGACTATGCGGTGAAGCATAGTGCTAGTGCCAAAAATGCACGTTTGGATGTTTTAATGCAACAAAGAAAAAATGCGGAAATAACTGGTGTTGCGTTACCTCAATTAAATGTAGAAGGACAATTCTCGGCATTCCTCAACCCGCAAAAATCATTTTTACCTGGAGAGTTTTTTCAGGATTCTACTGGTCCAATGTATCCTCCAGGAACATTCGTACCAGTTCAGTTTACACCGAAATATAGTTCGTCTGCTACCGGTAGCATATCACAAATATTATTTGATGGAAGCATACTTGTAGCACTTCAAGCACGGACGGCAGCGATGAAACTGTATGAACAAAGCGCGCGTTTAAGCGAAGAAGAAATACGTTATACTGTACAGAAAGCATATTACGCATTTATAATTGCCCGAAGGCAATACGGGATATTGAATTCTTCTTTAGCATATGCAAGAAACATGGGCAACGACATAGAGGTGTTGTATCAAAATGGGTTTGCAGAAAAGATTGATGTTGACCGAACTAATGTTCAAATAAACAATTTAGCCACGGATAGCATGCGAATCGGGTCAATGCTTACCCTAAGCGAACAATTGCTTAAATATCAAATGGGCATGGAAATTTCCCAACCAATCATTTTAACTGACACTTCAGTAGATGCGAAAATTATGGAAGCATCGGAAATGCTGTTAAGTACTGAAGCCGATTATGATGATCGTACTGAATTCGGAATTTTACAAACGCAATTACTGTTAAATAAATATGATTTAAAAAGGCATAGGCTCTCTGGATTGCCTTCTCTTGCAGCTTTTGGAAGCCTTAACTATAATTATGCATCTAATGAGTTTAGTGATTTGGTAAACAAACCATACTTAAACTATTCTTTAGTTGGATTGAAGCTTAATATTAAAATATTCGATGGGTTGCAAAGATATAATCGAGTAAAGCAAGCTAAATTATCAATAGAAAAAACAAAGAATAGTATTGAGAATCTAAAGCTAGGCATAGACTTACAAACAGCACAATCAAAAACATCTTTGAAAAACGCGTTACTGACTATGAAGAGTCAGGAACGCAACCTTGGTCTAGCAAATGGTGTTCTTGATTTGGCAAGAAAAAAGTATAAGGCAGGTGTTGGAAGTAATACAGAAGTGACCCAAGCACAAACTGAGATGCTTCAATCACAAAATAATTACTTCAACGCGATGCTAGACGTCATAAATGCAAAATCAGACCTGCAAAAGGCAATCGGTCAATTCAAATAATCTAACCAACAACATAATTAAAATATATAGCATGAAACGCTCTGTTTATTTATTGTTATTAACAACCAGTTTGCTGGCGGCCTGCGGTGGAGAAGAGAAGAAGGGTGGCGGTGAAGCAGAACTTGCCAAACTGAAAAAAGAACGCGCGGCACTGGATGATAAAATAGCCAAGCTGGAAGTAGAAGTGAATAAAACCAAACCGGCAAAAGGAACGCCTGTATCGGTTGTAGAAATGCAGCCACAGGATTTTAACGCTTATATAGAAGTACAGGGTACTGTGAATGGCGAGCAGAATATCTTGTCGACACCACAGGCACCCGGTACTGTAAAGCGTATAATGGTACGGGTAGGCCAGCGAGTAAACAAAGGCCAAACCTTGGCAGTGCTGGATGCTGCTGCTGTAGAGCAACAGATAAAAGCAATGGAGCCGCAGGTAACCCTGCAAAAATCACTGTACGAAAGGCAGCAGAAATTGTGGGCTCAAAACATAGGTACAGAAGTGCAACTGATGTCTGCAAAAGCGCAGTATGAAGCTACTGCCAAACAAAAAGCGGCATTGGAAGCACAACGTAGTATGTACACCATCAAAGCACCTATCAGCGGTATTGTAGATGCCGTGAACATAAAAGAAGGCGATATTGCTAATCCGGGTATGACAGGTATTCGCGTAGTAAGCAACGCCGACCTGAAGGTACAAGCCAACCTGGGTGAAAACTATATAGGCAAGGTAAAAGAAGGCAACCCTGTAAACCTGGTATTTGCCGATGGTACAGACAGCCTGAAATCGAAACTGACCTATGTATCGAAAGCGGTAGACCCGGTATCTCGCGCCTTCCAGGTGGAAGTAAGGCTGGGTAACAACAGCAAACTGAGCCCTAACATGAGCTGCAAAATGCAGATACTGAATTATCAGAACAAAGGTGCCCTTGTCGTTCCGGTATCGGCTATACAAAAAACGGCTGATGGTGAAATGGTATATGTAGCAGATGGCGGCAAGGCAAAAGCGGTAACTGTGAAAACAGGCCGTAACTCGAACGGGATGGTAGAAATATTGGAAGGCTTGCAGACAGGTGATAAAGTAGTAGTAGAAGGATATGCAGACCTGGACAATGGTAAGGCTATAGAAATACGATAACAATTGTTTCAGTCAATTATCTGAAAAACGAATCGATGAAAGATCAATTTAAAGAGTTTAAGCCGTCCAGTTGGGCTATTGACAACCGGACAGCCATATACATACTCACGATAATCATTACACTGGCGGGCTTGCTGATGTATAATGCCCTGCCAAAGGAACAGTTTCCGGAGATAAAGATGCCACAGATCATTGTGCAGACTTTCTATCCCGGTACATCTCCTGAAAACATGGAGAACATCGTAACCAAGCCTATAGAAAAACAAGTAAAAGGCCTGACCGGTGTTAAGAAAGTAACCAGTAACTCCTTCCAGGATTTCTCTGTAGTGATCGTAGAATTTAATACCGATGTACAGGTAGAAAAAGCGAAGCGCGATGTGAAAGACGCGGTAGATAAGGCACGTGTAGACCTGCCACAAAACCTGCCGAACGAACCGGAAGTAAATGATATTGACCTCTCTGAATTCCCGATACTGTATGTAAACATATCGGGCGCCTACGACCTGAAGCAACTGAAAGAATATGCTGATGATGTGCAGGATAAAATAGAAGAGCTGAAAGAGGTGAAGGAAGCTAAGATGGTGGGTGCGCTGGAGCGCGAGATACAGATAAATGTGGACATGTATAAGATGACTGCATCCGGCTTCTCGTTTAATGATATAGAAAATGCCGTGGCGTATGAGAATATCTCTTCTACCCCCGGCCAGGTATCTATGAATAACCAGAAGCGTATCCTTACTGTGCGCAATGAGTTCAAGACGGCTGAAGAAATAGGTAATATAATAGTGAAGAACCAATATGGTAAAGCACTATACCTGAGAGACCTGGCAGAAGTAAAAGATGACTTTGAAGAGCAGGAAAGCTATGCACGCCTGGATGGTAAGAACGTTATCACGTTGCAGATCATTAAAGCAAAGGGCGAGAACCTGATTGCAGCATCGGATAAAGTGACACAGACGGTAATGGACATGAAAGGTGTATCCATACCGTCAGACCTGAATATCGTAGTAACAGGCGACCAGTCTGAACAGACACGTAATACACTGCACGAGCTGATCAATACCATCATTATCGGCTTTATACTGGTAACCATCATCCTGATGTTCTTCATGGGTGTTACCAATGCCTTGTTCGTAGCGATGGCCATGCCGTTGTCTTGTGCTATTGCCTTCCTGGTGATGCCGGGCTTTGATATATCGCTGAATATGATTGTGCTGTTCTCGTTCCTGCTTGCAGTAGGTATTGTGGTGGATGATGCGATAGTGGTGATAGAGAATACGCACCGGATATTTGATAATGGTAAGGTGCCGATAGCCAAAGCTGCCAAGACGGCCACAGGTGAAATATTCCTGCCGGTATTGACAGGTACCATTACTACGTTGATGCCGTTCATACCACTGGCTTTCTGGAAAGGTATCATCGGCGAGTTTATGTTCTTCCTGCCGGTAACGCTTATTATTACCCTTCTTGCTTCGCTGTTTGTGGCCTATATCATTAACCCGGTATTTGCCGTCAGCTTTATGAAGCCTGAAGATCATGAGTATAAGAAACCAAGGTTTAGTAAAGGCGATAAAGTAGTAGCGATCGTTTTCGCAGCACTGGCACTATTGTGCTACCTGGCGCAGGCGTGGGGTATTGCTAACTTCATAGTGTTACTGTACATATTTGTGCTGCTGGAAAAATTTGTATTCTCTAAATGGATATTCACTTTCCAGAATAAAACATGGCCTGCATTTAAAGAGTGGTATACGAAATGGCTGATACGTGCGCTGAAGCACCCGGGTAAAACCATCGCTATTACGTTTGGCTTTATTATACTTACGGTAGTGATGATGGCTATCCGTCCGCCGAAGGTGGTATTCTTCCCGCAGGCAGAACCCAACTTTGTGTACGTGTACCTGACCATGCCGGTAGGTACCGACCAGGCCTATACCAACACGGTGTTGGAAAAGCTGGAAAGCCGCGTGACAAAAGTGTTGGATATAGATTATAAGACAGGTAAGAAAAACCCGATAGTAAAATCTGTGATAGCCAACGTAACTATCGGTGCGGTAGATCCATCGAGTGGTGAAGTAGGTAACTTCCCTAACAAGGGACGCGTAGAGGTGGCGTTCGTGGAATTCTCGAAGCGTCATGGTATATCTACCCGCGAATACCTGACCAAAATACGGGAAGCCGTGAAAGGCATACCCGGTGCGGTAGTAACGGTAGACCAGGAATCAGGTGGCCCGCCATTGCCTAAGCCTATCGTGATAGATATTACTGGTGACAATCTCGATTCATTGATTGCGGTTTCTGAGAAACTGAACAAATACCTGGCAAGCAAAAACATACCGGGTGTGGAAGAGTTGCGTAGCGACTTCCAGGCAGATAAACCTGAAATCGTATTTGACCTGAACCGCGAGCGTATGAATAATGAAGGTATCTCTACCGGCCAGATAGTGGGTTCATTGCGTACGGCTGTGTTTGGTAAAGAAATATCACGCTTCCGCGATGCGAATGATGACTACCCCATTACCCTGCGTGTAAGACAAGACCAGCGCGAGAATATAGATGCAGTGAGGAACATGCCGATACTATTCCGTGATATGGGTATGGGAGGCGTAATACGTGAAGTGCCTATCAGTGCTTTTGCAGATGTGAAGTATAGCGAAACCTATGGTGGCATCAAACGCAAAGACCTGAAACGTATCATATCGTTGCAATCGAACGTACTGGCCGGCTTTAACGAGAATGAAGTAGTGCAGGCAGTAGGCCGCGAAGTAGCCAACTTTGGCACACCACCGGGTATGACCATCACCATGGGAGGCCAGCAGGAAGAACAGGCAGAAACAGGTGCCTTCCTGGGCAATGCGATGCTGATATCTATGGGCTTGATATTCCTGCTGCTGATCATGCAGTTCAACTCACTGAGCCGCACAGTGGTTATCATGTCAGAGATATTCTTCAGTATCATAGGTGTGTTCCTGGGTGTGAGCATATTTGGTACAGATTTCTCTATCGTGATGAGTGGTATTGGTATCGTGGCGCTGGCTGGTATCGTGGTGCGGAATGGTATCCTGCTGATAGAGTTTATGGACCTGATGCTGAAGGAAGGTATGGAACCCTATGATGCGATTGTAGAAGCAGGCCGTACGCGTATGACACCGGTGGTACTGACTGCAACGGCAGCCATCCTGGGCCTGATACCACTGGGTGTGGGTCTCAATATCAACTTTGAAACGCTGCTCACCCACCTGAACCCGCATATTTTCTTCGGTGGTGATAACGTGGCCTTCTGGGGGCCGCTGGCATGGACCATGATATATGGCCTGAGCTTTGCAACCTTCCTGACGCTGATACTGGTGCCGGTTATGATGCTGCTGAGCTTCCGTATGAAAGCGTGGCTGAAACGCCAGCGTGAAAGAATAAAAATGTCTATACAGGGTAAACCGAAAGACCTGTAAAACGAATAATATAAGACTGGAGTTAGATAAATAGACAGGACAAATGGGGTGCAAATTGCACCCCATTTTTAGTATAAAACAGTCTTGCGATATTCATATGTTTTAATTTTATATAATGGTTAAAAACTGATATACTTCTGTATTTTTGGAGTTTACATTTAGCTGTTATATGTTGGATACCCCTACGAAAAAGCCTGCAATGTTTGAAACGGATAAGAAATCTGCACTGGATGCGATATCGCATGCCCAATTCATTGCTTTTGCACCTTATATCTTCCAGGCATCGGTAATACTGCGTGATAGCGGCATACTGACGACCATAGAAAAAGCCCGCGCGGAAGGCACTACGATAGATGAAGTAGCTGCATCGGTAAAAATGAGCCGCTACGGCGTGCGTATATTGATGGAAGCCGGGCTGGGGATAGGATTATTATACAAGAAAGAAGACAAATACTATCTCGCCAAAACCGGCCACTTTTTCCTGAACGATGCCATGACGCGCGTGAATACAGACTTTATGCGCGATGTATGCTACGACGGTGCACAAGACCTGAAAGCATCTATTGAGCAAGGCAAGCCGATAGGCCTGCGTCACCTGGGCAACTGGGAAACTATTTACCAGGGTCTTTCCATACTACCCGAGCCTGCTAAAGAAAGCTGGTTCAATTTCGACCATTATTATTCAGACAATGCGTTTCCGGAAGCACTGCCGCTGGTGTTTGCTCACAATCCTAAAAAGATAATGGACATAGGTGCCAATACCGGTAAATTCACCCTGGCATGCCTTGATTATAATAGCGAGGTGGAAGTAGGTCTTGTAGACCTGCAAGTGCAACTGAATGTAGCTAAGCAGAATATAGAAGTAGCAGGCTATAGCCATCGTGTACAATATCATCAGCGTAATGTGCTGGATAATACTACGGAGCTGCCGGAAGGTTACGATATCATATGGATGAGCCAGTTTCTCGACTGCTTTGCGGATGATGAGATCGTATCGATATTGCAAAAATGTTACCGTGCATTAGGTGATAACGGGCGTGTCTTCATCAACGAGACTTTTTGGGATAAGCAACGCTTCGAAGCATCGGCCCTGAGCCTGCAAATGACCTCACTATATTTTACAACGATGGCCAATGGTAACAGCCAGATGTATGATAGCCATGTATTTATGAAGCTGATAGACCAAGCAGGCTTTGAAGTAGTACAGCAAACAGATAATGTTGGCCTGAGCCATACTATACTTGAGCTGAAGAAAAAATAGAAACAATCGGAAACAATTTTACCCCCAATATTTAAATAATACCCTTTATGAGTATCCTGAAACAAGTAGATGTGTTAGTGATAGGTGCCGGCCCTTCGGGCACCATAGCGGCATCCATTGTAAAGCAAGCCGGCTTTACGGTGCAGATAGTTGAGAAAATGGTATTTCCCCGCTTTGTAATAGGTGAAAGCCTGCTACCGCGTTGCATGGAAGCGCTGGAAGAGGCGAAGTTCCTGGATGCTGTGAAGGCAAAACATTTTCAACAAAAAGACGGCGCTAAGTTTGTGATGAATGGCGAAGTGTGCGACTTCAATTTCTCTCAGCAGTTTACCCCGGGCTGGAACTGGACATGGCAGGTGCCGCGTGCAGAGTTTGATAAAACGCTGGCGGATGAGTGTGAAAAAATGGGTGTGCCCATTCATTATGAAACAGAAGTAACAGATATTAAAATAGACGACAATGGCCATTCGGTAACCACTGTGAAAAAAGCAGACGGCACAGAAGAAACCATCAGCGCTAAATTTATAATTGACGGTAGCGGTTATGGCCGCGTGATACCGCGCTTGTTTGGTTTAGATAAACCATCTACACAATACCCGCGCAAAACATTGTTCTGCCACATGACAGACCCTAAGCGCAGCGAGGCAGTAGAGCCCAACCGTATTACCGTATACGTACATAACTTGAAGACATGGATATGGGTGATACCATTCTCTAACGGCAATACATCTGTAGGCTATGTAGGTAATCCTGAATTTTTTGAACAATTTTCCGGTACAGCGGAAGAACAGTTCCGTGCACTGATAATGGCACAACCGGAACTGGCTACACGATTTGGCGAATCTGAAATGCTGTGGGAACCTCGCACGCTGCAAAGCTGGAGTGCGACCACAGATACCTTCTACGGTAAGGGTTTTGTGCTGACGGGTAACGTTACAGAATTCCTCGACCCGGTATTCTCATCAGGTGTCACGCTGGCATCGGTATCGGCACAGCTGGCATCTAAAATGGTGATACGCCACCTGAATGGTGACACCAGTATAGACTGGGAGAACGACTATATGAAGAAGATGATGCAGGGTGTAGATGTATTCCGCACTTATGTAAACGGTTGGTACGACGGTACGCTTTTCAACATCTTCTTTGCAGAGAACCGCAACCCGGAGATCATGTCGCAGATATGCTCGGTACTGGCCGGCTATGTGTGGGATGAAAGTAACCCGTTTGTGAAGAACCACGAGAAGAATGTGCGCACACTGAGCCGTTACCTGGAATCACAAAAAGCAACAGCTTAAATAATATAACATTGCAATTATCGATTACCCACTGGGTACGCATCAATGATCAGCATGTGATAAAAGACGGCAAGTCTTTATTACATGCTGATGCTGTAAACGGCAATGCCGAAGACATTTACCGGGCGCTGCAATACAATTATCCCAAATTCTTTAAAATGGATATGCTGTGCAAATGGGCATGGCTGGGTGCAGAATTGTTATTGACAGAAGCAGGCAATAAGGCATACGATGGGCTACACCCTACAAAGATAGCTGCCGTAATAACTACATCGGAGGGTTGTATAGACGTAGATAAGAAATACCAGGAAACGCTCACAACAATACCCAGCCCTGCATTGTTTGTATATACATTACCCAACATCATGCTGGGCGAGATCGCTATCAGGCATGGATTGAAAGGTGAGCAGGTATGTCTTGTTTCAGACAAGATGGATGCAGCAGAACTGGACTATTGGGTAAATGACCTGTTGCAAAACCGGAATATGGATGCCTGCCTGTGCGGTTGGGCAGATGCTACGGAAACGAAGAAAGAGGTAATACTTTTTTGGGTGACGAAAGGGACGAATGGTTTGCCATTCAACAAGAAAAAAATGGAACAACTCATAAACACTGCTATATAAATGGCGCAACCGGCATATATAGTAAACACAGGCCTGATAACCGCCATTGGTAACGATACGGAAAGCTGCAAAGCATCGCTGCTGGCAGAAAGAAGTGGCGTGGGTAAGGCCGAACATCTGCAAACGTATTGGAAAGATGAATTTCCCGTAGCAGAGGTGAAAGCGAGCAACGAAGACTTGGCAATGAAAGCAGGGGTAGCCGCCAACTGGCCACGCACGGCATTGCTAAGTGCTGTAGCGGTAGCAGAAGCGTGGCTGCCGTATGCAGATAAGCTGCAAGGTATGCGCACAGGTTTCTTTTCGGCTAATACAGTGGGTGGTATGGACCTGACAGAGCAAGTGTACAAGCAATTCAAACAAGCACCTGAAACGGTGCCGATGGATAAGCTACGCCACCATGAATGTGGTGCGATAACACAACTGGTAGCACAGCATTTTGGATTCCATGGATTTGTTACCACCATCAGTACGGCTTGTTCATCATCGGCCAACAGCATTATGATGGCTGCACAGATGATAGGCAATGGTATGCTGGATGTAGCGATAGCCGGTGGTGCAGATAGCTTATCGAAATTTACCCTGAATGGTTTCAATACCCTGATGATACTGGACAAGCAACCCTGCCAGCCGTTTGACAATAACCGTCGCGGGCTGAACCTGGGTGAGGGCGCAGGTTACCTGCTGCTGCTGAGCGAGCGTGCCATGAAAGCCTGCGGCGCAAAGCCGATGGGTATAGTAAGTGGCTATGCCAATGCCAATGATGCATATCACCAAACCGCATCATCGCCCGATGGCAGGGGCAATAAACTGGCGATGGCCAATGCATTAAAGAAAGCGGGACTGCAGGCTGCCGATATCAGTTACATTAACCTGCACGGTACGGGTACGGCCAATAACGATAGCTCTGAAGGAAAGGCAGTAGCGGCCATATTTGAAGATAATGTACCTTTTGCGTCATCTACCAAAGCCTATACCGGGCATACCTTAGGTGCTGCGGGTGGCGTGGAGGCTGTATTTTCTGCAATGAGCCTGCAACATGGTATTATATATCCTACACTAAGATGGGAAACACAAATGGAAGATGTAGCTTTTAAACCTGCTACCACATTGCAAGTAGGCGCTGACATTCAACATGTGTTATCCAACTCATTTGGGTTTGGAGGTAATTGTTCATCCTTAGTTTTTAGCAAGGCATAATATGGAGCTGTATATACATAGCGCAGGCATTATTAGTGCCGCAGGCAGCAATAATACAGATACATTCCCTGCCCGGCAGGAAGCTGGTGTACTGTATTGTGCAGAGCCTGATTATAAAGATATGATACCGCCTATGCAGCTGCGCCGTATGAGCAAGGCAGTGCGTATAGGTATTGCAGCATCGAAAATGAGTATGCAGCAAGTAGGCATAGAAAAGCCGGATGCTATATCTGTAGGTACGGCTATGGGTTGCCTGCAGGATACAGAGTTTTTCCTTACTAAGATGACCGAACAGGATGAGCAAATGCTGACACCTACGGCATTCATACAATCGACCCACAATACGGTAAGCGGGCAGATAGCACTGCTGGCGGGCTGCTACGGGCATAACCTTACCTATGTGCATCGTGGCCACTCTTTTGAGCATGCCATGATAAATACTGCCCTATACCTGCAGGAGCAACCCGGCGAAAAGATGATGGTGGGCGGTATAGATGAGCTGACGACAGGCAGCCTGAAAGCAATGCAGCTGGCAGGGCTTTATAAAGATGCCCATAACAATGGCGTAACAGCCGGAGAGGGCGCTGCTTTTTTTATTGCAGGAGATACAGCAGTAGCAAACACTGTTTGCGTAAAAGATATTGATTGTTTTACCGCACATGATGCACAAGAAGCATTGCAGCATATAAGCCGGTTTGCAGAAAGAAATGCGATAGCTGATGTAGACTGCTGGGTGAATGGCATGAATGGTGATGAACGCGATAGTTTTTACAATGAGCTTTCAACTTCGCTGTTCAGGAATGAACCTGGTATTTCTTTCAAACAATATTGCGGTGAATATGCTACAGCATCCTCTTTTGCATTAGGGCTGATAGTTGATGCGGTGAAAAATGGGTTTTCAAAATATGGTATTGATAAAAGTATAAAGAAGATTGTAATGATAAACCATTACAAGCATTATTATAGCTGCTGGTATATGGAATGGGTATAAATGCTTTATATCACGAATGTTAAAAAGTGCCGGTAGTATTTTACTGGCACTTTTTTTATGTATAGCTTTATCTAATACCCAACTTCAATATTAACTATGCGGAAACACACCTACCAGTCGGGCATTATTGGCAATTGTGCATACCTGGCGCACGTAAACCTGAACACTGAAATATCCTGGTTGTGCTGGCCGCGGTTTGATAGCAACTTTATATTTGGCAGCCTGCTGGATGATGAAAGAGGTGGCTCGTTTTCCATAAAGCCGGAAGGCGATTTTGAAAGTAACCAATATTATATAGAGAATACCAATGTGCTGGTAACAGAAGTGACCAGTGCAGATGGAAAGTATCGTATAACAGACTATGCACCACGCTTCCGGTTATACGACAGGTATTTTAAGCCACTGACATTGATAAGAAAAGTAGAGCCGATAGCAGGCTTTCCTAAAGTGCGCGTGGTATGCGAACCTACCCGCGATTATGGCATGGAAAAACTCCAGGCTTACCAGGCGAGTAACCATATAGACTATGTGGGGCTGGAAAGGCCGATACGCCTTACTACCAATGTGTCTATCAACTTTATATTGGATCAGCAATATTTTGTGCTGAATGAAACCAAGTATTTAGTACTGACGTATGGCTCTCCGCTGGAAGCACCGTTGATAACTACCTGCGAAGACTTCCTGATGCGTACCGCTGCTTACTGGAGGCAGTGGGTAAAGAACACGGGGATAGGCAATATGTACCAGGAGCAGGTGATACGTTCATCGCTGGCACTGAAGATACACCAGTATGAAGATACCGGCGCAATAATAGCGGCCAGTACTACCAGCCTGCCGGAGTATGACCAGAGTGCCCGCAATTGGGATTATCGCTATTGCTGGCTGCGCGATGCTTATTATATACTTAACGCCTTCAATAATATTGGCCACTTTGAAGAAGCAGAACGATATTTCCATTTTATAGCCAACCTTGCCGTAAAAGAGAATAAGCGATTCAACCCACTCTATACCATTACCGGCGGTGCAGATATTGATGAACGTATTTTGCCGCTGAAGGGTTATAAGAATAATCAGCCGGTGCGGGTAGGAAACCAGGCAGTAGAACACATACAAAATGATATTTATGGGCAAGTACTGTTGTCTTTATTACCGTTGTATACCGACCATCGTTTTATATACGAAGAACATACTACATCGCCCAAGTGGATTGTAAACATACTGGATAAGATAGAGGCAACTATAGATGAGCCGGATGCCGGTATATGGGAATTCAGAAACCTGACACAACTGCATTGCTATACCAATCTTTTTCAGTGGGCCGGTTGCAAGGCTGCTTTGAAGATTGGCGAATTTATTGGAGATGAAAATATACAGCGCAAAGCACAGCAACTAATTCAGAAAGCAGCTGCAAATATTGATGCCTGCTATGACGAAATACGTGGCGTATATACACAAGCAGTAGGAACGCCGCACCTGGATGCCAGCACATTGCAGCTTATCATGATGAACTATATAGACCCTGCGTCTGAAAGGGCAAAGCGACACCTGCAGGAATTGGAGAAAGAGCTGCGTGCAGATAAAGGTCTTTTTTACAGGTATAAGCACACAGATGATTTCGGTAAGCCCAAAACTACCTTCCTGATAACCGCTTTCTGGTATGTGGAAGCATTAGCGTGTGTAGACAGGCTGGACGAGGCTATAGAGATATTTGAAAACCTGCTGGGCTTTACCAACCACCTGGGACTTCTAAGCGAAGATGTAGATGCTAATGATGGCAGCCAATGGGGTAATTTTCCGCAGGCCTATAGCCATGTGGGCCTCATGAATGCCGCCTACCGTATAGACAGGAAGACGGACAAGCCGAGCTTCCTGTAACGGTGGTTTGAAAGTTATATAAGGGCAAATTGTTTATTGCCATGTTTCAATGTATTATCATCAAGATAAAGGTCGCGCAGCAGTTGGCGTACTTCTTTATAAGAATTGAGGAAGTAGGTGGCTGCCGAAATGTTTTTG
>DASWWE010000204.1:0-20520 GCA_036406055.1 Flavipsychrobacter sp. | reverse complement strand
GCTTTGGCTTTTGTATCTATCTGTGGTATATCCGCAAGGCCGGAAGAAAATGGCAGCCCTATTGATTCTAATTCCTGTACAATGACATGCGCTTTACGACGCTCATCATATTTAGGAATATCATAATTACTAAGGAATAGAGACAGCTGCTCCTCTACTCTGCTGAAATAGCCGTAGAAGCATTTCAGAAAATCTCCATACTGAACCGGGGTTTCAATACTTTTAATACAGGGGATCAACATTTTATCGAGTGCCTGATGTGCACTCATTGTTGACGAGCGTAATTCTTTTATAAACATAGGGTCAACAGTTAAATAAATTTTACAATACAGGGAAATACACGATAAATTTTGCACCGTTTCCTTCTTCCCCTTTTGCTTCAATGAAGCCATCATGGACTTCCATCACTTTTTTGCAAATGGCGAGGCCAATGCCGGTACCCTCATATACACTGATACCATTCAGGCGTTGGAACACTTTAAAAATAACATTGCCATATTTATCATCGAAGCCGATTCCTTTATCTGAAAATGTAATCTTATGATATACCTGGTTATTACCTGAAATGGCAGGGATGCGTGCCTTTTCTGATAATATCTCTATTTCGGGAGTGGTACCGGGCTTGGCAAACTTGATAGCGTTACTCAGTAAATTAATAAAGAGCTGCCTTACCTGGAACCAAACTCCATTAATAACTGGCAAGTCCTGCGCCGTTAGTTTAACTTGCTTTTCATTTATCAGGTCTTCGAGTTCAACTTTTACTTCTGACAATACATCGTTAAGTTTTATCTCTGTAAACTTATTTTCGGAAGTAGTAAGACGCGAATAGTTAAGAATATCTTCTATCAGGTTCTGCATCCGGCCGGCAGACTTACGCATGCGTTCTATAAGGTCTGTTGGCTCTGCTGAAATATTATATTCACTGGTTTCCAGTATTTTAGATGCAAATATTTGAATTTTTCGTAGAGGTTCTTTCAGGTCGTGCGTACCAATCCAGTTAAGGTTTGAAAGCTCTTCGTTGGCCAGCCTGAGTTTATTTGACAGTTTACGCTGGACTTCTTCTTCCTTGCGGATATCGCTAAGAGAAAACTGCTTTTGCAAAGCATACGCACATTTGGCTGCTGCATTCACCTCTACCTTCAGCCAATCTTTACTGTAACCCTTTACAATCTCCTTCCATAAGGCAAACGACTTACGTGGAGATAAACCCTTCTCATCTTTAACAATAGCTTTGTCAGGCTCGCCTGCCCAATGAATAGTTTGTTCCAATTCGTTCCGGAACCAGATAATACTGTTGTGTGAAGTGGGGTTTAGAGAAAAGTACATGGCTCCGGTAGCACCTTCCAGGTGCGGGAGAACAGATTGGATATTATTTGTTACGAAATCGGCATATTTCTTATTTTGAAGGTAGGTTGCCAACTCAATTACCTGTTCTTTGGCGGGTGTATTGCCGTTAGTGTACACCGTATCATTGTAAATGATTGAAACGCCATCGGCATCTACCAGTTTTATTAACTGCGGATGGGAGATGTATTGTTCTACATGTTCATTATTATTCAGGAAATGCAACAGCTCCTGAAACATCTGGTCTTTAGCTAACGTCAATTCATGCTCTTCCGTCACCTCCCGCACTTTTATTTGTGAAGTGAGGAAGTGTGCCTGAAGTAAGGCTGTCAGGCGTATATAATGGGGTATGTTCTTTGGCCCGTAATGGTGACAGGCAATAAGCCCCCAGAGCTTTTTATCCTGTATCAGCGATATGGTGAGCGTAGCACCTACTCCCATGTTTTTCAAGTACTCTATGTGTATGGGCGATACACTTCTTAATACAGATAAGCTTAAATCAAGACTTGAATTATCAGCATTATTTTGTTGAGTAACAATAGGTACGGGTATGTAGTTTACATCGCTTATCATCCGCATCAAATTCTTAAGATATAACTGCCGCGCTTGTACAGGTATATCTGTATGCGGATAGTGTAGACCCAAAAAGGCTTCAAGACCGTCCCTCTTTGCCTCGGCAAATACCTCACCGTTGTAATCCTTGTCAAACCGATAGACCATCACCCTATCATACCCGGTTATTTTATGGATTTCTTCAGCAATAGATTGACAAAGTCCCTGCAACCCCATGGTTTCCTGCAACGCACTTACAAACTGGCGTGTTTGAATATATAAATTCGGTAGTTCAATGCTGCCGTCGGGAAAAGGTTCCAATTCCAACACCAACACATTACCGCTGTTATGAACAGTGGTGTTATATTGTACGTCTTTAAATGTACAGACATATGGACGCGAAGTGTCTCTTAAGGGATCATTCAGATAGTTGGTAAGGCGGATAGCTTCATCGCAGTCAAAAATATCTGCATAGTGCTTACCTAGTATATCTTTAGCACTGATACCAATAAAGTCTATACAATTTTCGCTGCAATAAATTATTTCATGACCATGGCTATTGATGCCTAAAAGGAAACCATGAGGTTGTATACTACCAGGTATATGGATAGGTTCACTCTCGCAATTACTGATGTTTACCACATCCTGGTTTACAATATTCTTAATAATCATTATTCAGTAACTGGTAATTGGGAGTTCTACAATAGCTCTTCTATACAATTGCTTATCAATACTTTCAGGCTATTATAGCTGGTGGGTTTGGTATAGTAACCATTTGCTCCTTCTTGCTTGGCCGTATGGATATAGGAATTCGATGAAGATGTTGAAAGCATATAAATTTTTATGCCATCAAATAAATGATTTTCACGGATGCGGCTAAGACATTCAAAACCATTCATTACAGGCATATTTACATCCAGAAAAATAGCAGTAGGTAATTGCTCGTCAGACCGCAGTATTTGTAATAGTTCTGTACCAGTAGACAAAGTATGCACATCTGCCTGCGAAACTGATTCCCTTATAGCCTCTTTAAATAAAAAACGGTCATCAACATCATCATCCACATAAATAATTTTGCATGTCTGAGGCATATAGGGTGTGTATTTTATTACCCATCAACGAGTTATTATTATTCTGCAGCACTGGCGTTCAAAATGCGCCATTAAAATTACTAAAAAATTAAACAATGAAAATTTTGAAACAAATCAGTGCATTCTATCTCCGCGTGGCGTTAGCTGTTTAAGAACATTCCCTTCAACGGCCAGCCATTGCTGCCATGCGTCCCTTACCTTGTCATGAGGGTAATACTTTTCGGCCAGGTCTATAAACAGACGATAGTGCCCGGCTTCCGAAACCATAAATTTATAATAGAACTTCCGGAGCATTTCTTCTTCCAGGTTTTCAGACAATAAACGGAACCGTTCGCAACTGCGCGCTTCTATCAAGGCACATATCATCAGTTTATGCAATAGCTTATCTTCGCCGGGAATGCCTTTGGGTTCGTTTTGAAGCAACAGGTTTACATAATCATCCTTTCGCTGCTTGCCTAATGTATACCCACGCTTCTTCATTTCGGCCCATACCATACGAAAGTGCCCCCACTCTTCTGTGACTATTGGCGCTAATGCGTTCACCAAATCCATTTTCTCAGGATACCGTTGTATCAATGATATACATTGAGTGGCGGCCTTCTGCTCGCAAAAAGCATGATCGGTCAATATTTCTTCCAGCGATACAGAAGCCAGATCGGCCCAGCGTGGGTCTGTAGGTAGCTTAAGGCCAAGGATGGAGTTATCTGCAGTGCTCATTTTGATAGTATGATACGCAAAAATAAGAAAGTGTGCTATGGCATACATTTTTTCGCCGCTTTAAAACCATGACTACAAAAAAACATAGCTTCTTTTATAAAAATGGCCTCAGCATCGTAGTGCTTGCGCTGATGTTTGTTTCCTTGTTCGGCCAGTTTGTAACCGGATGGCATGTGCGCAATGATGAACTACAAGAAGAAGGAAAACCTAAAGAAACACTTTCAGCATATACACACAGTGGCCATTTCATCCAGGCCACTTTCGAAAACTGGGAGAGTGAATTTTTACAAATGGCGCTGTACGTGGTACTAACAGTACACCTGCGGCAGGTAGGCTCTTCAGAATCTAAAAAACTGGATGAGGAGGAAGAAGTAGACAGGGAGCCACAGGCGCATCCCGATGCACCCTGGCCGGTGAAGAAAGGTGGGATATGGCTGAAGCTGTATAAAAACTCGCTGTCTATAATACTTATATTGCTATTTATAGCCTCCTTTGCTGCACACTTTTATGGTAGCCTGAAAAGCCATAATGAAGAGCAGGCTGATAAAAACCTACCACCTGACGACTGGCAGCATTATATACTGCAAGCACGTTTCTGGTTTGAGTCCTTTCAAAACTGGCAGAGTGAGTTTTTATCTGTTGCTACTATTGTTATCTTATCCATATGGCTCAGACAAAAAGGTTCGCCTGAATCGAAACCTGTAGATGCACCTTACCATGAAACGGGTAAATAAAAAGACCAGCCGGGCGGGCTGGTCTTAAAGGCTTTCAAAAAATGTCTATTGCTATCGTATAACACGAACGTTTACGGCGTTCATGCCCTTTCTACCTTGCTGTAATTCAAATTCTACACGGTCGTTCTCTTTCACTTGCTCCTTCAGGCCAGTAACATGTACAAATGTTTCCTGGTTTGTGCCATCATGCTTGATGAAACCAAAGCCCTTAGCTTCGTTAAAGAACTTTACAGTTCCTGTTAATTTTTGTTCTTGCACTGTAAATAGTTTTAATTAGTAATGTTACCAAAGATACTGTTTAACATTAATAAAAAAAGCTATCCAAATATTTTTAATCGCGACCCAGTTTACGCAGCATACGGCCGTGGTTTACCAGTGCGTGTGCAAAGGTGGGTTGCTCCTGGTACGGCAATCCATATTCCCTGGCTGTTTCTTTTACAAACGTGGCTATATTCTTATAGTGTATATGGCAAATATGTGGGAATAAGTGATGCTCTATCTGGCGGTTGAGGCCGCCAACAAACCAACCTACTATGGCGCTGCGGGGTGAAAAGTTTGCAGTGTTCAGCAACTGATGCACAGCCCAATTATTTTCCATCTTCCTGTCATCCGAAGGCAATGGGAATTCACACTCTTCCATAACGTGTGCCAACTGGAAGATGCAAGACAGCAGTAAACCAGCTGTAAAATGCATCAGCAGGAAGCCTAACAGCACATGTATGAAAGGAATACCGGTAACCATTACAGGTATAACAAAAATATAGAGATAGTAAAATATTTTGTAGATGGCCAACTGCACCATAGCCTTGCGCAGTGTTATCTTTTCTTTCTTCAGAAGGTCTTTTTTGTGGTAATCATATACCTGCCTGAAGTCTTTAATAGTAGCCCACTGTAATGTAAGCAAACCATACAGGAACCAAGCATACCAATGCTGGTAGCGGTGCATGAAATACTTTTTAGAATGCGGGGAAAAACGCAGGAAAATACCGGCATCTATATCATCATCCAGCCCATCTATATTGGTGTATGTATGGTGTAGGATGTTGTGCTGTATTTTCCATGTTACCTCGTAGCCACCTACCAGGGCTATGATCTTGCCCAGATACTTATTCAGCGATTTGTTATCGGAATAAGAGCCGTGGTTGGAATCGTGCATTACAGAACAACCGATACCCGTCATGCCGATACCCATTGCCAGCCACATGGCATAGAACAGCCACAGGTTGGTAGCCAGGCCTGATACAATAACTGCATAAGGTATGAGATACATAGATACCATAGCTACGGTTTTCAGCTTCATTGAAGCATTACCGTGCGGGTCTATATTATTATCTGTAAAGTATGCGTCTACTTTTCTTTTCAGTGTATCGTAGAAACCCTCACCATTGCGGGGAGCGAAACGAACAATATCCAGTTTTTTTATTTGTGACAATCGTTTAAAAATTTGCGCTAAGTTAAGCTATTGCTAAGTGATTTGCAGATGACATTCCTCACATTCACCACTTTTATATTTACAACAACATAAAAGGCAGCTTTATGGCTGCCTTTTACACATATAAATTTAACAAACTATTTTTTAGTGCGGCTCTCATCCAGCTTCTTTTTCAATGCGCTGGCTTTTTCCATATTGTTTTGACGGGCATATATTTCCCTCATCGCCACCAATGCAGACTGGTAAGAGAATTTATCATCTGCACTCATGTTGCCTACTTTAGGGTCCAGTATCTGAACTGTTTTGTCGAGATAAGGCATAGCCTTACCAAATATCACATCACGCTCTTTTTTCAGCGCTTCATATTTTTCTTCGTATTTCTTTTTTTCTGCTGCTACTTTGGTTTTATCCATCAGGTCGGCAGCATCATTCATTTGCTTGTTCAGGTCGGTAGCCTGGTTGTAATAAAAGGCACCCATATTGTAGTTATAGCCTGCATTATTAGGGTCTATCTTCAAAGCAGTAGTGTATGTAGCTTCTGTTTTGCTGATAAGCTCTGCAAAGTTGGCAGGTTTAGGAAGTTCCTTGCCGCTGGCATCTTTAGGAAAAGCAAGGCCCATATAGCCATTTGCCAGGTTGAACAATATCTCTGCATTATTAGGATCTTTAGCTACGGCATCTTCCAGTTTTTTTATCAGTATATCCTGCTTACCACTTTTGATGTAATAGTTCAACTCTTCGTTTCTAACATTTTGACTTTCAGGAAATTTCGCCTTTGCTTCTTCCAGCACAGCCAGCATTTCAGCATCTTTGTTTTGTACTTTATAGATATCAGAAAGTATCAGGTAAATGTTTTCACCGGCGGGTATCGGCCCTGACTTCAGCGCTTGTAATGCAGGTAGTGCCTCGTCGTACTTTTTATTGTAGTAAGCGCTAAAAGCCTGTATGGTTTGTGCCTGGGCTGCAATTGTGTCAAACTGTTTGCGGCCAGCAAAACGTTTACCACCATCTATATTTCGGATGTCTACCGTGCTTTTAGCCAGTGCATATGCATCATCATATTTTTTTGCGTTGTACTCTACAACCGCATCGTTATAGAAGTTGAAAGCAGAGAGCAACAAGCCATTATCTACATTCTCTTTCTCATATTTTGCATCCAGCTCGGTTACTTTGGTGTATGCAGCAGCGGCTTCGCGATAAGGCTTCTTTTCCTTTTTAGCAGGGTCTTGCTGCATATCCATATATATATTTGCCTTTACATACCATGCTTTTGCATTGTCTTTGGTAGAAGGGTCGTTTGTAGCCATATTGATATACTCTATGGCTTTCTCATAATCTTTCTCTTTAAGATAGTTGCTGGCAGTTTGAATATTCTGCTTTTGCGCCATTGCTGAAATGCTGATAGCTAAAATGGCTGTAACTAAACTCGCTTTTTTCATCCTGTAGTTTTTGAAAAATTGTGCTTATTGAAATCGGTTGCTAAATTAAAAATAAAACACCCGTTTATTGCGAATAGACGGGTGTTTGGTAAGTTAATATTGCATTAATATTACAAATATTATTCTGCGGCAGGTGCTGTTTCGTTTTCACCCGAATTTTCGGCAGTAGTATCGGTATCTTCAGCACCTTCTATAATCTCTTCCTCCTGTTCTTCTATACGTGCGATGGCTGCTATCTGGTCGCCTTCATCCAGGTTTATCAGCCTAACTCCTTGTGTAGCGCGGCCGGCTTCGCGGATGTTTTCCACCTTCATACGGATGGTGATGCCTGACTTGCAGGTTATCATCAGGTCATCGCTTTTTTCTACCGCCAGCAGCCCCACCAGTGCACCTGTTTTTTCGGTAATGTTGATGGTCCTTACACCTTTACCACCCCTATTGGTGATGCGGTAAGAAAGTTGATACATCATTTCATTACCATCTGCATCTTTCAGGCGTATGGCTTTTGCCTTATCTTCTTCTGTAGCTGTATCATCCAAAAGCTCGAGGAATGGTGTACGTTTACCCAAGCCCTTTTCAGAAACTACCAATATCTGTTTAGATATATCTTCTTTAGGCAGGCATATCATACCTATTACCTCATCGTTGCTTTCATCCAGCTCTATGCCAAATACACCTATCGCGCCACGGCCTGTAGTACGTACTTTAGTTTCTTCGAAGCAAATAGCACGGCCACTGCGTATGGCCATCATGATATAACTTTCGCCGTCTGTAAGCGATACATCTAACAGTTGGTCGCCCTCCTGTATGGTTATCGCATTCACACCGTTCTGACGCGGACGGCTGAAATCTTCCAGCGACGTTTTCTTAATAATACCCTGCTTGGTACACAATACGATGTTGTGCTTCAGGATGTAGTCTTTATCTTCCAGGTTCGGTATATCTATTACCGTACGTATTTTATCGTCCGGCGGTAGTTGTATCAGGTTTTGGATAGCGCGGCCTTTCGCATTCCTGTCTGCCTCCGGTATCTCGTACACCTTCAGCCAGTAGCAACGTCCTTTTTCAGTAAAGAACATAAGCGTATGGTGCGTAGAGGCAATAAACAGATGCTCGATATAATCTTCATCGCGTGTGCGGCCACCCATGGCACCGCGGCCACCACGGCGCTGTGCACGGTATTCAGCAGCAGATGTGCGCTTGATATAACCAAGGTGCGATACGGTAATTACCACATCTTCCTCTTCTATCAGGTCTTCTATGCGCATCTCGTTAGCCAGGTATTGTATCTCTGACTTACGATCATCACCAAATTTCTTTTTAACATCCAGCAGCTCATCTTTGATGATCTGGTAGCGCATACCCTCATTGGCCAATATCTCTTTCAGGTGCGCTATCTGCTGCATCAGCTCGGCATGCTCTTCACGTATCTTATCGCGCTCCATACCTGTCAACCTTTGCAGGCGCAGTTCCAGCACGGCTTTTGCCTGTATTTCGGTCATGCCGAATTTCTCTATCAATCCGTTCTTAGCCTCTTCAGGATTTACCGAATTGCGTATCAGCGATATCACCTCGTCCAGATGGTCAAGCGCTATGAGGTAACCTTCTAAGATGTGTGCACGTTTTTCAGCCTCACGCAATTCAAACTGCGTGCGGCGCACTACCACCTCGTGACGGAAGTGTACGAACTCTGAAATAAGATCTTTCAGGTTCAGTATTTTAGGGCGGCCACCTACCAGCGCTACGTTATTAATACCGTATGAGGTTTGCAGCTCGCTATACTTATACAACTGGTTGATGATAACCTGCGCTACTGCATCGCGGCGTATCTCTACTACGATACGGGTACCATCTTTGTTCGATTCGTTGGCTACATGGGTAATACCCTCGATGATCTTGTTATTTACAAGGTAACCTATCTTTTCAGCCAGGGCATCACGGCTTACCTGATAAGGTACTTCATTGATGACGATCTGCTCCCTGCCTGTTTTTGTGGTTTCCACATTCACACGGCCACGTAGAACTACCCTGCCACGGCCGGTATGCATACCCGCTTTGATACCATCGATACCATAGATGATACCACCGGTAGGAAAGTCAGGTGCTTTGACGTGCTTCATCAGCTCGTCTATCGTTATTTCATTATTGTCAATATAAGCAATACAGCCATCTACCACCTCGTTCAGGTTGTGCGGCATCATATTGGTAGCCATACCTACAGCAATACCCGATGAGCCATTCAGCAGCAACTGAGGTATACGTGTAGGCATAACGGTAGGCTCCTGCAGCGAGTCGTCAAAGTTCAACGAGAAATCAACCGTCTCTTTATCCAGGTCTTCCATCATACCCTCTGCCAGGCGTTGCAGGCGGGCTTCTGTATAACGCATAGCCGCCGGGCCATCACCATCCTGAGAGCCGTAGTTACCCTGGCCATCTACCAGCATGTAGCGCATGCTCCATGGCTGGGCCATACGTACCATGGCATCATATACCGAACTATCGCCATGAGGGTGGTATTTACCCAACACCTCACCCACGATACGGGCAGACTTCTTATAAGGCTTGTTATAATTGACACCCAGCTCGTGCATGGCAAATAATACCCGGCGGTGTACAGGTTTTAAACCATCGCGAACATCAGGCAGTGCACGCCCCACTATTACCGACATAGAATAGTCGATATAGGCGGTCTTCATTTGTTCTTCAATATTAACCTGGATGATCTTGTTCGATTCGTTGGACGCGTCGTCTTGTGGTGTTAAATCCTGGTTGTTTTGATCCATAAATGGGTATTGAAAATAGAACAGCAAATATAATCAATTCCCTTAGGGTTTATGCCTTTATATTGCAATATATTTAAGTAATCCACCGTTTTTTAACATTCAAAATGACGATAAATTTATCTATCATTACAGTCTACAATAACATCGTCTGAAAACCAATTTAAGCAGGTAGCGACACTAGTAAATGAAAACTAATATAAGTAAGTGGCCGGGCATCCTATTACTACTTTTTTTTATTGCATTAGGCTTGTTGATTCATAAGGATTATGGCATAAGCTACGATGAATTTGCACAACACCGCATTGGCACTATTAACTACAACTACGTTTTTCACAACGATAATGAACTTGAAACTTTTTTCGATAAAGAGTATGGTGTAGGCTTTGAGTTACCGTTGATTATACTGGAGCGTGTATTGAAGCTGACTGACAATCACGATATATTCGTAATGCGACACCTGGTGGACCACCTGTTCTTCCTGCTATGCATGTTTGCCGGCTACCTTTTATCACTACATCTTTTCAGAAACCAGTGGATAGCCTGTTTTACATTTATCATGTTGGTACTGGAACCGCGCATTTATCCTCACACTTTTTATAACACCAAGGATATTCCCTCATTATCTACTTTACTATTGTGTTTTTACCTTTCTGCAAGGGCATTTGAAAAACAAAAGCCTGCAATCTACCTGCTGCTGGGTATTTGCGTGGGTTATGCTATCAGCATCCGTTTGATGAATGTTATCATTACCGGGCCGTTATATGTATTCCTGCTATACGACTTTATTAAAGCAGCCGTCGAAAAACGCAGTGTAAAAATTGTCCTTTTCAATACTTTGCTGCTGACAATCGGTTGTATGCTAACAATGTATGTTTGCTGGCCATACTTGTGGAAGAACCCCGTAAATAACCTTATAGAGGCCTTTACAACATTCTCAAAATTCAGGTGGGAAGGCCATGTATTGCTAAATGGGACGGTTATCAGTGCATTACAACTTCCGTGGTATTATATACCAGAATGGTTTAGCATTACGATACCACTGATATGGCTGCTAACGGGCTTTGGAGGCGTAGTATATGTGTTATCGCTTATAGTTACTAAGCGTTTAAAAATGTTAGACCACAGCCAGTATAAAAATTACCTGCTGTATTTATTCTGTTTTGCTGCACCTGTAGCGATGGTCATAGCGTTGAACTCTGTGCTATATGATGATTGGAGGCACCTTTATTTCATCTATCCGGCTTTTGTATTGCTTGCATCTCTGGTATTGCATAAAATATGGCACACAAAAATAAAATGGCCTGTTATAGTGTTATATACAGCACAATTCATACTGGTACTTATTTTTTTCATAAGATGGCACCCCTACCAGAATGTCTATTTTAATGAACTGGTATCCAAAAAACCTGACTACCTGATGCAGCATTTTGAGCTGGATTACTGGGGCCACTCTTATAAAGCGGGCCTGGAATGGATAGCTGCCAACGATACCAGAGATAGTATTTATGTAAATTATAATGTACCGCTGCGCAGCAACATAGATTGTTTGCCGCCTGATATCCGAAAACGCTTCGTCATGACACCGGAGGATAGTTTACTGGATTATAATCTGCAAAATTTTAGAACCTCGCCTTATCAATACAATATTAAAAGTTTTGAGGTATCCGTTATGAACAGCCCCATACTCAGGGTATCTAAATTGAAGTAGTTGGTGAAATAATTATGGCTTTTTGAGTATAGCCACCGTGAGCCTGCCGGCACATACCAGCTTTTCACGCTCGTCGCGTATTTTAATATCCCACACATGCGTAGTATTGCCGATGTGCAGGGCTTCAGCTGTAGCTGTTACCAATCCGTCTTTCTTGCCACGAATATGATTGCAGTTTATCTCTATCCCAACGCATATTTGTTTTTCCGTATCTATACAAAGCGAAGAAGCAACACTTCCTATCGTTTCGGCCAAAGCTGCTGATGCCCCGCCGTGCAGCAAACCATATGGCTGACGGGTACGGTTATCTACGGGCATGCTGGCTTTCAGGTAATTATCTCCTATTTCCGTAAACCTGATGTCCAGTACTTCGGCCATTGTGCCTTTGCTCAAACTGTTCAAATCAGCCAGGGTAGCCCCATATGATTTCCAAATAGCAGACATAATTTACTGATAATTAGGTTATATTATTATAAAAATAAGTTTAAATCTATTTGCAGGTACAGAATAATACCTTTATTTTTGAACTTTAAATTACACTTTTCTAAGGGTTATTATGCAGACAATACTGGTGGCTGGTGCCGGTAAATCTTCAATATACCTGATCGAATATCTACTTTCCCAAGCCCCTAAATATAAGTGGAAAGTAATAGTTGCTGACGGTAGCAAAGAAGCGATAGCAGACAAAACAAACGACAGCCCATATGCAGAAGCGGCTGTAATAGACATTACGAATGCAAAACAGCGCGAACCTCTGGTAGAACGTGCTGATATTGTAGTATCGCTGATGCCTCCTCATCTTCACATTCATCTTGCAAAAGACTGCCTTAAACATAAGAAAAATCTCATTACATCTTCTTATGTATCGCCGGAACTGAAAGAGATGGATAAAGCCGTTAAAGAGGCAGGCCTGATGTTTATGTATGAAATGGGACTGGATCCGGGTATTGACCATATGACGGCCAACCAGATCATCCACAGCATACAGCGTGTAGCGGCTACCATTACTTCATTCAAATCTTATTGCGGCGGGTTGATATCACCGGTTTCCGATGACAATCCCTGGCACTATAAATTTACCTGGAACCCCAAGAACATCATCACTGCAGGATTGGGTGGCGCGCAGTACTTGCTGAACGGCAAAGAAGTAACGGTGCCCTACGAGGAAATATTTGAGAATTGCAAAAAGCTGAAGGTAGATGACCTGGGCACACTGGCCTACTACCCCAACCGCGATTCGCTGAAATACCTGGATCAATATGAGGTGCCGGA
This sequence comes from Flavipsychrobacter sp., assembly GCA_036406055.1. GTDB lineage: Bacteria > Bacteroidota > Bacteroidia > Chitinophagales > Chitinophagaceae > Polluticoccus. The sequence goes on along the minus strand of DASWWE010000204.1, from coordinate 7,448 downwards.
AATAAAAACCTTCCTAAGGGCTACTTTGCGGCACCCTGTGTTTTGCAAGGGCTGGCAGGCTATTATAGACCTGGGGCTCAATAGCCAGGAAGATGGTTTCAGTTCGAAGGGAGAAACGTATGAGAGCTGGGTAGCAAAGAAAACAGGCTATACTAAAAGCGAAAAATCGCTGAAGGAGCATGTGGCAGAAAAGCTGAAGGTAGAGGCTGATGATAAAATTATAAGTATGCTGGCGTGGCTCGACCTGTTTGAACCCGTACCTATACGTAAAGAATACAATTCTTCTGCCGATATACTGCTGGGACTGTTGCTTGAGAAATGGGAAATGAAGCCACGTGATAAGGACATGGTGGTGATGGTACACGAGGTAGAATATACCCACAAAGGCAAGAAGATAAAATTAACCAGCGGTATGGTAATCGAAGGGGAAAGTATGGATCATTCAGCCATGGCGAAGACTGTAGGCTTGCCGATGGCAGTGCTTACCAAGCTGGTACTGACTCAAAAATTAAATCCACCCATAGGGGTCCACATTCCCAATATGCCTTCTGTATACAGGCCGGTAATGACAGAGTTAAACCATTATGGTATTACATTTAAAGAGTCGGTTGAATAGCAACCGACTCTTTTCTTTATAGTATTTTGTAGCTCAATTATTTCAGGAAACGTTTCATCTCTCTGTCTGCATCGCGCGATTTAATGGTTTCGCGTTTATCGTGCAGCTTCTTACCTTTACCCAATCCCAGCTCTACTTTAGCATAGCCATTCTCATTGATGAACATAGCCAGTGGCACTATAGTAAAACCTTTCTCCTTCATCTTCGTTTCCCACTTGCGTAGCTCCCGTTTATTGAGCAGCAGCTTGCGTTCACGCACCGGGTCGTGACCGGCATAACCTGCGTTGACGTATTGAGCTATGTGCAGGCTTTTTATCCAGAGTTCGCCTTTGTGAAAGAAGCAGTAACTATCATTGAAGCTGACCTTGCTATTGCGTACCGATTTTATTTCGGAACCTGTAAGCATAATACCGGCTGTAAGCCTGTCTTCAATGGCATATTCAAATGTTGCGGGGCGGTTCTTTATGTAGACTTTTTCGGTAGCCAATGTTGTGTATTCAAAATAAACAAGAAAGGGAAATTACTTCCCTTTCATATACCATTCTATAACGTTGGTCAGTTTTTCTTTCAGGTTCTGACGTTGTACTATAAAATCGAGGAAACCATGGTCGAGCAGGAACTCTGAACGCTGGAAGCCGGGCGGCAGGTCTTTCTTAATGGTTTCTTTAATAACACGCGGACCAGCAAAACCTATCAGTGCTTTGGGCTCTGCTATATTAATATCGCCCAACATGGCATAAGATGCCGTAACACCACCCGTAGTAGGGTCTGTCATCAGCGATATGTATGGTAGCTGTGCCTTTGCCAGTTGTGTCAGTTTTGCCGATGTCTTGGCCATCTGCATTAGCGAGAAGGCACTTTCCATCATACGTGCGCCACCCGATTTGGAGATGATCATGAACGGCATTTTGTGTTGTATAGCGTAATCGATACCGCGAGATATCTTTTCACCTACCACACTACCCATAGAACCGCCAATGAAGTTAAAGTTCATACAGGCTATTACCAGGTCGTTACCATTCACTTTACCTACACCTACCGTCATGGCATCTTTCAGGCCTGTGCTGCGTTGTGCATCCCTGAGGCGTGCATCGTATGGCTTCAGGTCTATAAAGCCCAGTTTATCTTTAGGTGCTATATTCTCGAAAAGTACCTGGTATTCCTGCTCATCGAAAAGTATATCGAAGTATTCTTCTGAATTGATGCGGTTGTGGTAATTACACTTCGGGCACACATAATAATGCTCCTCCAGTTCCTGTACTGTTGTTGTGGTCTTGCACTCAGGGCATTTATGCCATATTCCGTCCGGCGCTTCCTTCTTCTCGTTCGTGCTGGTTAAAATTCCTTTCTTAATACGACGAAACCAGGTTGATGACATAGTCAGCTATATTAGTTATAGATATACTGTAAAGGGTTATCCCCTTTTGTAAACAGCCATCAAAGATACGATATGAAATTCAGTACAAGCAAGAAAGTGGAAAAACTAATAAAGCTGCTACTTTACAGCTATTTTTCTATCATAAATCACCAAATTTGCATCCGTGTCTACTAACAATGCGTCATACAACCTTGCCCGCCCGTTGGGTTTCCTGTTCATTATCTTCCTGCTCACGAGTTTTCTCGACAGGGTTATACAAGAGGGCATGTTCTTTGACGGTGTGACCTACGCTGCCATATCAAGAAATCTTGCAATAGGTAAGGGAACTTTCTGGGATGTGTACTTCCGGGGCAACTGGCGGTTTTCAGAACACCCGCCACTGATGTTTGGCATACAGGCACTTTTCTTTAAAGCATTGGGCGACCATTACCTTACCGAACGTATCTATTGCCTGGTGAGCTGGCTGGTAACCGCACTGCTCATGCAAAAGGTATGGAACAGTGTAAGTACAGATACCAACTACCGTCAGTCATTTGTATTTACCTTGCTGTGCTGGGGCATTATGCCTACGGTGATGTGGGCCTACCCCAACAACCTGCTGGATAGTACGATGGCTATATTCGACATCGCAGCGGTGGCTATACTATATACCACCCTACAATCGGGCAAGGCATCTATATTATCATTTATTGCTGCCGGTATCATGATATTCCTGGCTACCCTTACAAAAGGGCCGGTAGGTGTCTTCCCGTTGGGGATACCGGTGATATATTGGCTGGTATATCGCAAGCCATCATTGGGTAAAATCATAGTGCTTACCATCATATTAGCAGCTACACTTGTTGCTTGTTACAGCTTATTGCTAGCCATACCTGCTGCTAAAACATGCCTGCAGGAATACCTGAACCAACAGGTGCTGATGGCTTTATCGGGTAAGCGGGAAGTAACCGGCGGTGGCTTAGGGCGTTTTGCTATTATACCTGAGTTACTATCACAGTTGTTACCCGGTTTGGGTGCGGTGGTTTTAGTATTTGGCCTGTCGAAGCTATTGAAGCGAAATATAACGCTATTGCCGGAACGTAAGAAAGCTTTGTTGTTCTTTACCTTGTTAGCCGTTAGTGCATCATTGCCGATTATGCTGAGTGTAAAGCAACGTTCGTTTTACCTGGTGCCGTCGTTCCCTTATTATGCTATAGCCATTGGGTTGCTGGGTTATCCTTTCTTTGCTGCACTGACAACTAACAATAATATAAAGACATCAACCATACGCATCATTAATGTAGTGCTGGTGGTGATTACACTGGGGGCAACCGCCTACATTGGTACACGCTATGGTAAAATAGGACGTGATGAAGAACTGGTAAGTGATATGAAAACCCTGCTGCAATATGTGCCGCTGGGCGAACGTGTGGGCGTATGTCGCGAAATGGATTATGATTTTGCATTCTTATCTTACCTGCAACGATATAACCGGATGGAAGTAAACCTGGACTACCCTACGGCTACCTACATCTTAGCCGATAAGCAGCTATGCCAGGGTACGTTTAGAGATAGCATTGCGAACATAGGCTTTAAAGAGCAGCCCTATGTATTCAGGAAATACGTACTGTACAGGAAAATAACTTATTCAGGCAACTCTGCACCGGCCTTGCCCGATAGCAGGTATAGTACCGCCATACGTATGGCTACACCGTTTTCTACCTGGTCGAGGATGATAGACTGCTTGCTATCTGCAGCATCGGAGCTTAGCTCTACCCCACGGTTGATGGGACCGGGGTGCATGATGACGATCTCCCTTTCCAGTGCATCCAGCATGTGCTTATTGATGCCGTAATACAAGCCATACTCGCGCAATGTAGAGAATAATGGTTTATGCTGGCGCTCCAGTTGTATGCGCAGTACGTTGGCTGCATCGCACCACATCAGTGCTTTCTTTACATCGTACTCCACCTTTACACCCATCCCTTCTATATGCTTTGGTATCAGTGTGGGCGGGCCGGCTACCATTATTTCCGCACCCAGCTTGCTAAGGCAGTAAATATTGCTCAGCGCTACACGAGAGTGCATGATGTCGCCGATGATGGCTATACGTTTGCCCTTTACATCACCCAGCCGTTCGCGTATAGAGAAGGCATCGAGCAGTGCTTGTGTAGGATGCTCGTTGATACCATCGCCTGCGTTGATGATGCTGGCATCTATATGATTGGCAAGGAACCAGGGCGCACCGCTGGCAGAGTGGCGCATGACCACCATATCCACCTTCATGGCCAGTATATTGTTTACCGTATCTATCAGGGTTTCGCCTTTAGAAACCGATGAGCCCGATGCGGAGAAGTTTACCACATCTGCACTCAGCCGCTTTTCCGCCAGCTCGAAGGAGATACGGGTACGTGTAGAGTTTTCAAAGAACACATTGGCTATCGTAGTATCACGTAGTGTTGGTACTTTCTTTATCTGTCGCTGCAATACCTGCTTAAAATTATCTGCCGTCTGGAAGATGCGTTGTATATCTTCCGTTTGCAGTTCTTTGATACCAAGCAAGTGTTTTACAGATAATCCCATTTGTGTTTTAAATCTATTTAATCAATAAGTACTACTTCGTCTTTTCCGTCCTTTTCGTTCCAGTACACCTTTACCTTCTGCGTGATGATGGTATCTATCGTCTGGCCCACATAGTCGGGCTGTATAGGCAGTTCGCGGCTGAAATGGCGGTCTATCAATACCAATAGCTCCACACCTTTTGGCCTGCCAAAATCTATCAGTGCATCCATAGCGCTGCGTATGGTGCGGCCGGTGTGCAGCACATCGTCTACCAGTATTACATTCTTATCTTCTATACTAAAGGGTACATCCGTTTGCGATGGCACATTCATTTCCTGCCCTGCCTGGTGCACATCATCGCGGTAAAAGGTAATGTCCAGCTTGCCGTAGGGTATCTTCTGTCCTGTTATCCTGCCCAGCAATTCGGCTATACGGTCAGACAGCCACACACCACGGGGTTGTATGCCTATGATAACGGTATCTTGAAATTGAAGGTGGTTCTCAATCAGTTGATGAGCGAGGCGGTGAAGCGTAATGTCTAATTGCTTAGTATCAAGCAGGGTCTTCAAAAGCGCGTGAGATTTCAGCAAAAATAATCATCGCAGGCCGAATGTCAAAATGATGAATGGATATGTAACAAAACAAAACCGCCCTGCGGGTGCAGAGCGGCTTATTTATTTGCGGGGTAAGCTACTGATTACTCAGCACTTACTTTACCTTTTGATTTAGATACTACTTCCTCTTCGATATTGCGCGGAGCAGGTGCGTAGTGGCTGAACTCCATTACTGAAGATGCACGGCCTGAAGACAGTGAACGCAGCTGTGTAACGTAACCGAACATTTCGCTCAGTGGCACTTTAGCTTTGATCACCTGCAGGTTGTTACGGCTATCCATACCTTCCAGCATAGCGCGACGACGGTTAAGGTCACCTGTTACATCACCCATGTACTGGTCTGGTGTAGTTACCTCTACCTTCATGATAGGCTCCAGCAGTACAGGTTTTGCTTTGCGGCCTGCCTCACGGAAACCGGCCTTAGCACAAAGCTCGAATGACATAGAGTCAGAGTCAACCTGGTGGAAAGAACCGTCGAAGATGCGGATACGCATGTTTTCAACAGGGAAACCAGCCAGAGGACCCGTTACCATTGAAGCTTCAAAACCTTTTTGTATCGCAGGAATAAACTCACGAGGGATAGAACCACCGAAGATATCGTTTACGAACTGGTAAGTACCCTTACCTTCTTTCAGGAACTCTTCGTCAGCAGGCCCTATCTCGAATTGGATATCGGCGAACTTACCACGACCACCCGTTTGCTTTTTGAACGTTTCACGGTGCGATATCTGCATAGTGAACGCTTCTTTGTAAGCAACCTGAGGCGCACCCTGGTTGATCTCAACTTTGAACTCGCGTTTCATACGGTCAACGATGATTTCCAGGTGCAGCTCACCCATACCTTTCAGGATGGTTTGGCCGGTAGCTTCGTCAGTTTTTACGCGCAGTGTAGGGTCTTCTTCTATCAGTTTAGCGATAGCCATACCCATTTTATCAACGTCGGCCTGTGTTTTAGGCTCAATAGCTATTTCGATTACCGGTTCTGGGATAAACATGTTTTCCAGAACGATCGGGTGTTTTTCATCGCACAGGGTATCACCTGTTTTGATGTCTTTGAAACCAACAGCAGCACCGATATCACCGGCTTCGATGAAATCTATAGGGTTTTGCTTGTTAGCGTGCATCTGCATGATACGGCTGATACGCTCGTTTTTACCACTGCGCACGTTCAGTACATAGCTACCTGCATCCAGGTGGCCAGAGTATGCACGGAAGAACGCCAGGCGGCCTACGAAAGGATCGGTCATGATCTTGAACGCCAGGGCAGCAAATGGTTCTTTAGCATCTGGTTTACGCAGCAGTTCAGCACCGGTATCAGGGTCTGTACCTTTGATAGCCTCGATATCTACCGGGCTGGGCAGGTAACGGATAACCGCATCCAGTGCAGTTTGTACACCTTTATTTTTGTAAGCGCTACCGCACAGCATCGGGATGATGCTCAGGTCGATAGTGGCTTTACGTACTGCTTCGTGTATTTCCGTTTCAGAGATGCTGTTCGGATCTTCGAAGAATTTCTCCATCAGGTGCTCATCGTATTCAGCTACTGCTTCTACCAGTTGAGCCCTCCATTCGTTGGCTTCTTCCACCATATCAGCAGGAATATCGCCTTCTGTATAGGTCATACCTTGTGTAGCATCATCCCATATGATAGATTTCATACGGATCAGGTCAACCACACCTTTAAAGTTATCTTCAGCACCGATAGGCAATTGCAGCGGTACAGATTTAGCACCCAGCATATCGCGCACCTGCTGCACCACCATCAGGAAGTCAGCACCGATACGGTCCATTTTGTTTACGAAACCGATACGTGGTACACGGTAACGGTTTGCCTGGCGCCATACTGTTTCAGATTGAGGCTCTACACCGTCAACCGCAGAGAACAGGGCAACAAGGCCATCCAGTACACGCATAGAACGCTCTACCTCTACGGTAAAGTCAACGTGGCCCGGAGTATCGATGATATTGAATTTGTATTTTTTAGATTCTGCTATTGGTTTACCCTGTACGGTAGGGAACTGCCAGAAGCAGGTAGTGGCAGCAGAGGTAATGGTGATACCACGCTCTTGCTCCTGTGCCATCCAGTCCATAGTAGCAGCACCTTCGTGCACTTCACCTATTTTGTGGTTCACACCTGTGTAATAAAGAATACGTTCTGTGGTCGTGGTTTTACCGGCGTCGATGTGCGCTGCAATACCGAAGTTGCGCTGTAACCGTAAGTCTGCCATTTTGTGTTTAAATTATAAATTTAGATTATTGCTTTTCAAAATCGAGGTGCGAAGGTAAGTAAATAATATGA
>DASWWE010000203.1:0-6204 GCA_036406055.1 Flavipsychrobacter sp. | reverse complement strand
GAGTTAGAATATATGCAGGCTATGCAGGGCAAGCTGCTGGATATATTGCATCATGCAGATACTTCACAACTTCGCAGCGGTGCCGTACACCTCGATATATGGTTCGACAACCTGAATATAGATGGCGATAACATTACCCTCTTCGATTTTGACTTTTGTGGCAATGGGTGGCAGTGCTTAGATGTGGCATATTACCTGATGCAACTGCATTTTACCGAACCCGATAATACCGAGTTCCGTCGTAAGATGGTTGCTTTTTTGCAGGGCTATGAAAGCATCACCTCACTTACTACCGAAGAGAAAAGGCTATTACCTGCACTGGGTACTGCACTTTACTTCTTTTACCTGGGTGTGCAGTGCCAGCGGTTCGAAAATTATTCCAGCATCTTCCTCAGCGATACATACCTGAAACGTTATATCACAATGCGTGTAAAACGTTGGGCCGATTATTGTGATGCCAACGGATTAGCCTAATTTCGCGGCCAATCCGCAAGAAGTGAAGAAACGCATCCATCGCACATACCGTGTTACCAAACTGGTCATCTATCGACAGACACTTGTAGACCCCGAAGACCATATCTGGACTTTCATTGGCGCCTTCATAGGTATTGCACTCATCGGGTTGATACACAAAGCACAGTTCGACAGATTGGACAATGTATTCCTCATCGGCTCTTTTGGTGCCAGTTCGGTATTGATATTCGGTGCTACTAACAGTCCTTTGGCACAACCCCGAAACCTGGTAGGCGGCCATTTCATTTGTGCCATTATAGGTGTGCTGGTACACAAGCTGGTACCCGGCGATGTGTGGCTGCAGGCAGCCCTTGCTGTGTCTCTGTCCATTGTGGCCATGCAGATGACAAAAACCATGCACCCGCCCGGGGGCGCCACTGCACTGATAGCCAATATAGGTTCTGAAAAAATATTGAGTCTCGGCTGGATGTATGTCTTATCACCCGTTATGTCGGGCGTGCTGATATTGCTGGTGGTAGCGCTGGTGATAAACAATATACCCAGCCACCGCAATTATCCTTACAGGAAGTAATGGGGCATTAGCGTATCAGCGTTACATCGCCTTTTATCATTTCTTCTTTACCAAAACGGTCGTTTACCGATAGTGTCCAGAAGTAAGTACCTACATCAGCCATCTGGTTTTTGTAGCGGCCATCCCAGCCTTTTCCTATTTCATTGGTTTCAAAAACCTTCTCGCCCCACCGGTTGAATACACGGAAATAATTGATTTTTGAATACCCTACGCTCAGCATTTTCAGGTAGTCATTCAGGCCATCGCCATTAGGCGTAAAGCCATTGGGCACAAACAAGGATGACTGGTTTACCACCCATACCTGTATGGAGTCATTACCCTCGCAGCCTGCATTGCTGCTTATATGTACATTGTACCTGAATATACCTGTGTCTGGATAAGTACCTACAGGGTTATTCACATCCGTACGGTTCAGCCGGTCTCCCGGTGTCCAGGCATATTGGTCGCCACCACTGGCGCGGAAATTGATGCTCTCGCCCTTTACGATGATAGTATCATTACCTGCAAATGGTACAAAGCGTTCTATTTGCACCTTTTTAGACATCGTATCCTTACAGCCTTTTATGGTAGATGATATAAGCGTTACCGTATAGTCACCGCCGGTACCAAACGCATGCGTCGGGTTTTGGTCGGTAGAGGTACCACCATCACCAAAGCTCCATTCCCATTTATTTACAGGCTTGAATGTAGCTTCCGAAAGATCGGTAAATTGTATAGGCGTATTGGGGCAAGGCAGGCCTTCATATTTATACTCAGCCTCGTGCATGGGGTATATCTTCACCAGCCTCGATATGCTATCCGGGCAAGTACTGCCCCTGTTCACTACCAGCTGCACTTCATAGGTACCGGTATCAGGATAAGTATAGCTAGGCTCAAATTCTGTAGATGTGGCACCCGGTACACCCAAATCCCAGTAATATTCAAAACCACCCTGGCTATTATTGATAAAGCCTACCGTTTTGTCTTTGCAGTTTACAATGTACGTATTGAACTCGTCAGAAAGTTGTGGTATATCCGCTACCACAGCCTTAGAGCAGTTGGTAACCACAAACTGAAACTCCCTGTGTACCGTATTGATGCGCACCCCATTTCGCCATTCATGGCAGCATACAGAAACCACGTAGCGGCCCTGTATATTCGGCGTGCCTGTTATCATACCACTCCGCGGGTCTATTTGTATTACAGGATTACCACCCATAGGCCTTGTGGCTGAAAAGCCCGTACGATAACCAAAGCTGGGCGATGGCGGGTTGGGCTGGTACACGTTCAACGGCGGTGGCAGTACAGAGGATGGCCATGGCTTCGGATTTTCCGGCGTACCACCGGGGTATGCATCACAAAACTCGTAGCTCAATGAATCACCATCGCTATCCGTAGCACCATGGTCATATACCAGCGGGTTGTTTACACAAATAATTTGCGGCGGGTAGTTTTTGAATACCGCACTGTTATTACAGGCAGCCAGGTTAGCAGGTGGTATATCGCAGTAGATGGTAGCCCCTACTTCCGATGGCCTCAGCAGGTTGTTGATGCTACCGTTACGGCAGCAGCGGGTATATATCACACGATAGCCCTCACCGTTATCGGGCAGGGTATATGTTCTTACAAAGCTCACTTTGCGCAGGCAGGTAGCTGGTGGATTATTCACACAGCTATTGCTGAAATTAGGCGGTACGGATATATCAGCGCTGGATGGTATTTGCTCACGCGGGTATACAGGTTGCCCGCCGGGCGTGAATATACCCAAGAATGCGGGGTCGTCCTGTGCACGGGCACTGTCTAAACCGGTAAGGCAATCCTGATAGATATCTATACGCACTTCATACCTGTTATTACCCAGGCAGCGATACGTAATTTCCCCACCTACCAGGTGGGTAGCATTTGCAGGTATGAAGATGCCTGTCAATAAAGTTAAAACCAGTCCGATAAATACAAGGCCCCGCATGTTACTCTAATTGGTTATTTGGCTTTACAATAGCTTGCAAAATCCGCCAGGTCTTTTACAAGGTGTATGGGCTCTTCCAGCATACTCATGTGTGCACTCTCTTCATACACCGATACAAAGTTAACGTTTGCCAGCTGTGTTTGTTGCATCACCACGCTCATTGGCGCTACCGTGTCTTCCTTTCCTATGATCCATTGCACCGGGAAAGCAGCATTACGCAAGGTATCTGTCCTGTCCGGCCTAATTATCATGGCATTGTAAAATGCTACAAGGCTCTCCGCCGCTATCTGCAATCCGCGTTCTGCCTGCTCTTTTATCATCTCGGGATGCTCCTTTTTATACCGCTCTGAAAAAAGCCCGGGTATCATTTGCCTTACAAAAGCATCTTTGCCACCCTTTTCTATTACACCTATTGCTTTTCGTCTTGTTTCTTTCTTCTCATCGGTATCAGCCGTTGCTGTGCTATGTACTAAAGATAACCCTTTTACAGAAGACGGGTATTTTTCGGCAAAAGCAAGTGCGGTATACCCTCCCATAGAATGCCCCACCATTACTACCCTTTCCACATTCTCATTTTCACATATCAATTTCACGGCGTGTGCCAGGTCTTCGATAGTGAGCGGTGTTTCGGGTAGTTTGCTGCCGCCTGCGCCGGGCAGGTCGGGCACTATCACGGTAAAGTTATCGGCCAGCGTGGGCCATACTTCGCGCCACAGCCCGCCATTTTCCGGAAAGCCATGTATCAGTACCACGGCAGGGCCGGTGCCGGCAATGCTATAGCTCAATACGGGAAACTGTTCTGTTTCAATTGTTTTGATTGCCACTGTTATGTATTTGATTTACCCTGCTTATAAATCATGCCATATATAAATAGCAGCGATAGCAGTAATGGCCACAGTTCATACAATGCCATTTGCTGAATGCGTAACAGGTGCAGTATCAGTGCTACGATGATGAGCACAATACCCGTCACAGCATACCCGCCCTTTTTCCGCTTACTGGCAAATGCCATAACCAGGTTGGTGGGCAATGCCCATAGTATATTCCAGTTGTTGTGGCAGCCCTGGTGGTCGGTACCAAACCACATTACGAGCATTAATGTACCCAGCAGCCCCGTTACAAATAATACGATGGCGGTCATCGCTTTACCCAATCCTTTCAGCGATGGCACTAACAGCCCTGCTATGGTCAGCATGGCTACCAGCAGCATTACAATAAGCGGCTGGTTGATGCCTGCCGGTTTGTGTTCAGAACCGGGTATTACCAATGTTACATCGCCTGCTACTTTCTTTCCTTTCAGCGTTGCGCCGGTCATACCATCGCGCAGGTAGTCGGGCAGAAACATAATATCTGCATTGGTCATTACCCGGTCTATGGGGCTGCCTAATAATATATTCACACCTACACGTTGCCAGTGCACACGGTAAAAGTATTCGTTGATGATTTGGCGAAAGGTAAGACGGCTGTCTTCAGGTAGTACCCGCGCATATTTAAATTTGCTGCCCAATGCAAATGGGAATACATCGCGGATGCGGGTAGCACAGTTATCGAAAAAGAAATCGTACTTGTAATAGCGGTTCTCTTCCCGCGCATTGTTTTTCAGAAAGCTGTAGATAGCCTCTTTCTGCGGGCCGGTTATATGCAGTATTTGTTCCTGTACACTGCGCTTGGCCGATGTATATTCTGTCAGGAAGGATTCATATGGGTAAAAGGACACATAGTACAGCAGTTTGCCCCGCATAAATTTCATCTGGAAATTCTCTTCATACCCGTCAAACGTACCATAGTTATATACAATATCGGTACCGTTTACACTGTCTGTAATACGTATAGCCGTGTGGCCAAAGGTTTCGTATATCTCATCGCCCACACCACACGTAAGCAGGCTCACACGCAGGTGGCTGTTATCTACGAAGCTATCGGCAGGTGCTACGGCAACCGTATCGGTTTGCGCTATTGTGGTGAAAAAAGAACAAGCTATAAGTACTAATAATGTAAGCTTCTTTATCATGGCGGCAAAATAAGAAAAGGCTGCCAGTATCGGACAGCCTTGCTTGTTATTTTTAAATTCTTGTTATTTATATCGAGTTCTGAGAACCGCCTGCAGTCATAGAACCAATGTACTCGCGGTTCAGGCGGGCAATGTTTTCCAGCGATATACCTTTAGGGCATTCAGCCTCGCAGGCACCTATATTGGTACAGCTACCAAAGCCTTCTTTATCCATCTGCTGTATCATATTCGTCACACGTGTCTTACGCTCAGGGTCTCCCTGTGGCAGCATAGCCAGGTGCGATACTTTAGCCGATACGAACAACATTGCCGATGCATTAGGACAGGCTGCTACGCACGCACCACAACCTATACATGCTGCTGATGCGAATGATTCATCTGCTTCATGCTTATCGATGGGTATGGCATTTGCATCCACAGCATTACCTGTGTTTACAGATACATAACCCCCGGCTTGTATTATGCGGTCGAAAGACTCGCGGTCTACCACCAGGTCTTTTATCACCGGGAAGGAATTGGCCCTCCATGGCTCTACCACTATGGTGTCACCATCTTTATACTCGCGCATATGTAGCTGGCAGGTAGTGGTATGGTGCCACGGACCGTGTGCACGGCCATTGATATACATACTACACATACCGCAGATACCTTCGCGGCAATCGTGGTCGAAAGCGATAGGCTCTTTACCTTCCGCTATCAATTGCTCGTTCAGCACATCAAACATTTCCAGGAACGACATTTCAGAAGAAATGTTTTTCACCTGGTATGTTTCAAAACGACCTTTCTCGTTCCTGTTTTTTTGCTTCCACACTTTCAGTGTGAGATTCATATGGTAATGCTCCATAATCGTAATTTGACAATTTGACAATTCGGCAATTAGCTAATGGCTGCCTTACTTGTCGCAATTATTTTAGTAATAATTTTTTCGATCTCTTTAAGTAATACATCCAGGTGCGAACAGTCCGGATAACTACTTGAATTTTTACAAAGAACTAACCAATACTTCGTTTCTTCCAGTTTCCTTAGCCGCTATTTTAAACTTATGTATAAAATCGGCTTTACTCTCTGCGTTTTGCGCCTCATGAACATTAGCACCTATAGATGTGCCGCATTTCAATAACTGGTTCGCAATAACCAATTTTCTTCTCTCCTCCAGCAATTCAACATACCTGATTATTTCAAGTGAAAACGCTATGGTCTTCG
>DASWWE010000202.1:0-10260 GCA_036406055.1 Flavipsychrobacter sp. | reverse complement strand
AATACGGCAACAGGTGGCGCACCAGCCTTTTGCTGCCATTTACGATATGCAATGGTCGATGCAAATTTCTTTTCCATCACATCGTAGCTGCATAGGCCTATCTCCTGTCTTGCAGCATTTACTTCCTGCAGGCGTTTGTTCACCTGTTTCTTACAAGCATTGTCATTACATGGCCGTGGCGAAAAGTATTGTGCATGCGCATAATCATTATACCCATTGGAATTATCGGCAAGCGCTGCATACATTATGGGAGTGATGTTCCCTTTTTCAAGTTCATCATGTAACACGGTCCCCATTCGTTGCCACGCATTGCAATAATGTATCAATATAAAGTAGGCATAGTTACAATGCGGGCTGATACGAAATACCGTATCATCGCCATTTTGCGTACCGGCTATTTTCTGCGCCGGAAAGCCATACATAGTCGTTAGTTGGATTATTTCATTCACCATGCTATCCCATGTAGGCTGGTATATAGCTTTCAGCGAACGCCCCCCATTATCGTACAGTGCGCCTGGGGGCAATTTATGCACAACAGCCTGGTCTTTCTGTATTAGTCTAATCATCGCGGCTCTTACAGTTTTATTGATTCGCTCTTCATAGATTCTTTGCAACATACTTAACTCTTCTTTGGGCAGAGCATATGCGGCCAAGTGCCTGTTGTGCTGTATAGTTTGCAATGGTAGCCCAAATGATATGCCTTTACGCAGAAACGAATAACAATTCGCACTATCTCCTGCATACGCTGCTACTTGGGCTGCCACAAAGCAGTCCGTTGGATTATTATATGGGTATTCTGCAAATGCCGTACTATACTGCAGTATAGCTTCGGTGTATTGTCCATTTACCACCTTGGTTTCGGCAGCAGCAATTGCCCGGTAATATTTTATATAATTGTTAGCATTAACATCTCCAAGGCTTAGTAGAAAGCAAAGGCTCAGGATAAAACGGCAGTAGGCAGGAATTAGCATTAGCTAAATATATACCATTTTATTGTCAACTATATATACACAAAAACAATAGCGCCCGCGAAGGGCGCTATGAGTCGTTTTCTCATAGTGCATATGTAATAGCTCCTTGTGAACATACCACTTATGTACTATTTATCTGTCATAACAGAAAGATCAGGCCTTTTATCAGTCTGTTGGTTGGTTCACTAACTGGTATAAAAATCTTGTGCCAAAACACACTTGCATATGGAAGTTGGCATTCGTACAAAAACGCACAAGCTTTTATGCACGCTACCTAATCCTAACCAAATGAAACCCAGCCATTAATTGATGCAAGCTAATAAGCAGCGCTTAGGCATTGAACAGATGCACAACACAGTGCCCACTCTATTTGCTACACTTTATGACAAACACAAATCCCTCTTGGGGCAAACAATACCCCACCTTCATCCCGGCAGCAAATCGGGACATGATCTCTGTATACAATACACATCAAAAAATAACGCCCCGAAGGGCGCTATGAGAAATCTTAAAAACAAAGGGGTATCAGCAACCCTCTTTAGGCTTGTATTGAATACAGGGCGATGAAAAGGACATGGGCATAATATTCTGCATAATACCCGCTTCGGGGTGCATCTTCAATCGTTCTGTAAACGACATCACCTGTACTCTTATCACGTCCTTTTTAATATTGGATAAATACTTCCTGGCAATATTATCCGGTTGCTTTTTGCCGTTGATGTATAGTTCATCATTCCGCTTTTCTACTACAAATCCGTTTATCTCATCTACCAGTTTATCATCGCTTAGCTGCCATACCAGTTGTTTTTCTTCTGCAAAATCATCTGTGGGTTGTGGTCGCGCAGCCTTGGTGGCTGTAGCCGTTTCTTCATTCTTCTCTGGTGCGTTGCCCGCAAACGATGGTGAAACAAATACCACCGTGCAGGTAATGGCAACTACCACAAAAAGTGTAGCTACCAGTTTGCTGTAACTGAAAGGTTTCTTTTTCATTTCCATAATTCTTTTTATTCGGTGAAACAATTGATGTGAAGAACCAGATGCCGCTACGGCTAAGGCAGGTGTAGCAGGTGTGGCCAATACACGCAGTGCAGTAGCGTACGATAGCGGTTCCGGAATATATTGCAATACAAGGTCATCACAGCTATACTCCCTTTCACGGCGAATAATGCCGGATATCATCCATACAAAGGGATTGAAAAAGAGTATGGTTTCTGCTATGGTTTGCAGAATGTTGACAAGGTAGTCTTGCCTTTTTACATGTGCCAGTTCGTGCAGTATGATGGCTTCCAGTTGCCTGGTGCTCAATTGCGTCATAGCCGCAGCAGGCAGCAATATAATGGGTTTCAGAAAACCTATTACCATAGGCACCTGCGCCCTTGCAGATACCAGCAGTTGCACGGCAGATGTTATATGTAGCTTATCTTTCAGTACATACAGCAGGTGGTTCACCTGTTCATCAGCCGGCATTACACCAAGCTTCCGCAGCGATAGCAATTGCCACATACCACCCGAAAACCGAAATAGCATAGCTAGTAAGCCTGCCAGGTAGCACAGTGCCATCCATGGCGATATCAGCTGCATAATTGTTATTAAAACATCTCCCTTGCCCGTCATCCATACAAGCGGTTGCGATTGCAGTAGAACCCATTTCTGTTGCAGCACATGGTATTCCTGCCACCAGGTAATGCCAAACCATACCGGCAGTATAGTAAGCGCCACTAAGCATATATGATATTTTACATTGGCAGCTACGGCGGGCAATAACTTCAGCACCAGCCATAAGGTAGCATATACCACCATACCCTGCCCCACTGCATATACCAGCGCCCACGATAAAGATTGAAGCCAGATAGTCATAGCTGCTTGTTTTTGCGGTGAAAAGTTATTTTTTAGTTTTCTTGTCCAGGTAGTCGCGTATCATATCCAGTTCGGCCTTCGTGGTTTTGTGATTGCCCAATGCCTGCATCACCAGTTGCATGGCCGACCCGCCAAATACAGTTTCTATCATCCGCTGCACCATTTGCCCCTGTGCTCTTTCTTTATTTACCTCGGCTGTGTATACATGCATTTTGCCGCTTGCTTCCCTGCTTACCAGTCCTTTATCCAGCATTATCTGCATTAGCTTCAGCGTGGTGGTATATCCCACTTCTTTTTTCTGCGCCAGCTCATTGTGCACGGTGCGTACGGTGGCAGGGCCCTGCTCCCACAGTATATTCAGTATCTCCAGTTCTGCTTCTGTTGGTTTTATATTGGCTTGCATGCTTATCTACGAATGTATTCGTAATCAAACCTACGACAAGTTTCGTAAATAGCAAATTTTAATCTAGATATTAAGAAAGCTTTAAGAATAAAATAAAGCAGCCTTATTGGGCTGCTTTATTTATAGAGAAGAATAAATAGACAATATTTACGCCCACACGTCTTCAGCCAGTACAATATGGCCATTATTTGCATGCCATTTGCGTGCTACAGAATGCGTAGCTGGTTCTGTTCGTATGTATATAGCACCCTTTGTTACTAATGGCGCTGCCATTTCCAGGATCTCATCACAATTGCAACCAAAATATAGCGCCAGCGAATCTACCGAAAGCGGTGCCTGTTTTCGTGGGTTGGCGTTCTTCTGTTTGTATAGCTGCTTTATTACAGCATACAGCTTTTCACTGTCCAGTATCATAGTAGTCAGGTTTTTTTGAAACATATAGGGAAGTCAGCAACCACTATATAAAAAAACCTTGCCACACTTTACATCGTAACGTTTTCCTTACTGTACTTATTACGATAATCAAATGGTGATAAGCCGGTTATCTTTTTAAACACTTCGCGAAAAGCTTTGTCATCGGTATAACCCACATCACTCATCACTTCAAATATGCTTTTGCGCCCGCGCTCCAGGTCTTTTTTCGCGGCTTCTACTTTTACCCGTTGCAGGTATTCCACCGGTGTGTTGCCTGTAGCTTTAATAAAACGCCTGTCGAAGTTGCGGCGGCTCACAGCCAGCTCTGCCGCCAGCTTTTCAAACGATATTTTTGCATCCAGGTGCGCTTCTATATATGCCTGTGCTTTGCTTATCACTTCATCGCCATGTCCTTTTTGGATATGGAAAATAGTAAATGGCGATTGCGTTGTCCGCTCTATATCTATCTGGAATATCTTGGAGCAAAATACAGCCGTTGCCCTGTCAAACAGCTTTTCTACAAGGTACAGCACCAGGTTTAGAAACGAATACCCACCGCCATTGGTATAGATACCATGCTCATCGGTTATCACTTTATCTTCTACCATCCGCACACCGGGAAACATCTGCCGAAACTGCTCTGCAGCATTCCAGTGGGTAGAACAGCTTTTGCCTTCCAGCAATCCTGTAGCCGCCAGCAAAAAAGCCCCTGAGCACATACTGGCAACTTCTGCCCCACCCTTATATCGTGCCGCTATCCAGTCTATTAGTCTTTCATTCTTAGCTATCGCCTGTGCGTAGTCTTCAAATATGGACGGTATAATGAGCAGGTCAGATCTACGGATGGTGGCGAGGTCGGCAGGATGAATGGTGAAATACCCGTCATCTACCTGCGATTTCGTAACGAAGCCCGCTATACATATATCCAGCAGCGAACGGTTACCCTGTCGTTGCCAGTACGTGTTGGCACTGCTCAGTATTTCATAGGCCCCGCTGATGCTGTTGAGGTTCACCTGGCAGTCGGGTACGATGATGGTGACATGTTTCATAACAAGGCGTTTTTTTATCCTGTAAAGTTACCGCACCGTATTGTCCAAATCAACCCAACACAAAGTCCATTATGCACCCCATCCATCCCGTATATGGACGATAGCTTTGCAGCATACATCAATTCACATCACAAAAGAAAAGCATTATGACTACACAAAACATTACAGCCACCTTGCTGGTAGATCAGTCTCCGGCGGAAGTATTTAATGCCATCAACAATGTACGCGGTTGGTGGTCTGCCACCTTGCAGGGCGCCTCTCAAAAGCTGGGCGATGAGTTCATTTATCGTTATAAAGACATGCATTATTCAAAACAAAAACTGGTTGAGGTAATAGAAAACCAAAAAGTGGTATGGGAAGTGCTGGATAGCCAGCTCACTTTTATAGATAAAAAAGACGAGTGGACCGGCACTACCATCAGTTTCGATATTTCTAAACAGGGCGATAAAACACAACTGGTTTTTACCCATCACGGACTGACATCGCAATGCGAATGCTACGATGCCTGCACCAATGGCTGGAACCATTACCTGCAAGGCAGCCTGTTGCAACTGATAACCACAGGCAAGGGCGAACCTGCAAAAGAGATAGCCAATTAAAAAACTGTAAACACAGACCACGATGACAACACAGGAAATAGCAGCCCGCTTCAACGAGTTGGCACAGCAGGAAAAATGGTTTGAGATACAGGATGAGCTTTTTGCTGATGATGTACGCAGCATAGAGCCTGCACACTCCCCTTATTTTAAAAATGCAGAAGGCAAGGAGCCTGTGCGAAAAAAAGGAGAGGAATTTGTGAGCCGTATTACAGCTGCGCACTACCTGCACACCACGCCACCCATAGTAGCCGGCAACCATTTTGCCGTAGGCCGAAAAAAAGACCTGACCGTAGAAGGCCACGGCCGCATACTTATAGACCAGGTAATGCTGTACGAAGTAAGAGATGGCAAGATCATTTCAGAACAATTCTTTTATTAAATGTAAATGTAACAGTGTAGCGTTGCGTTACACTGTTACACTACTTGCCTAATATTTGCAATACGCTATCGCGGTAAGCCCTGCCTATAGGTAGCAGCACCACACCCAGCTCTGCCTGTGTAGCACTGTACGCAGTTATCTTATGCCGGGCAGCTATATAAGAGCGATGTATACGTATGAATGCATCAGTGCTCAGTTCCTGTGCTATTTCACCTAGTTGATATTTGGTGGTATATACCCTGTCTGCCGTCACTATATCTATATAGTCTTTCTTGCTTTCTATATATAATATCTCCTCTACCGGCACACGTATTTTCTTCTTGTTGATATTGATGAGCAAGTATGGCAATTCATGTGAAGCCTCCGGCACCGGCGGCGCTAAAGGAATGTCCTGCCTAAGCTTGTTCACTGCTGTAAGAAACCGTGGAAAGCTTACCGGCTTTACCAGGTAGTCCACCGCATTCACTTCGTAGCCTTCCAGTGCATATTCGCGGTAGGCAGTGGTAATGATAACCTGTGGCGGATTTTGCAGTGTGCGCACAAAATCCAGCCCCTTCATCTTAGGCAGGTGTATATCAAGGAACATAACGTCTATCTTCTCACTTTGCAATACTTGCAATGCATAAATGCTATCGCGGCACACGGCCACACAATGCAGAAAGGGTACCTGCATTATATAGTCGGTAAGTATCTCTGCCGCCAGCGGCTCATCTTCCACCACCAGGCAGTTATATTTTTTCATAGCTATCCAGGTTTATATTCAGTTGCGCTGTAAAAACGTTTTCGTTATCCATCAGCACCAGTTGCTGCGTACGGTATAACAGTTGCAGTTGGCGTTTTATATTATGCAGGCCTATAGTATCGCTACGCATATCCTGCCCGTTGCGTTCAAAACTATTGGTGATGGTAAACATAAGTTGCGCCTGTTGCAGTTTCAGGTCTATATGGATATATGAATCAGCATGACTATCGCCTGCACCATGTTTAAAGGCATTTTCCAGCAGTGGCAGTAGCAGCAATGGGGCTATTTGCCGCTCCGCATCATCTACCATCTTATTAAACACAATACGAAAGCTATCGGGGTACCGCAGCCTTTGCAGAGATATATAATCCTCAAGAAATTGCATCTCTTTCCTGATGCTGATAGTACCACTATTGGCTTCATACAACATAAAGCTTAGCATTTCCGATAGTTTCAGCACTGCTTCAGGTGCCATATCGCTTTTCTTGCGTGTCAGCCCGTATATATTGTTTAGTGTGTTGAAGAGAAAATGCGGGTTCAGCTGGCTTTTCAGCAGTTGCAGTTCTGTATTCAGTTTGTCTTTTATTATAGTTTGCTCGCGTTCTTTTGCCTTCATCTGCACCTCTACAAATTGTATAGATAGCAATACCCCTGCCGGGAATGCCGCCTCCAGCATTAGTGTAAAGAATTTGGCCGGCTGTATAAAGTGTCCTTGCGGCACAACAAGATTATCATACACATAAGGTAATGCTACCAGCCTTGCAAAGACAATAACAGTAAATATAGCCGCAAAATAACTAGCCAGCACCATAGCTATCCCCTGCCATCTGTGCCTGCTACGCTGTATGATATTCACCACACCCACATGCAGCAGGTAATAGGCCAGCGCCATATACGGCAATGTATACAGAGCGCCTGTTATAGATGCGCGCAATAGCTTTACCCCTGCAGGCCAGTTGCAACCAAAGGCATCCAGCCACTGCCATTCAAAATAAACAGTAAGACAATAGTAGGCTAGCCAGAACAATAGGTGAAACAACACACGCTTCATAGCGTCAAAAATCGGCAAATACCACCGCCTGTGCAACAACGACGACAAACGACAGGTTTCTGCATACCAACGACTGCGGCAATGGGTATAAACGTTTCCAAAGTTATACCCGCCATGCATTTGAAGATTACAGACAGCGGGTATCTACCTACATACCGTACCTGTGCTTAGTGATGTGCTCAATAATTTTGCGGGTACAATACACTTACTAAAAACAGCAATTAAAAAAACGAGCATTATGAGATTCCTGAAAAGTAAAACAACCATCATGAGCATGCTACTGGGCGTAATGGTATGCATGGGCGCCGCTTCTTGTAATAAGGATGATGATAACGGAACGGGAAACAACCCTACACCTACGCCAAAACCATCTGCCTACCCTAAAAACGTATCCATAGAGTATAGGGCTTCAGTAGCCTCGGGCTCTGTAGCCAAGGCTACCTCCATCACATTCACTAATGAAACAGGCGGTGAAAGCACTGTAAAAGATGTGCCAATGCCCTTCAGTAAAAAAATAGACCGCAATGTGAAGTACCTGGACAAAGCATCCATAGCCATATTGCAAAACAACAGTGCTACACCGGGTGCTTTCAGTATTAAATTGGAAATACTGGTAGATGGGCAGGTAGTGAAGACAGAAACACACAGTGACAACAGTCATGTAAATGCAGCTATCGTGCATTTCTTTCAGTAAGATAGCATACGCTTTTCGATAGTATCCCGGTGCCTGCACCGGGATTTTTTATGCCTCCAGCGGTATATTATACAGACGGTGAAAGGATAGCTTATCCCAATAACCCCGTTGAAATTTTATCTTACCATCTGTAATGTGGAAGAAGCCACAACCGCGCATTTCTTTAGGGTCTTTCCATTCCAGTATGGCCCACTCGCCATCTTCAAAAATATTTTCAGGTATACACACCATATCTGCAGCAGCAAACTCTCTGGTAAACATTTCACCTATCGCATCCCTGCCTATTACCGGTTCATTGGCTACCTGGTGATTGATGGCATCTTCGTGGTACAGTGTGGTAATACCCACAGCATCTGCACGGTTAAATAATTGTATCCATTGTTCTAATACTTGCCTTGGTGTCATGCATGCAAATTAGGGCAAAACAGGCAGCCTTGTATGGTGCTATGCAGCATGCACTTTTGCAGATATTAACAAAGCATTAGAAGCATCTGCTTTTTCTTCGCCATACGATACACATATCCATCTATGAAAAAATTGCTTGTTTTATTGCTGGTTATTTGTTGCAGCCTCAGTGCGTTATGCCAGCTTACCCCCGAGCATGTGGGGCTAAAGCATTATAGCTACGCTTCCCCTACACTGGGCAGTATAAATTACTATGTAAGCACAGCCAAAATAGACAGTCTGAAACCTGTGTTGCTATACATAGATGGCTCCGGGCCACTACCATTGTATCAATATACCAACGCCGGTATTATGGGCAGCATTCCATTCGATATCAAGGAAATTTCAAAACAATACCATCTGGTGGTTATCAGCAAACCCGGCGTGCCTTTTGCAGATAGTGTACATTACATTGATAGCACGGGCTACCCCCAAAGCCGCATGCCCGATGAATACCGCAAACGCCTTTCGCTCAACTGGCGCGTAAATGCCTGCAATGCTGTATTGAAAGACATTGGCAAACACCTGAAGATAGATAAGAAACATATCGTGATACTGGGTATTTCAGAAGGCTTTCAAGTAGGTGCGGGATTGTTATCTGTTAATAAAAGCATCACCCATGCTATATTACTGGTAGGCAATGGGCTCAACCAGTTTTACGATTTCATAGTGCAGGCACGTACCGATGCCGTAGCAGGGCGCATCAGTTACGATGATGCTGAGGGATACATAAAACAATTACAGGAAGAAATAGCCGATATATACGCCCATCCAAATGCCACCGATAAGGAATGGCAGGGGCATACTTACCTGCGATGGAGCAGCTTTTGCAATACCACACCTATGGAGCATATATTGGCTTCAGATATTCCCATATACATTGCTGTAGCATCGCGCGACCGTAATACATCGATGTTAAGTGCCGACTATATATATCTTGAAAGCCTGAAACGAGGCAGAAAAAATATCAGTTACCATGTATTGCCCTACGACCATATGTTCAATGAATTTGCCGGCGATAACCCCAAGCCTGTTGCCAATCATACTTTCGATGTAATAACCAGTGCATTGAAATGGGTGAAATAATGCGGGCTTTGTTATCTTTACTACCCTTTTTTATAACCAACCTTTATGCAGCATTTCCCCGTTTCTTCGTCTATCCTATCTACTCCACACCTGGGTACATGGGTGCAACAGCAATGGGGACTGGCAGTAACAGGTTGTAAGCTACTACGTGCAGGTATCAATCATAGTTACCTCATTACTACCGCTGCTGATAAATATGTATTACGCATCTATAGCCTTGGCTGGCGTTCTACTACAGATATTACTGAAGAGATACGACTGATAAATATGCTGGCTGAAAACGGCGTACCCGTATCCAGGCCTATGGCCGATGCCAATGGCATTTATATACATAACATCACTGCACCCGAAGGTGAAAGACATGCCGTACTATTTACCTATGCCATGGGCGATAAGGTAATCACCTACCCCGATGCCATGCATACAACAATAGGACGAACTATGGCACAGCTGCATTTGTATACGCAAGGCTTATCACTGCAACGTACTACCTACACCCCCGAAACTTTGCTGGTGCAGTCATTACCGCTTCTGCATGCTTTTATACAACCCGGCAGCGAGGAGTTAGAAT
>DASWWE010000201.1:0-11475 GCA_036406055.1 Flavipsychrobacter sp. | reverse complement strand
CGTCCCAATCATCATGGAAAGCATGATAAATAGACGGTACAACATCGTTAGCTATCAAATCAAAGTCACGGTGGTTTCCGTACTTCTTTTTAAGCACATTCATTTCTGCCTGCTGGACAATATCATCGACAGCGGTAGTACCCTTAGAAACAAATTTTTTTATCAGCTTCAAAAACGGGAATAAAATGATTAGTAGCAGTATGCCAACGGCTATAGCCACCACGCCTTTTAAATTAAACTGCGACTTGACCGCCATTCTTTTTGTATACATTGATGCAATCGGTTAGAGATTTACGAGGTTGAGCTATAGAGGCAGAGGGTAAAGAAGCCCACTCATTACCAAGCTTATTAATTGCGCCCTTGACATTACCAGCCTTTACCAAGTCCAAAGCACCACGACGCGCAATAAGGTATATAGCGGCCTTATCTTGACTGTCAGGCATGAAATCTTTCAATCCGAGCGCCTTTTTACACTCATCCCATGTGCCACGCTGGAATTGATAAGCACCGGCTGCAGAGGTAGTCAACGAACGCCCTAATTTATCAGTAAAGCGGAAAGATTGACGCGGATGGTCAGCAAAGCCTGTAAACAGTTTGCCGCCGAATAGCATAGAATAACCCGCAGGGGCAGCGGTACCTTCACAATACCGTATCATCTTTAGAAATGCCATAACATTTCTATCTGTGACCAACGCAGGCAGCTTATCTATCAAGCCTATAGTATTCAACATCATTAAAATTTTTCTATAAAAAAGAATGGGTACTATTATTAGTAATACCCACCAGTATTTATTCAGTTTCTGCACCGCCTTTAAGCTTATTTAGCAGTTGCGGTATCAGTGGCAGTACTACCAGTGCGGCTACTACGAACAGAGCGATTTTGCCCCATTTCTTTACCTTGTTCTTTGTCTTGTAGTTCACGATCTTTACGTTTTTGACGATTAATTAAAATAGTGTTTATCAGTTGGAGTATTACCGTAATCGCTGGTATAATACCAAGGCTTGCGAGGTTAGGTGCTGAACCCGTGGAAATATCCGCCAGTACAGGGGAGCAAGACATGAGCATCCCAACGCCTGTAATTTTCTGCGTAACATTTATCATTCTTTTTTGTCGGTTTGTTCCGAGGGCTGGACTTCCTTTGCATTAGCTTCTTGAAATTGCTGTATACCATATTCAACGGTATTTACAGCCGCTTGCACATTGCGAGATACCTTCCGTACTGTTTCCAGTATGTTAGGGATATTTGACAGGAATTGCAGCCCTTGAAAAGTTTGCTTAATGTTCTTTACCATTACTTAGTGAATTTGCCGCAGTAATCAGCTTTAGGATTTAGCACAAGTCCCATATCTTTTATGATAACACGACGTGTTTGCACATCATACATACCACCTACGATATACTCTTTACCCATTTTAGGTTGAACCTTTACCATCCAGTTTTCCCAAACCTTGCCCGACTTACTTTGTGACTGTTTGGTCTTTCCGTAGGGTACGCAGAGGAATGTAACCAAGCCATATTGACGGCTTACGTTCCAACCACGTACATAAGGGTTACCGTTAGTGTCTTGACCTGATTTACAGCCAGTGCGCTTTTTAGCTTGACGGTTTTGTCCACCACTGTAGCCATTGGCACCGTAGCTATTGCCATAATTATTACGGCTATAGCCGCCACGGTTATTACCGTATGAATTAGAGCGGTAGCTATTTCCACCGTAGCTACCACGGTTATAGTTGTTATTGTACATTGCTATTTTGATTTTGAGAATGCAACTCGTTTAATGATTGGTATGAGGATTATCAAGCCGACAATACCAAGTATTGCAGGAATGAAACGCCTTATTTTTTCCTTGATATAGCCCATCTGTAAATAATCCGTAAAGCCTTTAGGCTCTGTTTCTACAGGTGTATTCAGGCGGTTACTTTCTGAATTGAATGTACCAATAGCAGCGCCCAAAGATTGAGCGAAGTTGTTATCGGTTTCCTCTTTAGAAACACCGGGGCGAAGCATCAACGCTCCATTACCAAGCGCACCGCCACTGGCTGTACTGGCTACTTTGCGCAAGATGTTACCAAACTTAGTACCACCTTCTTTACGCTTTAGCCCGTTGGTTATTTTTTTCAAAAATTTGAGTCCCATTAGTGTCGTTTTTTACCGAACAGACCGCCAAATTTTACAAGGCCATGACCGGGGGTTAGTGCTGGATTTATACCGGGAATTGGTACGAGCATTTTCTTTAGAAAAGAACCTACTTTGATACCGCCTTTACCTTTCTTTATACCCTTAGCTAAAGGGTGCTTTTTTAATAGAGATAACATGCGAAAAAGTTTTGAGGAAACCTGCAAGCCTTACGGGGCTTGCAGGTAGGGGGTTTATGGAAGGGGTTACTTTGTAGTAATTTCCGAATTATAGTCTTTGTTCGTCAACAGATATACCTGTGCGGTTTCTGTTAACTGAACCGTGCCGCGTGATGCAAATTGCAGCGGTATGATACGCCACCTTTGGAAAGAGATAACAATTCCGTCATATTGATACACATTATCTTCCATATCGTTAGATATGTGTGGCAGTTCTTCAGAACGGAACTCCTGTGTAACACCTGTAATGTTATCCAGTGTCAGCTTAGTGCAGGTATCAGGTACAGCGATAGCGTAAGCACCCTCACAGGTAAACTGTACAACCGCGTTAGCTTGACAAGCTATAGGGCTATATTTCAGGTGTTCGTTCACCACTTTGAAAGAACCGAAAGTATATACCTTATGCGTGGCATCATAATCAGCACCAGCCAGCGTATATTTAGAGAAGCCGTCAAATTCTACACGGATAAAATCTTTATCCGTACAACGGATGGAGCCTTCATTGCATAGCTCAATAGATACGCGGGTGATGTACGTTGTGTTATTTACGTCATCGGGGTTTTTACTGGTAATTTCCACCACACCTTCATTATTCGCGGCTATTTCGGCAAGGTCATACATCTGCATGCCTTGTATCAGTTGCTTTGTACCGCTTTGCAGATAACGTGTAACAGAGATTTTACCATTCATTGCAAGACCGCTGTAATACGCCATAACTTGAGCGCGTTTGCGCAGGTTCGCGGGTTGGTCTGCAACTTTAGGGCCTGTCCATTCAGTTGTGATAAACAACTTTTGGACGTCGTTCCGAATTTCAAGAACCTTTGTCTTGTCGGTGTTATTGAATTGTCCTAAATACATGAAAATTTGTGTTTTTTACTTTTTGTTTTTGTTGACACAAACTTACAGCGGCATTATAGGGGCTTGAGCCATAATGAGCTATTTTGAGCCATTTTGAGCCAAAATGAGCCATTCTATAACATAGAGGCATATTCACCTTCAAGACCGTATTTAGCCCGTATATGGGCAATTGTGAGGCGTTTAGAACCTATCTCGCGCCTATCTTCTGATATCCAACGACGAGCGGTGCAGCAGCTTATATCAAATATTGACATGTAGTCTTTATATGTGAGTTTCTTTGCCATTATGCCAATTTTAAAGCGGTTTGCTTACTTTGTTTTCTCGCAGGGGAAATCTGTGCAATACGTTCGCGGATATATTTATCCGCTTGCTTTTGGGTATAGTTACCCATCATTAAAAGTTCAGTCATCAGTTCTACATCACAACACATGTAACGCCTCGCAAAGTCTTTACAGCGGTGATTATACCAATCATGAAGCTGATACAGGTCTATATATGTGGCGATAGTTTCAGTACCTTTTTCTTTCTCTGTAAGGTCTGCACATAGCTGATAAAACGCCTCATGTATCGCCATCTTTGCTTTATAGGGTGTACCTATTGGCTTAGAAGTTGTTTTCTCAAGTTGCCGCCCAGGCGGAGGCAAGAGAACCACACGAGTGCAGCGAGATACATGCTTATTATCACAGTATATGAACTCAAAAAAATCGTAGGACGCAAGATTAGCAAGAGTAATAAGATTATCAGTATCATTGATGTAATCAACCAAGTTATCAGGCGTATTAACGTCCAATAATTCACCGCGAAGGGTTTTAAGGTAGTCGCTTTTAAGCCTGATTTCGAAGCGGTACATGGGCTGTTTGCTTTGCAATTCGGTGATACCGTTTCTTTGCCAGTATTCACGGATATAGTTTTTCCCGAGCCTGTCAATATCCTGCGTTTTATTGTAAATAACGGCTTGTTTCTGCCCTTTACGCGACCCGATATTGTACCACATCGGCTTTTTGGTGATACGGTTGATATCTCCCGCGCCAATCTTACTTTTTCCGATAAGCTTAACACTATATTCGTCTGTTTTATGGGTTATAAAATCATTCATTAAATTGTAAATATGTTCCATACCATCAAAGGCAATATCAAGCCTTGAAACCCTGTCTACACTTGACAATTGGCTATCTCTAAAGTCAATCCATACGCTGTGCCAGTCAGTATATAAAAGCCAGTTTTCAAACTTAACAAGGGCTTTATTATCCGCGCCCCCCTTACTGTTACGAGGCGAAGCCTCGACGGTAAAAAATTGAGTATTCTCTATGTATACATCATAGCAATAGCGGTAATGTTTTGTACCTACAGGGCGAATAATCCACCGATATTTTCCACGGTTAAAGGTCATACCAGCTGCAAAACGCTCTTCTTTAATTTCTACTGCCATTTGTAACCAATCAATATTGACAAGGGTTTTATTATCACCCGTGTAACGGTGAGGGCAGTTATACTTAAAGCCCTCACCGTTTTTGTATGCATATTTTTGCAGAGAAATTGACTTCGTTTTTGATGCCATAGGTTGCGTATTGTGGTTAGTAAAATGATAGGGTATAGGTGTACAAACTTGATTTAACCTGTGCCTTACTGGATAGTACCGAAGGCATTCATTTTGCAGTCAGTGAGACGCTTAACACGTTTCTTACCTGCTGCATTGTCAGCGGCCTGAATTATCAAACCGAATGAGCCACCCGATTTAGTACGGAGGATTGCTTTGTATTTGTTCATATTAAATAATTGTTAATTGCGTATATTTTAAAAGTTTTGGTACTTCGTTGATATGGAGAAAAGAAAAGCGCATCATAATGACAGTACATATTTTGACCAGTCAAAACCATAAGTTGAGGACGCTGTTTAGTACAGAACACCGTTCGGTAATACTGAACCAGCACAGGCCATAACGGAGCAGAAGTTATATAATACCTATTCCTCATCTACATAGATTGAATAGCTATAACCTTCTGGACAGAAATGCATAAATGCTCGGAACTGATAGAGAGCGAAAACATGAACATTATGTGAAAATCGCGCATAAGGCATAAGCGGAGCAGGCGGGATAATAACCCGCAATGTAACTATCATATAACCTTTTGCTTTTCTACAGTACGAACATTGATTTTTGTAATAGGGAATTGAGAACGCAGGTACTCAATAGCTTTTTTGCTATGGGTAGCACGTACAAGGGCAGTAGAACACGCAGGACTGTTAGGGGTTTGATACCATATCTTATAAAGATTGCGTACCGGTACAAAAACCTTTTTGAGAGTGGCTAATGCTTCAGCTACAATGCCGATAGTCGCGGACACACAAAATACGGCAAATGCCAGGAGGGCGAATTTTACAATTAGTAACATGGGGTTATTGTTTGAGAGTGAATAATGTTGCGGATTAAAACGTCACGCTGTGACATACGCGGTGAACGTGCATGCACATCGAAGTGACCACATTCAAGACATTCAACAGTCTTGATAAAACCTGTATCGGTTATGCGATGGTCATAATTGCGGTTACAGCTATTACACGGTAGTTTCTCGACGGTTACTTTGTGGAGTAGTGACATTATTATATGATATTTGGTGTCTACGTGGAGCGTACACAATGCGATGCATACGCGTATATTTCAAATACCACTCCCTTACTGAAACGAAATGCACATCATAGACCAAACGGTCATCGAAGCGAAAGAATGTGCAGATAACATAGCCATCCCTAACAGTTACGACATTGCCGTCAATGGTTATCAAACCATTCTCAACACTGAAAGTAACTGATAGGGCACGGAGGTACTTTGTTATTTCCCTTATAATCGCTATGTTTGTTTTGGACTTCAAAGAGGGAGTGCAAAATTATTGTATTCTCACATTTGAGAACCTGCTGTTCACGGCAGGTTTTTTATTATTCACCCCTTTCTACTTAACATAATATAAATTATAGTGCAAAACAGTTACGCCAATAAAAAGCTGTACATTATCTATCTATATTATCTTTGATAATTAAGATGGCTGGTTGCGCCTTACAAACTGGTCGAGATACTTTTTGCATAGCTCCCAGACTTCAGACCTCACAATGTCTGCATTGGTTTGAGCAGTGGTAATAAATTGCCTGGCTTCTTCATCCAGTTGCTTGCCCAGCGTGTCCAGATGTGAATGGTATGCATCATCAGGTTGCATGGTGCCGGTGCTGCTGCACAGCTTGTAGCTTGAAAAAAGCTCTGCTGAATGATCATCTACCAGTTTTTTAGCGATAGTACGAAACCTGTCGAGCTGGTTTTGATAGTTTTTCATAACGGCAAGTTTTAAGAAAATTTGTAATGGTAAAATTCATACACATGAATGCCATTGCAGCCTGCCCAATAATAAATCCAGAAAGTTCCCCTATTAATTACTTAATTACACCTCAATAATCCGTTTCCTCTTATAGTTCATTTGTGTATCTATGTAAATATAGCGAAATTGTGGCACTAATTAGAAATTTTTTTAGTATTATGTATAAGGCTTTCAGGCTCGTATTTTTTACAGCCCTTTTAATATCCCAGTCCTTTCCTTCATTGGCTAATAGGAACCGTATTGATAGCCTTCTAAAGGTTATCGGGCATATGCAACCCAACGAAGGCAAGGCACGTTCACTCTACCAGTTATCTAAAGACTTCTTAAGAATTTCCGGCGACTCCAGTGTTATGTATGCAAAGCAGGCAGTTGCTCTTTGCAAAAAGCTGGGCATCAGGAAATGGGAAGCAGAATCATATGGTATCCTAGGTGCTAATGAAAAAAATCAAGGTAATTACCAGGCAGCGCTTACCTACCATCTAAAGGGCTTGCACATAAAAGAAGAACTGAACGATGAAGCGGGCTTGGCTACATCTTATAACGATATCGGTATCGTATATAAGAAACTTAAACGTTGGAAAGAAGCGTTGCAATACTACCGTTTGGCAAACCAGTTGCACATTAAAATCAATGAAACGAGATTTATAGCATTGACATACAATAATATGGGAACGGTATATAATGAACTACAGCAATGGGATAGTGCCATGTATGCCTATAATCAGGCACTTATTATGGCTGAAAAGTTACAAGACCCATACACTTTGTCTGTTGTCCTTTCCAATCTGGGTGATATACATTTTCAGCATAAAAGATATAAGGATGCACTTGCTACTTTTCAACGCTGCCTGGTATATGATAAGCTGAACGAAGACAAATATGGTATGCTCATGTCTTACATGCAGATAGCACGCGTATATGCAGAAATGCAACAATATAATATAGCTACGTTATATATCGATTCTTCTGATAAAATAGCGGTTTTAGAAGATCTCAATCGCGAACGCATAGATGTGCTATCTGTAAAAGCATCTATAGAAGAGCGCAAAAATAATTATTCTAATGCACTGGTTTATTATAGGTTAGCAGATTCAATTAAAGACATACTTTTAACAGAAGAAACAACCAGGCAGATATCAGAACTGCAAACCAAGTACGAAACCAGCAAAAAGGAACAACAGATTACTGCTCAGAAAGCAGAGATAGTTAAAAAGAATTATATCATTGGTGGTATCGGTAGTTTGCTGTTTTTAGGTGGCATGCTGGGCTTCTCATCTTACCGGCGATATAAGCTAAAGCAGCAATCGCGCCTGCAGGCTGCTGTTATGCACCAGCAGGAACTGGCCTCTAAGGCAGTGATAGAAGCGGAGGAACAAGAACGCAAGCGTATTGCCGGAGACCTGCACGATGGCGTAGGTCAACTGATGAGTGCAGCCCGCATGAACTTGTCTTTGGTAAGCAGCGAGCTCGATTTTAATAACCAAGAGCAAAAAGAAGCCTTCGACAAAGCATTAGCCTTAGTTGATGAAAGCTGCAAAGAAGTGAGGGCTGTATCGCATAATATTATGCCCAATGCGTTATTAAAAGCAGGCCTCGCCACTGCCATCCGCGACTTTATAAATAAGATAGATGCCCGTGTATTAAAAGTGAACTTATATACAGAGGGTATTAATGACCGCCTGCCAACGGACAAAGAAACTGTATTATATCGCGTGATACAAGAATGCATCAATAACGTTATTAAACACTCCGGCGCTACCCTTTTAGATATATCTATCATTAAAGATAAAGATGGTATCAGTGTGACTATTGAAGACAATGGCCGCGGCTTCGACGTATCCGATAAAAGCAAATTTGAGGGTATCGGCCTAAAGAATATCCAAACGAGGGTAAATTATCTAAAAGGTACCGTAGAATGGGAATCGACTATAAACAAGGGCACTTTAGTTATTATTCATGTGCCGTAAGTTTATAATCTCCACTTACGACTTTTAGAACAAGGGTAATTGATTATTGCGTATGCGCCTGAAATCTTTTGTATTTATCTCCATTTGGGTCTGATTTAAACCATATTTCTTGCAATAAAGATGAAATTGCGTGCGTATTAGCTCTGCTATTTTGCCATCGCCCACCATCCTATTACCCCACCGGCTATCATTTACCTGGCCTTCATGGCAGCTGCTTATCAGGTTCCATACTTTATCTGCCCTATCGGGGAAACTCTTATATAGCCAATCTTGAAATATACCGCCAATAGCACCATTCAGCCTCACTACCGTATAACCTGCCCATTTGGCCCCCGCCTCTGCGGCTGCCTTCAGCACATCGTGCATATGCGTATCATTCAGGCCCGGCACTATTGGGGCGTTCATAATACCTGTCGGTACTCCATTTTTAGATAAGGTTTCCTGCACCTTCAGGCGAGATTTGTAGGAAGCCGTTCTCGGTTCCATTACCCGGCGCAGGTCTTCATCCATAGATGTAATAGAGGAAAATACCCGTACCAGGTTGTGTTTCGCCAATTCCTGAAGCACATCCAAATCTCGTAAAACCAAGGCATTTTTAGTGATAATACCCACCGGATTGCGAAATTCCAGGCATATTTCCAGTAGTTTTCGGGTAATACGCATTTTACGCTCTATAGGTTGGTAACAATCCGTATTTCCTGAAAGTGATATCACAGCGGGCTCCCAGTTCTTATTCTCGAAGAACTTTTTCAGCAGTTGCGGTGCATTTTTCTTCACTACTATCCTGCTTTCGAAGTCTACCCCCGCACTATAGCCCCAATACTCATGAGAATTGCGGGCATAGCAATAGATGCAACCATGCTCACACCCCTGGTAGGGATTGGCACTATACATCATACCCACATCGGGGCTGGTCACTTTGTTTACCAGCGTACGGCTGTCATCATATATATATTCTGTCTTTCTTTCCTCTTGCTCCCATTCATCTATGGCTTCAGGGTGCTCCTGCACATACTCCCCTTTCAAAAAGCGGTTCTTAGGATTGAACTGTGCTCCCCTTCCCTTTTCAAACCGTTCATTTGCATGCTGTATTATCATGGCGCGCTCTTTTAAATGTTGTGATTTGTTGTGTTTTGTTCCAAAACTGCCAATGCCCTTGCCTTACGTTCTCTCAATTCCAGTATATGCTTAGGTACCTTCTGGGGTCTATCGTCCTGTAGCAGGTATTGATTTATTTCAGATGTATGCTCTCCTTCTTCCGTTACTTGCAAAGAGAAATCTTTCACAGACCCGAAGCCTATCGCATCTCGCATTTCGTAGGCCCTTACCGTCTCGGATGCTTTACGTACTATATCTCTTCCATATTTGTCTTTTATGTTATACATAATAATACGGGCCGTATCGTGTTTCATTTTGTTGTCAAAAAGCCCATAGGTCACATACTTACTTTTTATAAAGGCGGAAATCACTACGCCTAAACGATCTACCCTGTTATTCAGCAGGTTATATCCTCTTGATTGTTCAAAAGCTTTCATTTGCTGCTCTATATATTGTCGCATTTCAACGGCATCCTGCAGGGGCTGATTAAACTTTATACTCGTTTCCCAACCGGGCAGGTCTTTATATCCTATGTAGAAATTGATAGCCCTGCAAAACACTTTTTGTTTTACCATGCGCTGTTCCAACCGGGTGCACAGGGAAATGAGCAAGGATTCCATTGCCTGCCTATCCTGCCGCTGATCGCGTGAGACCATGCGGGTAGCACTCATGGCCTTATAGCCACTCTCATACATATCCACTTCCTGAAAATGGAGGCGGCGATGCCAGTAACTACCTACTACGCCTCCAAACGCTTTCCGTAACAAGGCCTCAGAGGTGTAGCGCATTTGCAACGGTGTACGGATGCCAATACGCTCCAGCCGACTGGCATTGGCGCGGGCTATACCGGGCAAATCTGTAAGTTTTAATGTACCAAGGTAGAAATCCAGGTTTTCAGGCGTTATTTCAAGTATGCCGTCCCTTTTCGCCGCTTCAATTTCTGTAGCCAGCTTAGCAAGAAAAGAATTGGGTGCTATACCAATGCTGCATTTTACATAGTCGCCACACATGCCCGCGAGGTCGTCCTTTATATCCTGGGCTAATTTTTTAAAGTCCCTGTATATCAGCTTATAGCTGGTGAAGTTCATGACGGCCTCATCTATGCTTTTTGCCTTTACATCATCGCAGTAAAAATTTAATACATTCAATATATCTATATGGTACTGTCTGTATATATAAGGGCGGGCCACTACGGGAATCATATGAGGGCAAAGGGCCTTACATTCCGGCAAGCGCATACCGGTTTTAATTCCATACTTTTTAGCTTCGGTAGAAGGTGCAATGACGCAGGCATAGTCGCTGGGGTGTGTAATAACGCCGATAGGCCTTCCCCTCAGTTCTTTGTTTTCCTGCTGTTCGCAACTGGCAAAAAAGCTGTTCATGTCTATGTACATGATAACAGCCTGCTGATCGTTTATATTACCATTCTGCATAAGCCCTGACGATTATACAGAGCAAATTAGGTATTTTAAACAAATGTGCAAATTAATTTTGCACATTTGAGTATTAAAGCAGTATTAAAGCAATTCTGAACTGCACTTTTGTTTCTTTTTGTTTCTGAATTTGTACAAATAGCAAAAGAAACAGGCTGGCAGGTGTGCAAACGCGCTTTACAACTGCTTTTGTGGCAGATACGTACGTTCTATCCAGTTTTTGAAATAGTGGAAGGTATCTATGGCAGCTTGTACCATTTCGTCTCTACCCGGCTGATCGATACTATCGGCATAATCATTTAAGGCATCGGAAAAGCCTTTCCACATCGCCTCGGTATTATCGCCGTAATAATTGAAGAACCGGAGCTGCGCCGGGTCTATACCCAGGTTACCGCCTAT
>DASWWE010000200.1:0-14712 GCA_036406055.1 Flavipsychrobacter sp. | reverse complement strand
CCTGTAGGCAATAAAAAATTGCATTACCTGCGCAGCGGTGGTGGTAGCAAAGTGCTGGTGGCCTTTCATGGGTATGGCAATAATGCCAATTTATTGTTATCTATAGCTGAGCCATTACAAGCGCAGTACACATTGATAAGTGTAGACCTGCCGCACCATGGTAATAGTGAATGGCCCGATACCGAATACCTGGAGCCTGCTGCATTGCCTAAGATAGTAGCCTATATACAGCAATCTTTTAAGGTAGATAAGATAAGCCTGCTGGGCTATAGCATGGGTGGCCGTGTATGCCTGAAGATAGCAGAAATGGTACCACAGTATGTAGATACGATTGTGCTGCTGGCTTCCGATGGTTTGCAGTTCAATTCATTTTATTATTTCGTTACGCGCACTACACCGGGTAAATATTTGTTTCATCGCTTCCTTACCAATCCTGCACGATACACGGGTATGATAGAGTGGGCGAGGAAGCGCAACTGGATAGATGCTTCGCGCTACAAGTTTGCCATGCAATACCTGAAAGCCGAGCAGGATAGACAGTTCCTGCTGAAAGTGTGGCCATGCATGGCGCATATCCTGCCCGATTATAAGAAGCTGAAACGTGCATTGAATGAATATAAGATACCCGTGCACATCATTATGGGTATGCACGATAGGGTGATACCCGTAGCACTGGCCAAACAGTTCAAGCGCGATACGGAAACCGTTACCCTGCATATTGTAGATAAAGGCCATCGGGTACTGGATGGTGATACTATTCCTTTAGTAGCCCAATGCCTGCTTGCTGAATGATAGTAGTGATCGTCATATGTATGCTATTGGGCATAGGCTATGCTGCGCTGATGCTGCTATACCGTAAGGGTTGGCAGGAACAGCCAACGTTTGTTGTAGACGAAGATTTTACCCCCATTACAACACTCAGCATCATCATCCCTGCGCGAAATGAAGAAGCTAGTATTGGCCGCTGCCTTGATTCCATCTTCGCGCAGGATTACCCGCAGCATTTGATAGAAGTAGTAGTAATAGACGACCATTCTACAGATGCAACTGCTAGCATAGTAAAAGGCTACAATGAACCCAACCTGAAATGCCTGCACCTTGCCGACTATCTGAATGATGAAACCATAGCTTATAAAAAGAAAGCATTAACAACCGGCATCAATAACAGCATCGGCGAACTTATCGTCACTACCGATGCCGATTGCTTTGCCGGGAACCAATGGTTGAAGCACATAGCTGCTATCTACGAAAAGGAGGAGCCCGTGATGATTGTAGCCCCCGTTGATTTCACTACGAATGGTGATGTTGTGCAAACCTTCCAGTCGCTCGATTTTATGAGCATGCAGGGTATAACGGGTGCTGCTCATAAACTGAACCTGGGCAATATGAGCAATGGTGCTAATCTTGCATTCTCTCGTAAAGCTTATCTTTCTGTAGATGGCTACAAGGGCATAGACCATCTCGCTTCCGGTGATGACTATTTGCTGATGATGAAGCTGAATGCCGCATGGCCTTCACGAATCGCATACCTCAAGGCAGAGGAAGCCATAGTACATACACCGCCACAACCTACCTGGGGCAGCTTTCTGCAGCAGCGCATCCGCTGGGCTTCCAAGTCGGGCAAGTACGATGATAAACGCCTTACGGGCATCTTACTACTGGTTTACTTGTTCAATTTCTATTTTCTCGTATTGCTACTACTTGGCTTTTGGAATGGATGGTTATGGGCATTGGCACTTACCCTTTTAGTATTGAAGACCGAGGTGGAGATATATTACCTGTATCCCGTCAGTCGGTTCTTCCATAAGCGCAAACAGCTATGGATATTTCCGTTGCTGCAACCCTTACATATTCTCTACATTATATCGGCAGGCTTCTTGGGCTTTGTGGGTGTATATAAATGGAAGGGTAGAAAAGTAAAATAATATTGATATTCAGGACGTGGTAATCATGCGTATTTTGTTTTATTTTACAATACTATAATCAGTATAGTAGAAGCATGCGCAAAGCCATTTTCATATCTATAGTCATCATACTGGTGGCAGTAACCGGTTATATATATTGGTTCTATTACAATCCTTATAGCGATGGCAGCCGCGAGGGCGTACTGCAAAAATTTTCCCGCAAGGGCAATGTATTCAAAACCTATGAGGGCGAAATGATACAACTGGGCTTTGGCCAGCGCGGGGCGGCCATCAATTCACAATACTTCTACTTCAGTGTAAACGATGTGGCACTGGCCGATTCTATTGAAAAGTGCATCGGTAAGATCGTCAAGTTCCATTACACACAATACCGCCGGAACCTGCCATGGCGTGGTGAGAATTATGATAAAGTGAATTCAGAACGTGGCCAATATGTGGTAGACCGTATTGAAATGGTGCGCAATGCAGACTATTACTAGGCCAGTATCAGGAATACCGCCGGTGATTTTTCCAGTGTAGGTTTCTTTTTCTTCCAATCACCAATGCTTTGTGTTTTTATATAAGCATCGGCTCCTGTTATGTTTTGTGCTATGCATAGCCTGGTACTATCACCGCATTGTTTCAACACTTCATCCAGTAGCTGGTTATTACGGTAAGGAGTTTCTATGAATAATTGTGTCTGGTTTTCTTTTCTTGATAATGCTTCCAGGGCTTTCAGTTTTTGGGTGCGTGCAGGGTCTTTAATAGGCAGGTAGCCATTAAAGCAAAAGCTTTGCCCGTTCAATCCTGATGCCATTAGTGCTAAGAGTAATGAGCTAGGTCCTGTTAATGGTACTACCGCAGCCCCAATGCTATGTGCTACTGCGGCCACTTCTGCACCCGGGTCGGCTATACCGGGGCAACCGGCCTCGCTCATCACACCTACATTTTGGCCCTCATTCAGCCATTTTTTCAATGTAGCCATGTCTGCACCCTCATGCTTATC
The DNA here is from genome assembly GCA_036406055.1 of Flavipsychrobacter sp. Lineage (GTDB taxonomy): Bacteria > Bacteroidota > Bacteroidia > Chitinophagales > Chitinophagaceae > Polluticoccus. The sequence goes on along the minus strand of DASWWE010000200.1, from coordinate 11,802 downwards.
TATTTCGGAAAATGCTATTTCTTCTATCACCAGTTCCTTGTGCAGCGATTTAAGGAAACGCCTTGCAGTACGTACATTTTCGGCAAAGTAATATTTCAGCTCCTTTGTATGTGTTAATACTTCTGGCGAAAGTGTTTGCACTGCCCCTTCTGCTATTGGTATCGGTACCAGGTATAATGTTCCTTTTTTGCTCATAGCCGGGTTAAAAATACGGCATTGTGCTGCAACCTGTACTTTTGCATCATGATATTGCCCGAATCGTTTTACACACGCAAGGATGTAGTGAAGATAGCACAGGAATTACTTGGTAAAGTATTGGTCACAAATATTGATGGTATCTATACATCGGGCATGATAGTAGAAACAGAGGCTTATGCGGGTGCAGCAGATAAAGCATCGCACGCCCATGGTAACAGGCGCACCAAACGTACGGAAATTATGTTCTGGCAGGGTGGTATGGCATATGTGTATCTATGTTATGGGATCCATCATTTGTTTAATGTAGTTACCAATGTGCGCGATGTACCGCATGCCGTATTGATACGTGCGGTAGAACCGTTGGAAGGTATAGAACATATGTTGGAGCGTCGCGGTAAGGAAAAGCTGACACCATCGCTTACTGCTGGCCCGGGTGCTATGAGTATGGCTTTGGGCATTCATACCAGCCAAACGGGTAAGTCTTTATTGAGCAATGAAATATATATAGAAGACAGGGGCTTCAGGATACCTTCTGAAGATATTGTGACAAGTACCAGGGTAGGTGTAGCCTACGCCCAGGATGATGCTTATTTGCCATATCGTTTTTCCATCCGTGGCAATAAATATGTAAGCAAAGGAAAAGGATTGTAAAAAGAAAAAGCCCTGCATTTGCAGGGCTTTCAGTTAGTATTCTTTACTTCTTAGAACTTAGGACAAGCAAAGTTATAAGTAGGAGTAGATTCACGTTTGTTGATAGCACCGTTAAATATCAGCGATACTTCCAGTGCACCATTGCTGTTCGTAGCACGAGAGAAGCCAGACATTGTCAGGTCGTAGCTGATACCCAGTTTCATTTTAGACCATTCAAAACCTACATAAGGAGCTAGAGCATCGTTGTAGCGATACCAGCCGCCTAAGTACAGAACGGTATTTTTAGCATACTCAGCATCGTGGCCTGGGTTCAGTACAAAACCTACTGCCGCACCTGCCAGTACTTCTGTAGCGCTGGCTTGAGATTGAACCAAACCGCTTGCATACAGTACGATGTTCTCATTCAGGTCGAATGAACCACCCAGGTAACCTGTGTAACGAGAGTGGATTTTATGGTTATCACCCAAAAAGCTTTCAACAGGCTGTGTCAGGTGGTAGTATGAGAAACCTACATAAGCAGTAGAGTGTTCTGTCATACGGCCAGAATACATTAGGCCTAAATTGAAATCGGGGTATGTAAGGTCCGAATTGTTCATTGCTTCACCGCTTTGGCCACTTGCAGTAGCCGTAGCTGGATTCCATTGGTCTTCAAATATCAGCTTAGATGGATCTACGCTTTTCTGAACCAATATCCCTTGCAGGCCCAGTGACAGGGTATGCTGTTTTTCATAACCAAAAGCTTTGTGATAAGCTAATGATAATCCGACACTTGTATTTTGCAAGCCGCCCGAACCTGAACGGTCGTAAAGCCCTAACAGACCTATACCTACTGCATCTCCGTTATCCAGGGTACCCTTCATGGCAGCCATATCGAAAGATATGGTACCTGTAACATAAGGGTTAGAAGATACACTGCTCCATTGTGAACGGTAGTTGGCCGCCAGGCGAAGGTCGCCCTGGGTAAGGCCCGTAAGCGCAGGGTTTAGTGTGAGGGGTGATGCAAAATATTGGGTGAAGTGCGGATCTTGTGCCATTGCCGAAGTCGCTAACATCATTGATGCACCCACGCCTAGTAATATTTTCTTCATCTGGGTAACGTTTATGAATTTTATAATTGAGTTTCTGAAAGCCAAAATAAACCAAATAATCCTATTATCCAAGACAGTAGGAATAATAATTTTAGTTGGGTTAAGACTGTTTTTTTAATCCGAAAGCTAAGTCCCCTGCATCTCCCAGCCCGGGAACGATGTAGCCCCTTGCAGTCAGTTCTTCATCCACCGCGCCTGTCCATATCTCCACTTGCGGAAATTTACGTTTTAAAAGCTCTATACCCTCTGTGCAGGCAATGGCTGAAACGATATGTATTTTGCTGGGTTGGGCCACATTCGTCAGGGTTTCCAGTGCCAATACCAATGACGCACCCGTCGCCAGCATCGGGTCGGCAATAATTAAAATACGGTTCGTAAGGTCGGGACAGGTAAAATATTGCTGCTCTATTTCAAAGCTGCCATCACGGTGGTGCTTGCGATACCCGGCAATAAAAGCGTTATCTGCCTTGTCAAAATAATTGAGCAGCCCCTGGTGCAGCGGTACACCGGCCCTTAAAATGGTGGCCAGCACGGGTTGTTCTGCTTCCCGGCATATCGATTCTCCCATGGGCGTTTGCACGGTTAGCACATTATAATTCATTGTTTTGCTGATCTCGTAAGCGGCTATTTCGCCTATACGTTCCATATTCCTGCGAAAACGCATACGGTCGCCCTGTATCTCTACATCTCTTATTTCCCGTACCCATTGGCATAACACCGAGTTCTGCTCGCTCAGATTGTGAACCATAACATCTTAATTAATGTGGTAATGCAATGTACTGCAAAATAACCGGCTATCATATAGGCTTGTTAATGGATTGTTTAAATGTGTAATTTGTTCAGCTATTGCCGTTAAAGTGGCGTTAAACTGCCTGTGTCATATTTTGATACATACGGCAAGCTTCTATTTTTGTACCTTTGCACACCTTTTCAAAAGAGGGAACACAAATTCCAAGATGGACATTCTACAATCTCTTGACCGCTCCAGGCTGCCGCAGCACATAGCCATTATAATGGATGGTAATGGCCGTTGGGCAAAAGAACAGGGGCAGGACCGTGTTTTCGGTCATCATGAAGGTGTGCTTAGTGTGCGCGAAATAGTGAATGGATGTGCCGAAATCGGTATATCATACCTTACATTATACGCCTTTTCTACAGAAAACTGGAACAGGCCCAAAGAGGAAGTAGATGCCCTAATGGAATTGCTGGTGAATACCATCAGGAAGGAAGTAGAAGAACTGAAGAAGAATAATGTGCGTCTGCATGTTATAGGCGATTTTGAAAGCCTGCCTGCTGTATGCCAAAAGGAATTGAACGAAGCAAAAGAAATGACAGCCGCAAATACGGGGCTCAACCTGATACTGGCACTCAGCTACAGTTCCCGCTGGGAAATGATAGATGCTGCTAAAAAGATGGTGGCCGATGCCGCTGCCGGCAAGCTGAAGCCGGAAGAAGTGAATGATGCTGTATTTCATAAATATCTTAATACTGCACCCTTTCCCGATCCTGAATTGATGATACGCACGAGTGGGGAATACAGGATCAGCAATTTTTTACTTTACCAACTGGCCTATGCAGAGCTGTATTTTACACCTGTGCACTGGCCGGCATTCCGAAAACAAAATTTATACGAAGCGCTGCTCGATTACCAAAAACGCGAGCGCCGTTTCGGTAAAACCAGTGAACAAATTCAAACGAATTCTCCCCAGCATGCCTAAGAGCTTTTTGCGTTATTCTTTATTGTTTACTACTCTGCTTGCAGCCAATGCGCAGCATTTACATGCGCAGCTGGCTATGCCGGGAGACAGTACTACCAACCTCAGCAGTTTGCGTCAGCAAAGGCAAAGCTTTTCTGACCCTGCTACCCCCAAACAGTATGAAATAGCCGGTATCACCGTTAGCGGCACCCGTTATCTTGATGAAGACCTGTTGATAGCCGTTACAGGCCTGGCCATTGGCGGCAAAATAAAAATGCCGAATGATGAAAGTATTGCCAAAGCTATCCGCAACCTGTGGAAACAAGAGCTGTTTTCCGATGTTTCTGTAAGCATTACCAAAACAATAGGCACTAAGATATTTCTTGATATTAAAGTAGAAGAGCGGCCGCGCCTGGCACGCTACAACTTTAAAGGCATTAAGAAAAGCGAAGCACAGGAACTGAAAGATAAATCGGGGCTTGTGAAGGGAAGGGTGGTAACAGAAGCTACGAAGAAAGAGGCGATGGTGCGTATCGAAAAGTATTTCTTTGAAAAGGGATACGGTGATGTGCGTATGAAAGTGACGGAGCGTATAGATACTATTTCTACCAATTCTATCATACTCACCTTTGATATTGATAAAGGGAACAAAACCCACATCAACCAGGTAAGTATAGCAGGTAATGATAATGCCAATACCCTGAAGCTGAAACGCATGTTGCGTTCTACTAAAGAAATGGCACGTATATCTATATATCCTGCTGATGCTACCAGTATGTTTGGAAAGGAGGAACGTTCGTTCGGTAAATACATGAAGGAGTTCCATTTCCTATCACTTTCAAAAACACTGGAAGCGCTCGATCCTTATTTCCGTTATAATTTCTTCAGTTCTTCTAAGTTCAACCAGAAGAAGTATGAAGATGATAAACAAGGGCTGATAGAATATTATAATACATTAGGTTTCCGCGATGCTGCTATCGAAAAAGATACCGTATATCGTGTAGAAAATGGGAATGTAAACATTGATATTAAAGTAAAGGAAGGCCGCCGTTATTACTTTGGCGATATAGAGTGGAAGGGTAACACCAAATACTCCAACGACTTTCTTACCAAAACATTGGGCATAAAGAAAGGCGACATCTATAATCAGCAACTGCTGGATACCCGCCTGGGCCGCGCTATGAGCCCCGAAGGTGGCGAAGATATCAGTAGCTACTACATGGATGATGGTTACCTGTTCTTCAATGTAGACCCCATAGAAACTTCCATCATTGGCGATACTATTAATTATGAGATGCGCATTACGGAAGGGCCGCAGGCTACTATCCGTAACATAACCATTACCGGTAACGACCGTACCAATGAGCATGTAGTGCGCCGCGAGCTTAGGACACTGCCGGGCAACAAATTCAGCCGTACCGACCTGATACGTTCTCAGCGCGAGATAGCCAACCTTGGCTTCTTCGACCAGGAGAAGATAGGCATACAACCTAAGCCTAACCAGGAAGATGGTACCGTGGACATTGAATACAGCCTTGTAGAAAAATCGAGCGACCAACTGCAGCTTTCTGCCGGTTTCGGTGGTGGTGTTAGCTTTTACGGTAATATCGGTATTGTATTCAGCAACTTCTCGCTGCGCAATATCTTCAAGCCGCAATTCTGGGATCCGCTTCCGGTAGGTGATGGCCAGCGCCTGTCGTTGAACTATCAGTCGAATGGTAAATATTACAACTCTTTGAACTTCTCGTTCACAGAGCCATGGCTGGGTGGTAAAAAACCCAATGCCTTAACTACCAGCCTGCTATACAGCCGTTTTTCAGGTGTTGGTGCGCCGCTACCTGCCGACTCTTCATTCATCAGTGTATGGGGTGGTGGCCTGTCGCTTAGTAAGCGTGTGAAATGGCCGGATGACAACTTCGTATTTACTTACGGCCTGAACTATCAGAACTATCAGCTAAAAGATTACTCCCTGCTGACAGATAACAACAATAATCCATTCAGAAACGGATTTAGTAATAACCTATACTTCAAATTGGTATTAGCGCGCTATTCTGTCGATCAGCCTCTGTATCCGCGTAGTGGTTCTAACATCAGCTTTACATTCCAGTTTACCCTGCCATACAGCCTGTTTAGCGATAAGGATTATGCTAATGAAACTGTGCAGGAAAAGTATAAATGGGTGGAATATCACAAATATCGTTTCACGGCAGAGTGGTACCAGAAGATCACCGGCAACTTGGTATTTAAGTTAGCAACCAAGTACGGATACCTGGGTTATTACAACCCGGAATTGGGCTACTCTCCGTTCGAGCGTTTCCAGTTGGGTGGCGATGGTCTTTCAGGACGTAACTTCTTCGTTGGCCGCGATATCATAGCCCACCGTGGTTATAAAGACCCGTACCAGACCAATGCGGTGATATTTAATAAGTATACTGCAGAGGTGCGTTATCCGTTCTCGTTAAGTCCTACATCTACTATATACGGCCTGGCGTTTGTGGAGGCTGCTAATGCGTGGAATGATTTTAATGATTACAATCCTTTCAAGCTGAAGCGTTCTGCCGGTTTGGGTGTCAGGTTATTCCTGCCAATGTTTGGCCTGTTAGGCCTTGACTATGGTGTTGGTTTCGATAGCTTCAACAGGGCTACCGGTGCTACCAAACTGTCTGATATTGCCGCCTTTACCTTCATGCTGGGCTTCGAGCCGGATTGATGCTAATGGATTATATTGCATAACAATAAACTCAATAAAAGATGAAAAAGATAGTTTTAAGTATTGCCCTTATACTTAGCGTTATAGCCGCTAACGCACAACGCTATTGTATCATTGATAGTAAATACATACTGGATAAGGTAGTAGATTATAAAGACGCCCAAACGCGCCTGGATAAGCTATCGAAAGACTGGCAGACAGATATAGACAACCGTATGCAGGAAGTAGACCGCATGTACAAAGCCTACCAGGCCGAACGTGCCATGCTTTCTGACGACATGCGTAAAAAACGTGAGGATGAGATTGTGCTGAAAGAGAAATCTGCCAAAGACCTGCAGAAACAACGCTTTGGTTATGAAGGCGAACTGTTCAAAGAGCGTCAGAAACTGGTAAAGCCTATACAAGACAGGGTGTACAATGCTGTGCAGAAAATGGCGCAGACAAAAGGCTTTGATTTGGTGCTGGATAAGGCCGGTGGTGTAACAATGTTCTATGCCGATCCGAAACTGGATAAAAGTGAGGATGTGTTAAAATTACTTGGAATAAACAAATAATGGCATTTACTTTGCACAGCTTAAATAAATAAAAGTTATACAATATACACAATGAAAAAAATCGTATTATTTCTTGCCTGCGGTTTGTTGATCGGCAACATGGCATTTGCTCAAGCTACGAAATTCGGTTACATAGATTCTCGCGAACTGCTAAAAGCTATGCCCGAAATGACAAAGGCTGAAGCTGATATTCAAACCTATGCTAAATCTTTCCAGGATCAGCTGCAGACAATGAGCCAGGAGTATGAGAAAAAAGTGAAAGAGTTTCAGGCTGGCGAAAAAACCATGACAGATGCGGTAAAAGAAGTGAAAGTGAAAGAAATACAAGACCTGGAAGGCCGTATCCAAAGCACCAACCAAAGTGCGCAGGAAAAAGTTGAAAAGAAAAGGCAGGAACTGCTGCAACCAATTCTGGATAAAGCAGACAAAGCAATAAAAGACGTAGCTAAAGAAAAAGCATACGATTATGTTTTCGATTCAAGCACCGGTACTTTGTTGCACGCTAAAGAAAGCGATAACATCCTGGCATTGGTAAAAGCCAAACTGGGTATTAAATAATTACTGCAAAAACTTGATAAAAGAAAAGGAGCACTATGTGCTCCTTTTTTAATGCTCTTTCCCAAACAATTTCTCGCCGGCCCTTATAGGTATCTTCAACCGGTTCTCTACAGGTGGTATGGGGCAGTTATACCCTCCCGCATAAGCACAATAAGGGTTGTAGCACTTATTAAAATCAAGTACTATCCTGCCGTCTTTTATATCTGCTGTAGATAGGTCTATATACCTGCCGCCACCGTATGTTTCGGTGTAGGTAGTTTCATCTGTAAAAGGCACGAAAAGATGCTGTGCATGTGCCGTGTCTTCCAGCAGTCTCAGGTTTTGATATACCTGCAATGTCTGCTGCTTTCCGCCAATGGAAAAGGTAAGTACACCGTATTGCCTGAATTGTTTGGTTTTGCCGCTATAGGTAGGCATATCAAATGCTTTGGCATCAGGGGTCTCTTTTATAGTGGCCACTACACGATACAGGCTATTAGCACTGTAAAAGCGTAAATAAGCCGTATCTCCGGCTTTTAATGGGCTGCGCGGCTCTGTTATGAATTCCTCCTTATAATGCTGCCTGTGTGCCGCTATACGCTCTTCATATGAATGCTGGGCCTGTGCAGCATAGCAGGCACTTAGTAATAGTATAGTGCTAACGATGTTTTTCATGCTATAGAAAAGCCCCGTATTATTACGGGGCTTCAAATTTATGTGTAAAATTAGGATTAGTTTCCGAGGTATGATTTAAGCAACTGGCAGCGTGTAGCCGTGCGCAGTTTGGTTATCGCTTTGTCTTTTATCTGGCGTACACGCTCACGTGTCAGTGAGAATTTTTCGCCTATATCTTCCAGGCTCATCGGGTGCTCTACACCTATGCCGAAATACAGTTTAATAACATCGCGCTGGCGGTCTGTAAGGGTGCTTAATGAACGCTCTATTTCACAACGCAGGGAATCATAGTGCTCCAGCTCTGAATCTGCAGAATCTGAATTGGGGTTTTCCAATACATCCAGCAGCGTATTGTCTTCGCTGTCTACAAATGGTGCATCTACAGATACGTGGCGTGCAGCCACACCCAGTGTTGTTTCTACTTCTTCCGTACCAATATCCAGCAGTTCAGCCAGTTCTTCGGTAGATGGTTCGCGTTCAAATTCCTGTTCCAGTTGAGAGTAAGCCTTGCTTATTTTGTTAGACAAGCCTACTTTGTTCAGTGGCAGGCGTACAATACGTGATTGTTCAGCCAATGCTTGCAGTATCGATTGGCGTATCCACCATACTGCATAAGAAATGAATTTAAAGCCGCGTGTTTCGTCAAATCGTTGTGCTGCTTTTATCAGGCCCAGGTTTCCTTCATTGATAAGGTCGCTTAAAGAAAGCCCCTGGTTTTGATATTGTTTGGCAACAGATACTACGAAACGCAAGTTGGCCTTTGTCAGTTTTTCAAGGGCGCGCTGGTCGCCTTGTTTAATCCGGATGGCGAGTTGTACTTCTTCTTCCGGGGTAATCAGGTCTACTTTACCAATTTCCTGGAGATACTTTTCCAGTGATTGGCTCTCACGATTGGTAATGGACTTCGTGATCTTTAGTTGACGCATAGACATAGGCAGAGCTTTTTGTTTGAGTTAGAGAATAGAAGGAGTATAATGAGTAGATTGTGACATTGTTGTGGCAAATCTAAGTGTCACAGCAATTCAACCCAAAAAAAAATTAAGAAATTCTTAACAGCAAAAATCAAACCAATTTTTAGAAGAGGTAACCTTATTTTAAAGGAATTTACTGAAATAATTTTGATTGTTCAAACCTTTTTTTATTATTGCAGCAACGTTAAGCTTTCGAGAACATTTACGATGAGTAAGAAAAAGACAATGTATACACTTGAGTTTCCGGTAAGGTGCTCTCCTTCTATTCTATACGAATTTTTATCTACCCCTGTTGGTTTGCAAGAATGGTTTGCTGATAAGGTCGATCAGCGCGATCATACTTTTTACTTTAGCTGGAATGGTGCTACAGACACGGCTGACGTGGTGGAGCAACTGGAGAATGAATTTGTAAAATATCGTTGGGATTATTACGATGATGATGAATTTTTCGAGTTCCGGATAGAACAAAGTCCGATAACAAACGAAACGATTCTGAAAATAACTGACTTTGCAGATAAGTATGATATAAAAGATCAGGAACGCTTGTGGAACTCACAGGTAAGTGATCTGAAACATCGTATCGGCAGCTAAGCATCGTTTTTTTGAAAAAAAAATTAAAAGCTTGCTGAAAAGCAGGCTTTTTTACTTTGTTAAAAGCACAGCTTTATCTGTAGTAAAGCAACCGTAAAGCGGTAGTTTTCTGTAGGTTTGCACAAATTCTTGACGGCATTGATCAAAAAACTGGACATACTTATACTCCGCAGTTTCATCGGCCCGTTCATTGTTACCTTTTTTATCACATTATTTGTGCTGGTAATGCAGTTCTTCTGGCTGTATATGGATGAGCTGATAGGTAAGGGCTTAGGGGTGTGGATGATTGTTCAGTTGCTGTTCTACATGTCTACCACCATGGTGCCGCTTGCATTGCCGTTAGGCATCCTGTTGGCCTCTATTATGACTTTTGGTAACATGGGCGAGAATTTTGAGCTGGTGGCCATCAAGGCAGCGGGTATATCATTGCTGCGCTTTATGCGGCCGTTGTTGTTCTTTATCCTGCTTATTGGCCTGGGGGCCTTTGTTTTCAGCAATAATGTCATACCATACGCCAATCTTAAGGCATTATCCCTGCTGTACGATCTGCGTAATTCAAAACCCACTTTTAATATCCGTCCCGGCCAGTTCAATAAAGATATCGATGGCTTTTCTATAAGGGTGGGAGAGAAGGATAAAGACGGCCAAACGATACGCAATATACTTATCTACGACCATTCATCCGGCGGCGGCAATAACAAGGTAGTACTTGCCAGGCAAGGGCAAATGCTGCCTACGCCCGATAAACATTACCTGATATTCAGGCTGAATGATGGGTGGCGTTATGAAGAAAATATAAACAATGAAGGCAGCCGCAATACCAACCAGCAGGTGCGCATGTACTTCAAAAGCTGGGATATGGTTTTCGACCTTTCATCTTTCAGGGTAAACCGCACAAACGAAAACCTCTTCAAAGATGCCTACCAGATGATGAATGTAAGGCAGCTGAGCCAGCGTATAGATAGCTTCAAACGCTATGAAAACCACGTGGCTAAAAATGTAGGCATATACATAGGCCCTAATATAGCGGCACTGGGCAATAACAATTTTATAGATACGCTGAAGGAAAAGGCGACAGCCAAACTTACTGCCCGTACATACGATTCTACCTTTCTACAATTTGTACCCGATACACTAAGGGGCAGGGTAATGCAGAATGCTGTAAACCAGGCACGTAATGCTAAAGGCCTGCTGGATATCTCCGCAACCGATAAGGCTATGCAGTTCAATAACTATCTGCAATTCAATATCGAATGGCACAGGAAGTTTACCCTGTCATTTGCCTGTGTGCTGCTGTTCTTAATAGGTGCACCGCTGGGGGCTATTATACGTAAGGGCGGGCTGGGTATGCCGTTGGTAATAGCGGTATTATTCTTCGTGGTGTTCCATATCATGTCTATAACAGGGGAAAAGCTGGCAAAGGCAAATGCCGTACCCAGCTGGGCAGGCATGTGGATGGCCACGGCTATGCTATTGCCTATAGCTTTTGTATTGATAAACCAGGCCCGCAACGATTCTCAAATATTCAGTAAAGAGTGGTATGCGCGTGTGTGGAATAAAATAATAGCACTGTTTAAACGTAGAAAACAAATTGGATAGGCCATACAGTTCATACAACCCCTTCTTTATTATTCCTTTTATCCTCTGGATAATAGCAGGAGGTATCGCACTAGCAATATATGACAAAGAAACGCTATTTGCAGCCTTCAATACGCATCACAGCAGCGTGGGCGATATGCTGATGGAGTATGTCACCTTTATGGGGGAGGGTAGTTTTATTACCATTGTATTGCTATTACTATTGGGTTTCAGCCGCCTGCGCAACTGGTGGTATTTTACCACCGCAGTTATAGCCGGTGTGCTGCCATCTCTCATTACACAGGTTATAAAAAGCGCAACAAAGGCGCCGCGCCCGCTTAAATACTTTAATGAAGCGCCCTGGATACATACTTTACCGGAATGGCCGCGTGTCATGGAGCGTAGCTTCCCTTCGGGGCATAGCTGTGGTGCTTTTAGCTTGTTTTGCCTGCTGGCTTTATTATTACCTCCAAAAGTCAGACCTTTAGGGCTGGTATTTTTCGTATGCGCGCTGGCAGTAGCCTATTCGCGTATGTACCTTGCCGCCCATTT
>DASWWE010000199.1:0-2937 GCA_036406055.1 Flavipsychrobacter sp. | reverse complement strand
ATTGCTGCAGCGTGATGCTATCTATGCTCTTTACTTTTTGCCCCGGTGAGAAGGTATTGATACGTTCATCTGCCGATACCTGTTGCCTGCGTTTGGATTTTACTTTTATTTCCTGGAGGGTATCTGTATGCTTTTGTGCGGTAGCTATAAAAAACGAAAACAGCATTGCAGGTAGCAATGCTATTCGTACTAAAATATGGGAACGATAACACGAGGCTACCATATCAATCGAAATAGAAATGACCCGGGCCCACACCCACGCTGAACTGGCCGGCTTTATTGCCTGCCGCATCATACGTGTACACTGCACCTTTCTGAATAAAGCCTTTAGGGTCGCCAATATATACATTACCATTAACGGGATGAATACCCAACGCCCAAAAATACTGATATTGTTGCGCCTGTATAAAAGGTGCTTGCGGTACATCTGCATCTTCTATGCCCATCCTGTAAATGCCGTTGTAGTCTGTACCGCCGCTGTAATTTACAGCTATGTAGTACAGCTTGTCGCCTGTATTATTGAATACCGGCTTTATCACATCTGCCTTTTCAGGAAAGCTGTATGATTTTACAACATTGTTATTGGCATCCAGCACTGTGAATGCAGCAGATTTCCCTTTAGGTACATTGCCTGAAAGCACCCACAGCCTGTTATGCTTGTCTATTACTGCTTTCTGCGGGGCACGCCCTGCAATGGCTATCGTTTTTTCTATCTTATCGGTAGCAGGGTCTATGGTATATACTTTGCCACAAGCGGTATCCCATGTGCAGATGTAGGCCTTATTATTATACATCACCATGCCCTCGGGGTTTTGATAAGGCATGGTAATACTACCTGTTACCTGCAATGATTGCGGATTAATAATGTATACTTTATTACTGAAAAGCGTGGAAACATATGCCTTATCGGCACTTATGGGCAAGATAAAACGAGGCTTGGGAACATTGATGGACCCCACCTGTTTGCGGTCTGCACGGTTCAGTACTATTATTTTGTCTGAATTATTGATACAAAGAAAAAACCTATCCTCTATACGCACCATGCTTTGAAACACATCGCCCAATGAAGCATTGCTGTTTACAGATGCATATACATCTTCGTAAGCTATACTTGCATGGGTATCGTACATGCTTAGTTTACTGTTCCCGTTGCCCAGGCTTCCTTCGCATACTACATACACATTGCCGGTGGCCGTATCTGTAGTGTTAGCGGGAGGTGGCGCAACAGGCGCAGATGGTTTGTCCTTTACGCACGCCGAAAACAGCAGTGCATAAAGGACAAGTACCCTGATTATAGTTTGGTTATTTTTTCTACCCATTTATTACCGTTTGTATCGGCTACTACCAGATAATACATACCCGGTTGCAGCGATGCCAATGATATGGTACTCTTTGCACCATGCATTGAGTGCTGTTGTATTGTTTTACCTGTTACATCTGTAACCGTTGCTGTTAAAGTACCTGATTGTTGCTTTATCGACACTGTAACCACATCGCTAGCAGGGTTTGGATATACCAGCATTTCTATATCTGTAGTTACTATACTACGTACAGATGTTGGCTTGAGGTACATGGCAGCTACTGCATCCAGGTCGAAACCTCCGCTAGGGATAGCTGTAGTGTAAGGGTCATTTATCCTGCGGCCATCTTTATCGCGAGCGCAATTACCGCCGATAGAACCTATAGCATCTACAATACGGATATGAGAAATGTTATCAACATCCAGCCCCGCAGTTCCTTTAAGCTCTTCCAGATCGAATGGTGTACCAAAACCGCTGATGTATTTACCTGCCAGGTTATTTATCTGGCGGGCATTGCTGTAAACTCCGGCCATCGGTACCTGTACGCTATCTATATAGCATGAAGCAGGAAAACGGAAGTAGTTGATACCATCTGAACTCACTTCCACAAATGCCAACTCCAAGAATGCTTCTTCAGGATTGTTGGGATTCGCAAAACCATTTTCAAACACTGCGAAGTCCGGGCCTGTGCCATTGTATATTTTGCTTTCAAAAGTTACCACAGCTATACCACTATCACCCAGGCTCATAATAGTATTATCTGCCACACCGGTAACCAAAGTAGTATCACCTGCCGTAACCAAACCCTGTGCTTTATCGGCTATATCCATCCAGCCACGCTGTACAGTGCATTTATTAGCCCAGCCCGCTATTGCTGTATTTGTTTTAGCTATTGCCGTGCTGCCTGTTACATTGGCTTGCGGCGCATATGGGTAGATATCTTCCTGCGTGGTAAAATTGTCGATACAGAAGGTAGCAGGTGTATTCATACCCCACATACCCATATCGCTGGAGCTGAGGCTGAAAGACAGGCTATCTACCTTACCCAATGGCAGCAGGTTTACCCATGTCCAGTCCCTCAACATATAGTCATCTGCATTGTTGGCAAAGCGATAATCAGCAAGATATACCTCAACGCTATCGGCTTTTTCTACGCCTTTATTATAGCCCCTTACCACCAGTTTGAACCAATCGGCATCGTTACCGGTACTGCCACCAAACTTCTTAGCAGCGAAGTCGCCATCGCGCATACTGTTGTATGCATAGGTAGAGTTAGTAACATAAAAACCTTTCGCAAATTTACCCTCCGCAGCGCCTGTAAGCTTCAGGAAATTAGGCATGCCGGAAAACCCATTGGCTATTATATAATTGTTTGAACCATTGTAGCCGACGCCTGCTTTGGCAGCATACATATTACCAAATCCACTGGTAACACTATCTTTTACATTTGAATACGTAAATCCTGAATTCCACGAACCATAGCCCCCGCAGCAGGTATCATATACATAAGGAAAACTAGCCAGGCCGCTATTGAAACCAAGGTCCACACCTGGTATGGTGCTGTTCTCATAAAAAGTATCTGCTTTTGGCAGTACCAGGTTCTCAAAATCAGACACGGTTTGTGCCTGTGCTGTGG
>DASWWE010000198.1:0-7381 GCA_036406055.1 Flavipsychrobacter sp. | reverse complement strand
CCGTGTAGAATGGGCGCCTGCAAGGTGCCGGCATGCGTACCCTGGTACCGGCAGGAACAGTGAATACAGTACTGCTTACAGGCGTACAGCTGAGGTCATAGCAAATTTGACGAATGGTAATGTCGCAATAGGCGCGGTTGGTTGCGTTTTGTGCATAAGATGCAATGCACAAAAACAGCAGCACGAGTGTGCTGAAGATGGTCTTTTTCATGGTGATGATTTTTTAAATGGTTAAAAATGCAATGTGAATATACGAAATATATTCATTTTGCAAATATTATGTGAGCGTTAATTCCCGCATACTGGTAGATATTATTTGACTGAAAAGTTGTATATTTGTTATGGTTAATAATGAGAGGGTTATCTCTAGATTTGTTTCTTACACCCTATGCTGAAAACCCGAAACAAAAAGAAACAAAATGATAGAATTGATATAAAACACAACAAAACACAACAAATTCACCCGGCTTTCAATGCCTGTAGTTTCAGCAGCGGCCTTTTTAGCTTAATTTGCAGCCGTTAAAGATTTTAAACAAAGTAGTTTCTGATTTATAATATGTATCGTACACATACCTGTGGAGAATTAAGGATATCGAACACCGGCAACGAGGTAACACTAGCCGGCTGGGTACAAACCGTTCGTAAGTTTGGCAGCATCACATTTGTAGACCTGCGAGACCGTTATGGCATCACCCAATTGCTGTTCAACGAATCGCTGAACAGCCGCCTTGATGAAACGCCACTGGGCAGGGAATATGTGATACAGGTGAAAGGAAAAGTAGTAGAGCGCAGCAATAAAAATGGTAAGATACCTACCGGCGATGTAGAGGTTGAAGTGATGGACTTTGCCATTATGAATATGGCATCTACACCACCATTTACCATAGAAGAAGAAACAGATGGTGGCGACGAGCTGCGTATGAAATACCGCTACCTGGACCTGCGCCGCCCTGCACTGCGCCGCAACCTGGAGCTGCGCTATAAAGTAAACCGTTCAGTACGCAATTACCTGGATACACAAGGTTTCTGGGATATTGAGACACCGTTCCTTATAAAATCGACACCCGAAGGTGCGCGCGATTTCGTAGTGCCTTCGCGAATGAACGAAGGTCAGTTTTATGCCTTGCCGCAAAGCCCCCAAACCTTCAAGCAATTACTGATGGTGAGCGGCTACGATAAGTACTATCAAATAGTAAAATGCTTCCGCGATGAAGACCTGCGCGCCGACAGGCAACCGGAGTTTACACAGATAGACTGCGAAATGAGCTTTGTAGAGCAAGAGGACATACTACAGACGTTTGAAGGCTTATTCAAGCACGTGTTCCGCGATGTAAAGGGTGTGGAAATAACCGAAGCCTTTCCGCGTATGACCTGGGACGATGCTATGTGGCATTATGGTAACGACAAGCCCGATATACGCTTTGGCATGAAGCTGAAGAACCTGAAGGCAGAGGGTAGGGTACATGCAGAGGTATTGAACGCGGTAGACTTTAAAGTGTTTGCCGAAGCAGAAACGATACTGGCTATAGCTGTACCGAGTGCCAGTGAATACACGCGTAAGCAACTGGATGAACTGACTGAATGGGTAAAACGCCCGCAGATAGGTATGACCGGTGTAGTAAATGTGAAATGCAATACTGATGGTACGTACAAAAGCAGCGTAGATAAATTCTTCAACGAACAGCAACTGAACGACCTGGCGGCATTTTGCGGTGCTAATGCCGGCGACCTGATACTGATACTGGCGGGTAAAGAGACCCGTACACGTAAGGCCATGAGCGAACTGCGCTTGGAAATGGGCAATCGCCTGGGCCTTCGCAATCCGGATGATTATAAACCGCTGTGGGTTATCGACTTCCCGCTTTTCGAGCATGATGAAGAAGAAAACCGCTGGGTAGCACGGCATCACCCGTTCACATCGCCTAAGCCGGAACAGATAGAATGGATGGGTAACCCTGATAAGTATAAAGAGATAAAAGCCAATGCATACGATATAGTGCTGAATGGCACAGAAATAGGCGGTGGTTCTATCCGTATTTTCCAGCGAGACCTGCAGGAGAAAATGTTTGCTGCACTGGGTATGGATAAAGAAGAAGCACAGGAGAAATTCGGTTTCCTGCTGGGGGCTTTCGAATATGGTGCGCCGCCGCATGGTGGTATTGCCTTTGGCTTCGATAGGCTATGCGCCCTGCTGGGCGGCCAGGAAACCATCCGCGATTTCATTGCCTTCCCTAAAAACAATGCGGGCAGGGATGTGATGTTGGATGCGCCATCGGCCATAGATAATAAACAACTGGACGAATTGCAATTGATACAAAAGAAGGCGTAAGGATATTTTGATTTTATAATCTGATTGTTATCTTTATACTCAGTAACTTTTACGTATGAAAAAACTCCTGAAGGCATCTCTTTTTACTGCAGCTGCTGCGCTGGCCCTGTGGTCTTGCGACAATGGTAAATATGATACCGACCCTGATAAAGACAATAACGGTATTTTAAACCCGTTGGACCCTGCCAATAACCCCGTAGTAATGCTTGGTAGCATGAAGGGTAAAGTGAATGGGAAAACATTGGTATTTGCGCCGGCATACTACATGGTAGATACGGATGGTATCCGCCACGTATGGGGCAGGGTAATAGATGATTCTATTTACAGGAGGACAATAACAATCGTTGGTTATGACAGTTCTTACAGCGGTAAAACAAATGCCGTGGTAAATGGTGGCCTTACTTATTCATTCTACGATACGGTTTTGAAACGTAACAAATATTACCGCAGGGACCCTGCGTTGGCAGATACGTTCATCTACCTGTTAAGCGGCCAGAATGGTACCATGCGCGGTATGATAGATGGTACGATATACAAACAGGCACCGCAGCCTGAAAACAAGCAGGATGAAATAATATTAGATAGTGTGATATTCTATCTGGATAAAAAGCCATTCGCCCCTTACGGCAACTTTAACTAATTGGAGATAAAAATAAAGGCCCTGCATGCAGGGCCTTTATCATTTAAGGACGAAAGCGGTTGTACCGCCCTTCGCCCGTATAGTAGTTATACGTCTTTTTGAACTTGAATACCAGCCCGGCATAGGCATCTATACTGCTGATGTTCTTTACGATCATGGAAGAGAGCAGGGAAGAAGAGCCGATGTAAAATGGCCCGTAACGGAATGCCGCACCTATACACAGGTTTTGATAACCTATAAGGGAAAAAGGCGCGCTGATGCTATACTTTCGGTTGCCATACGTAGGCGTTATGTTGAAATAGTTGACGTATGCCGGCCTGTATATATCGCCACCATTGCCTTTCATATTCAGTAATACATTGACCCCTATATTAAATTGCGGAGACAGGTTCCAGTCGGTATTTACCCTGAAAGCCGTAGGCAGACCCATACGAAATTTCTCTACGGTGCCTTTAGCAGTTATCAGGCTATCTTTTACCTGGCGGTCCATATACTGGTCCAGTCCTTCATAATCTTTCAGGCTCAGGTTGTTGATGACCACATTGCTGGCTGTAAGCGTATAGTTATTGCTGCCCCTGTCGGCTACATAGCCTATGCCGCCAATATCTGTAATGGATGCTGCTATGCTGTACAGATAAGGTGTTTCTTCATTAGGCGTACCATTGGGATGATATTCATACTGCACACCTATATCTAGCCCCAGGCCTGCCTTGCCTGCCCGCTGAAACCATTGCGAAAAGTCGTTGCTGGCATCATTATCCAGGTAAGAAGTAGCATTGTAGGTATAAAGAGCCGTAATATCGCCCGTTATAGCAGCGGCGGTATCTTTGTTATCCCTTCGGTAGGTAAGTTCGTTGGTATACACAGAGCCAGCTACAAACCCCATCAGGTACTTTACGGTAACGCCGGCACGTACTATATGGTACTCGTCATTGCGCAGTATGCGGCCATATGAAAAGCCTATCTCGCTAAAGTTATGTACTGAAAAACCGGCCTTTTTAAAGTTGACATCCTGGTCGTAATATACTGCGGGTGTATTATCACCGAATAGGCCAAGCTGCGAACTGCTGAAGTTGCCACCACGGTATAGCTGGCGCATACGGGTGTACACGCCTATATGGTGCTCTTCTTTATACTTGAAGGATACGGCAGGCCCCATAATATCGAAATTGGCCCACATATGCTTCATTCTACGGCTGGTATTGGCAAAATAGTCTTTGCCTTCTCTGGCTTTCCCGTTAAACCCATCCAGTACCCATTTACGCTTGAACTGGTAAGCATTGGTACCAGCCAGTGCACTAAATGAGAATGCCATGAACTCTGTACCGTTATCAGAGCTATTGACCCAGGCCGGATTGAGTGGTACTTGATGTATAGCAGAATAATCTGTAGACGGAAGGCCTACAAACTGTTGTGAAAATATAATAGAGGGCAGTAACGATAATACCGTTGATAAAACCAGGAATGTATAGCCACTATGTCTTTTAATATGCTGATGATTCATGTGCTGGGCGGCAAGTTACCTATAATTGTTATTGACTGAAACACAGGTTAATAACGTAATTGTAATTTTTTTTAGTTTATGGCACTGGCTTAGAGAAGGTAATAAAATAGAAAAGCCCCTCGTAAGAGGGGCTTTTCTTCTATAATCTGTATAAGATTAAGCTATTTCAACTTCAGCACCAGCTTCAGTCAGTTTAGCTTTCAGATCTTCAGCTTCACCTTTGCTAACGCCTTCTTTTACTGGTTTTGGAGCACCGTCAACCAGTTCTTTTGCTTCTTTCAGACCCAGGCCAGTCAGTTCTTTTACAACTTTAACCACGTTCAGTTTAGAAGCACCTGCGCTTTTCAGGATAACATCGAAAGATGTTTTCTCAGCAGCAGCTGCGCCAGCACCGTCGCCACCGCCACTTACTACTACTGCAGCAGCAGCTGGCTCTATGCCATAATCTGCTTTCAATACGTCAGCCAGTTCCTGAACTTCTTTAACTGTCAGGTTTACTAATGATTCGGCTAATGCTTTAATGTCTGCCATTGTTATAATGTTTTAATTGTTGTTTTTTAAAATTGATTTATATCGTGACTTGGAAGCCAATGTTTAATGTGCCGTTTTGTACCCGGCCGGTATATTATTCTGCAGCAGGTGCATCTGTTGCAGGAGCGTCAGCAGCCGGTGCTTCAGGAGCAGCAGGCGCTTCAGCGGCAGGTGTTTCAGCAGCTTCACCACCTTTTTCTGCATTATGCAGCAATGCTGCGATAACGCGTTTTGCAGGAGATTGCAGCAAACCGATAACTTCGCCGATAAGCTCGTTTTTGGTTTTGATGTTGGTAAGTGCAGTCAGTTGGTTATCGCCAACGAATACATCACCGTTGATGAAAGCTGCCTTCAGTGCAGGCCTTTCATTATTGTTTGCCTTACGGAAAGAGCTGATGATCAGAGCGGGCTCTTTAGGGCTTTCGCTAAACATTAACGCTGTAACGTTGTGCAGAGAATCCATAATGCCGCTGTATTTTTCAGCATCCAGAGCTTCCAGGGCTTTGCGGATAAGGGTATTTTTAGCTACCGTCATCTCTACTTGCTTATCAAAGCAATGCCTGCGCAGGGTGCTCACTTGTGCTGCGTTCAGCGATTCTGTATCTGTGATATAGAAATTGTTGTACTGAGAGAATTTCTCCTTCAGTACTTCTATTACTTCTTGTTTTTGAGCTGGTGTCATTTCAAAATTTTTTTTAAGGGATTAAAATACCTTTCGTTCACACAAATTAAGCTACACTCTTAGTGTCTATAGCTATGCCGGGGCTCATTGTAGAAGCCATGCTGATACCTTTCAGGTATGTACCTTTAGCCGTTGCGGGCTTCATACGTACCAGGGTGTTTATCAGTTCCTGTGCATTTTCAGCTATTTTGTTAGGCTCAAAAGAGATGCGGCCGATGGAAGCGTGTATGATACCGGCTTTGTCAATTTTGAAAGCTATTTTACCACCTTTTACGTCGTTTACAGCTGTTGCTACATCGTTAGTAACTGTACCTGTTTTAGGGTTAGGCATCAGGTTACGAGGACCCAGCACTTTACCCAGCCTACCTATTTTAGGCATTACAGCAGGTGTAGCGATAATTACATCTATATCTGTCCAGCCACCTTCAATTTTCTGAACGAATTCATCCAAGCCTACGAAGTCGGCACCGGCAGCTTTCGCTTCAGCTTCTTTATCTGGCGTGCAAAGTACCAGTACGCGTTTTGTTTTACCTGTACCGTGTGGCAGGCTTACAGTACCGCGGATAGCCTGGTCTGCTTTTTTAGGGTCTACACCCAGGCGGATGTGTACGTCAACAGAGCTATCGAATTTTGTGCAGTTCAGGTCTTTTACCATTGCTGCAGCTTCGCCCAGTGAGTATTGTTTGTTTTTATCAACTTTAGCGTCTACCGCTTTTCTTTTTTTAGTGATTGTTGCCATTGCTACAATGATTTTGAATAAGGTGAACCAATGGATTAATTATTCCAGGGGGCAGCGCCATCAACTGTCAGACCCATGCTGCGCGCAGTACCGGCAACCATTTTCATGGCGCTATCCAGCGTAAAGCAGTTCAGATCAGCCATTTTGTCTTTGGCAATTTCTTCTACCTGAGCCCAGGTTACCTTACCTACTTTGTTACGGTTGCTTTCTTTAGAACCTTTCTGGATCTTAGCAGCTTCCATCAATTGTACAGCAGCAGGAGGGGTTTTAATTACAAACTCGAAGGACTTATCAGCGAAAACTGTAAGCAGTACAGGTAATACTTTACCCATTTTGTCTTGAGTGCGAGCGTTGAATTGCTTGCAGAACTCCATGATGTTGACACCTTTAGAACCCAATGCAGGGCCTATCGGAGGTGCCGGATTGGCTTGGCCGCCTTTACATTGCAGCTTCACATAGCCAGTAATTTCTTTAGCCATTTTTTAATCTTTTTGGTTTTAACGAATTACCAGAGTATTAACTCCGGCCTATTCTCCCAAATGCAACCTTAATAAGAGCAATATGAGAATTGGAGTGCAAAGGTAAGGGAAAAAGTGATTAAATGAGCAAAATTTTATTTTTGAGATGACAAAAAATATATTGTCATTTAAATTCTTTGTCAATATGGGTCGAACTTTGAAAGGACATATTAAAAAACCTGTGAAAAAAACTGGGTAAAATTACGAATTGCAATCTCTAGTATTGTATTGCAGATGTAGTACCACCGAAAACAGTAGATGTAATTTTGTAGATGAACCATAACTGTTAATGATTATTAATTGCTGTACGGCTGCAAACTGCAGCCGTACAGATAAACTAATGTCATGAAGTATATATATACCTTTGTTTTTTTTCTGTGGTTTGCCATTGCTAAGGCAGACGATATATATGTAACACTAAGCCCGCTAAATTGCATT
>DASWWE010000197.1:0-20802 GCA_036406055.1 Flavipsychrobacter sp. | reverse complement strand
TTATTCGTCATTGCTGTTAGACAGGGTAAAGTAAAAGAATTCTTCATTTCTTCCGGTGTTGCATTGGTAGTTGCAGGATTGGCATGTAGCGTAAGTCTGCAATTAGTTATGTCGGTTGCAGAATATAATAAATCTACCATGCGTGGCGGGCAAAGTGAACTGACATTTGTAAAGCACGATGAGGGCAAAAAATCTGGCGGCCTGGATAAGGAATATGCTTTCAGATGGAGTAACTCCATAGGTGAAACCTTCTGCCTGATGATACCTTACCTCTATGGTGGTGGTAGTGGAGCGCCTATCGAGTCGGCGGAAAAATTTGCTGAAGTAACCGGCGGACAAATGAGTACCGCACCTTTATATTGGGGACCTCAACCGTTCCTGGGTGCTTCTACATATTTTGGTGCCATCATATGTTTCTTATTTGTACTGGGTATTATGGTAGTGCGCAGTCCGCACAAATGGTGGATTGTTGCTGCGTGTGCCTTGTCTATCATGATGTCTTGGGGCAAGCACTTCCCGGCATTGAACTATTTCCTGTTCGATACTTTGCCATTGCTCAATAAGTTCCGTACACCATCTATGGTACTGGCTATTGCTCAACTGTTATTTCCTGTGCTGGGCTTGTGGGGATTGCAGGAGATCGTTTATGGTAATCAGCCTAAAGAAGAGCTATTGAAAAAACTGAAAATAGCATTGGGCATTACTGCCGGTTTGTGTATCGTATTAGCTTTCGGAGGCAGCATGTTCTTCGACTTTACAGGTGCTGCCGATAAACAGTTTCCGGAACAATACAGGCAACAACTGGTAGATGCGCTGCGCGAAGATCGCCAGGCATTGGCTACCAAGAGCGCACTGACAAGTGCTGTATATATACTGCTGGCCGGTGGCTTGCTATGGGCATACCTGAAAGATAAACTGAAAGACGTGAAAATGGTTATTGGTGGCATGGTGCTGCTGATAGCAATAGACATCATGTCAGTTGCCCGTCATTACCTGACAGAAGATAAATTTGTAGAAAAAGATGAGATTGAGACCGTGACACCACGCCCGGTAGACCAACAGATATTGGCTGATAAAGACCCTTATTATCGCGTACTGGATATTTCAACTGACCCATATAACGATGCTACACAGGCATATTTCCATAAATGCATAGGTGGTTATAGCCCTGCTAAAATGGAAGCATACCAGGATATGATAGATGTGCATATGAGCGGTTCATTCAATACAGAAGTATTGAATATGTTGAATACGAAATACATCATCTTCAATAGTGGCAACGCACCTGTAGCAGCACCCAATGCAACCGCCAATGGTAACGGCTGGTTTGTAAATGAAGTGAAATGGGCAAATACGGCCGATGAAGAAATAATGGCACTGAATGCCAAGAAATTGGGTGACACAGCAGAGGTAGCCAATGCTTTCAATTCTAAAAATACGGCTGTAATACGCAATACCTTCAAGAATGAACTGGACAACTATAACTTTGGTAAGGATAGCGCCGCTAAAATTATGCTTACCAAATATGGCCTGAACGATTTGACCTTCCAATCTAAAAACAGCCAGAATGGCTTGGCCGTGTTTGCTGACATTTATTATCCGTATGGCTGGAAGGCATATGTGGATGGGAAAGAAACACCGATTATTAAGGCTAACTACTTGTTAAGGGCGATAAAAGTACCGGCCGGTGAACACAAAATAGAATTCAAATTCCATCCTGAAACATTCTATAAATATGATAGGATAGCGGGTATCACATCGCTGCTGTTGATAGGCTTGTGCGGGTTTTCTTTATTCAGGCTGATAAGGCCCGGTAAAAAAGAAGAAACGGTATAGATGGGGGTAGGGCGTAGTATAAAGAAAGCCTTAGGGCTACGGAGCGAAATGAGTATGGGGTTTTACCTTACTGATTTCCTGTTTCGCAAAATACTACGTCAGAATGCAGATGTGACATGGGCTATTCACCACACCAGTACCATTCATTGTCCACAAAATATAACGCGTGGCAAAGAGGTATACCCGGGCGACTCTCCTGGTGTATACATAGATGCTAATAACGGGGTTGTGATAGGAGACTATACCAACCTGGGCCCGAATGTGGGGCTTATATCTTCCAACCACGATTTTGTGAATAATGATGTTTACAGCAAGCATCCACCGATACAGGTAGGCAGGTTTTGCTGGTTTGGCAAAGGGGCTACGGTATTGCCGGGTGTGAAGCTGGGCGATTTTACTATAGTAGGTGCCGGTGCCATTGTTACCAAGAGTTTTGAAGAAGGATATTGTGTAGTAGCCGGTAACCCTGCACGGATAATACGTACCCTGAACAAAACAGAATGTGATGCTTTCGCAAAAAGCAAAAGTTAATACGTTTACAGGTAATACTGTATGGATCTTCCTGACCAGGTTCTTTCCGACACTGGCCAATACGCTTGTGCTGATATTCTTCTCGCGTCAATTGGATACGGATACATATGGAGCTTATCAGAATTTCTGGGTACAGTTATTGTTACTAAGCACTTTAGGCGCATTAGGGTTGCAGAGTTTCCTGTTTACATATACCCCCGATGTTTTAGCTGCAATCATCAAGCGATTCAAAACGAAGCAATATATACAGTTGTCAATATGGGTTATACTACTCGGTATGGTATTCGCATGGCTGCAGGCAGATAAGATATCCTTACCTGTATCCATTGTTTTCCTGGTGGTTTATTCGTTTACGGTAATAGCAGAGTCTATACTACTTGCATTTCGTTACCTGAAAGGCATTGTAGTTATGAATATGCTGCATATGTTGGTGTTCTTATTGATACACTACGTGTTCTTGACGGGCATATTGTCTTTTAATTGGCTTTTTGTGGCATTGTTGCTGCTATATGTAGTGAAGCTGCTGGTGTGCGCTGTATGGGTAAATGGCAATGTGAAAAAGCATTATCAACCGGCTACTGAAATTGCAATAGAAAGCATACGCAACTTATGGCTGCACATGGGGTTGTATGATGTGCTGCAAATAGTTTTCAAATACATCGATAAGTTTATCATCTCCATTTTACTGGCAGAAAGTGTATCGGCTATATACTACAATGGTTCGCAGGATGTGCCTTTTCTTCCCATCTTATTAGGTGCGGTAGGCGGGGCTGCGCTTATGCAACTATCGGCAGATAAGGCTGAAGATGCACCGGTAGTGGTAATGAATAAAACAGCAAGGATACTATCTGCCTTAGTATTCCCTGTGTTTTTCTTCCTGGTATGTTTCCGGTACGAATTGTTTACTGTAATACTAACCAACAGGTATGAAGCATCAGTCCCCATTTTCCTGATGTCGATATTGGTGTTGCCATTGCGTGCCTGCAACTTTACAGTGGTGCTGCAAAACAAGCATAAGGGCAAACTGATAAATAAAGGTGCCGTACTGGATATGGTATTAGCCTGCATACTGATGTACCCGCTATATTTATTAATGGGTTTGCCCGGCGTTGCTTTGAGCTTTGTGGTTAGTACCTACATTCAAGCGGCATATTACCTGTACCATACATCTCATATTCTTGGCGTGCAATGGTATAGACTGTTGCCTGTAACAAATTGGTGCACAAAGCTTATCATTTTTGCTATTGCATTTATAAGTATTCATTACTGGTTGTCAACTGTTTTCGAGTCACAAATTGTTTTAATTTGGGGCGTGATTCTTACCATCATTACAGCACTGGTTACGTTCATTATTGAGTTCAAAACAGTGAAACGGATATATGGCAACGCGTAGAAAAAAGTTTGAAGCAATAACCAATACGGGTTTCAGTACCAGCAACCAAACTGAAGGCGGCCGCCTTACCAATAAGGACGGCAGCATCAACCTGCACAAAACGGGTATTCCCTTCTGGGAACGCCTGAGCCTGTACCATAGCCTGCTGCGTATGTCGCGCGGCAAGTTCCTGCTAACGGTATTCATGTTTTATACCACGCTGAATGTCATTTTTGCATCCATATATATACTGATAGGTGTTGAAAACCTGAAAGGCATCATCCCCGAAAATGATATGCTCAGCAATTTTGAACAGGCATTCTTTTTCAGTTCTCAAACGCTCACCACCGTTGGCTATGGTCACATCAGCCCGTCGGGATTGAAAGCCAATGTGGTAGCATCGTTAGAATCGTTCTTAGGTATTTTATCTTTTGCACTGGTTACCGGCTTGCTGTACGGGCGTTTTACCCGTCCGCGTGCCTATATGATGTTTAGTGAGAACATGCTGGTAACCCCACACAAAGGAGGCAGGGCGTTAATGGCCAGAGTAGCCACCTATAAGAATAACCACCTGACAGATGTAGAAGCGTTGGTTACCGTATCGCTATATGTGTATGAAGATGGGCAGCGTGTACGTCGTTTCTATTCGTTGCCGCTGGAAATAAGTAAGATAAATTCCCTAGCCCTTAGTTGGACATTGGTGCATATGATAAATGAGGATAGCCCACTGTATGGCATTACCGAAGAAGAATTCGCTGAATCTGATATAGAAGTATTGTATTTTCTGAAAGGGTTTGATGACCATTTTTCAAATATTGTGCAGCAGCGTACCTCGTACAGGTTTGGCGAAATGGTGTTTGGTGCTAAGTTCAAACCGATGTTTTATAGGTCGGAAGACAATACCAGTACCATTCTCGACCTGTCCCTTATGAATGCATATACACCTGTAGCACTGCCCGAAATGGAGAAATCGACTATTAATTCGTAATTTCGTTGCATGCTTGCAACATCTTCTATATCTCCATTAACGCAGAAATATCTTCAACTGGAAGAACAATACGGTGCCCACAATTATCATCCTTTACCGGTGGTATTGTCAAAAGGTTCCGGTGTTTTCGTGTGGGATGTAGATGATAAACGCTATTTCGATTTCCTTTCAGGTTATTCGGCAGTGAACCAGGGGCACTGTCACCCTAAGATAATAGCGGCTTTTATAGAGCAGGCGCAGAAACTGACACTTACTTCCCGTGCTTTTCACAGCGACCTGCTGGGAGAGTATGCACAATACATTACCAATTACTTTGGTTATGATAAGGTATTGCCGATGAATACCGGTGTAGAGGCTGTAGAAACAGCATTGAAACTGGCACGTCGTTGGGGATACGAAGTAAAAGGTATAGAAGCAAATAAAGCGAAGATCATTGTTTGTGCTCAAAACTTTCACGGCCGTACATTGAATGTGGTTTCATTCAGTACCGATCCTTCTTCGCGTATCAACTTCGGCCCTTTCATGCCGGGTTATGAAGTAGTAGAATACAACAACATTGCTGCGCTACAGGCTGCTTTGCAGGATAAGAATGTGGCCGGCTTCCTGGTAGAGCCTATACAAGGTGAAGCTGGTGTGGTAGTGCCTGATGAAGGCTACCTTTCTAAAGCGGCAGCTATGTGTAAGGAAGCAAATGTATTGTTCATAGCCGATGAGATACAGACCGGGCTGGCACGTACCGGTAAAATGCTGGCTTGCGATCATGAAAATGTGCATCCTGATATACTGATATTGGGTAAAGCCCTGGCGGGGGGCGTTATGCCTGTATCTGCCGTACTGGCCGATGATGAGATCATGCTGACCATAAAGCCTGGTGAGCATGGTTCTACCTATGGTGGTAACCCGCTGGCTTGTAAGGTGGCTATGGTATCGCTGCAGGTATTGAAAGATGAGCAGATGGCTGAAAATGCTGCGGTGCAAGGTCAATATCTGCGTGACCAGCTTACTGCACTGAATCACCCGAATATTTCATTGGTACGTGGTAAAGGTTTGCTGAATGCTATTGTCATCAAACATGATAATAAAGAAGCTGCCTGGGACCTGTGCCTGCAAATGAAAGAATACGGATTGCTGGCCAAACCTACACATGGTGATAAGATACGTTTTGCACCACCACTTATTATTACAAAAGAACAAGTGGACGAAAGCGTGGATATCATTAACCGTAGCTTAGCGAATCTGGCTTAACCTCGTTTATCCTTAATTTCTGTTAGTGTGTTTTCCGGGTAGGTTATCTTTTCAAGATACAGCCCGTGGCCGGCTACATTGAAGTATGCTTTTGTACAATCTCTGGCATCTATAATGTTCCTGAAATCCTGTATGGTGCCCCTGCCACGTGCTATTTGTAATTGTGTACCTACCAGTCCTCGTACCATACCACGTAGAAAGCGGTTGGCTTCCACTACATAATGCAGTTCTTCGCCCTGCTCTTCCCAATACGATTGGAATATGGTACACCTGAATGTAAAGGTTTGCGTATTACGTTTAGAGAAGCTTTCAAAATCAGTATACTCCTTTATGATAGCAGCTGTTTCATGCAGCTTACTTACATCTATACGATACGGATAATGCAACGCACGATTTAAAAGGAACGGGTCTTTATGGGCATATATACGATACCTGTACTGACGCGATATAGCATCGAAACGCGCATTCAGTTCCGGGTTATTGGCAAGGTACATAGCCTGCACACTTACCGCAGGGGGCAGTATAGCATTCAGTTTATATATAAAGGCATCGTGCAGGGTTTCTTCTGTATCGAAGTGGTAAAAATTAGCACGGGCATGCACGCCTTCATCTGTACGGCTGGCGCCAAAGGTTTCTATGGGCATACGCAGCAGGGTAGAGAGTGCACTATTCACAGCCCGTTGCACGGTTGGTATATCGCCCTGCAACTGAGAGCCGTGAAAAGCAGTGCCATCATACATTACCTCTAAAAAATACCGCGCCATCTATAACAAATTCAGAACGCAATATTAGCCTATTTGTGGCAATAGTTTTTTTGAGCCGGCTTTTATGGCTAAATTTCCATCCGCATGTGTGGCATTACAGGCATCATAAGGTTTAAGGATACAATAGCACCCGGGGCAATACAGCAAATGAACAATGCCATACGCCACCGTGGGCCCGATGATGAAGGGTATATAGCTATTGATGCAGCACATACACTCATTTCCTATACCGGTGCAGATACGGTTGCTGCTATTAAACAACAATATGCGTCTATCTCATCTGCCGCCGCAGCTTCGTTATTCTTAGGCTTTCGCAGGTTGTCTATTATCGACTTGTCGCACTGCGGGCACCAGCCTATGGTAACAGAAGATGGTAACGTAGCTATCACCTTTAATGGGGAGATATATAACTATAAAGAGCTGAAGCATGAACTGGTAAAGGCAGGTTATGCATTCACCAGTGAAACAGATACGGAAGTGATACTGCATGGTTATCGCCACTGGGGTATAGATGTGCTGCAAAGGCTGAATGGCATGTTTGCATTTGCGGTGTATGATAAGCAGAAACACACAGTACTGATAGCGCGCGATAGGTTAGGCATTAAACCACTGTTCTATCATGCAACTGATACATGTTTGGTATGGGCATCTGAAATGAAAGCCATATTGAAGAGTGGACTGGTAAATACATCGGTAAACTGGCAGGGGTTATTTGCCAATTATCAATTGCAAACTACACCATCTCCGTACACTTGTTTTGAAAACATACACTCGCTGCAGCCGGCACACTATATGGTGGTAGATATGCAGAAAGCTACTACACGTGTAGAGCGCTACTGGAGTATTCCTGTCAATCAAACACCGGTAGATATTACACCCTCGGAGGCTGTCGCCTTCCTGGATAGCAAGCTGCAAAGTATTGTGACCATGCAGTTGCGGTCTGATGTACCGGTAACATCGCTGATGAGTGGTGGGGTAGATTCTACTACCATTACCGCTATTTGTGCCCGTCAACATAGCGACTTTCATTGCTATTCTTTAGGCTTTGATGGTACAGGGCAGGGTATGGATGAGTTGCCACAGGCAATCGCTATGGCTAAGATGCTGGGCATTCATCAGCATGTGCACCTTATAAAACCGGAAGATGTAATAGATACGCTGGATAGCGACCTGCGGCATTTTGAAGAACCGTATGTAAACCTCGAACCGGCCATTGCATCATCTGCCTATTTGCACAGGGAAGGCTATAAAGTGGTGATGAATGGATTGGGTGCAGATGAAGTGTTTGGTGGTTACAATCATTATCTCGACTATAAGAAATGGGAGCAGCGTAAAAAGCTATTCTTCCTGCAGGCATTAGTGCCGGGTGTGAATGATTACCTACGCAAGGTGAAGAATTACTTCGACCTCGATACCGTATTCAAGTACTTCATCAATGCGAGGATGGGCATGCGGCCATTTGAAATAAAGCAGCTAACGGATAAACCGTTTTTACGTGCCGATGCGTTACTGCCCAACGCTGATATACGTACTCGTAACAGCCCCGAATCGTTATACTATTACGACCTTGCCTATTACATAGGTGCGCACCATGTATATCGCGATGATATGAGCGCGATGCGCTATAGCCTTGAAGTGCGTTATCCCTACCTAGACCATGAACTGATAGAATGGGTGGCTAACCTGCCTATGCACATTCGTTTTGATGGTGTTACTACAAAGCCGTTATTGCGCAAGGTGGCAGAGCGCTACATTACCAAAGAAAATATGAATATGCCCAAAAAGGGCTTCAACCTGCCGCTGAACGAATGGATGCAAAATGCCGATGTGATACAACAGTATGCACGTATGCAACTGGATAGATTGAAACAACGTGGGATATTTGATAATGTGACCATAGAGAAATGGTGGCAGCGCCGCAATGAAGGCGTGTACTTCTCCAAACTATGGCAACTGGTTACTACCGAGGTGTGGCTTAACGAGTATGTATCTGCTTAGTATGTTGCTTACGTTTATACTTTTCTATCCTGCGACCAATAAACCAGAACGATATAGCTAATATCAGGAAGAAGATACCCTTATTAGTGGTATCCCAGAAAAACTCGAAGTAGCGGGAATAAAGGTTCAGTAATAAAGCTACCAATGCTATATCACGTGTAGCATCATCCTTGTATTTAATGCCGTAATAAAAAAATGAACCTGCTACGGCTGCAAAGAGTATGGCGTATGCTATAACCTGTGTTTGCCTTACCTGCGCCCATGCATCAAGGCTGTTATAATTGCCGAATATAGACACACCCCATAAGCCCGTGAGCAATATGATAAGCCCAGCGAAGTATGTATGCCTGTGTGTCGTGGTTATAGATAGTATCTTCTTTTGAGCGAAGGATAACAGTACAATTATCAACCCGAATACAGAAAAACGTACAGGATAGTTCATGCCTAAAAACAGGTCTCGACTGCTTTGCCATTCAGCAAAGGCACCATACCAACCCATCAGTGCTGCTATGCCGCCCAACCACATGGCATTCGATTGCAGTATGCGTGAGAGTGTAAACAGTGTCACAGATACCGCCAGCAGGAAACCGGAATACTTGGGGCCAAAGCCTATATCCTTACAGTAGTAAGCCAATGCTGTGATGGCTAATAACGAGCCTGCGGTGCTATATACCTCGAATACCGCCTTGCTGTAATTCCGGCGCTTCCTGTATATAAGTACAAACCATGCTGCAGATAGTATGGTGAATGTGATGGCAATAAACAGGTTATTGAGCGAGAAGTAATTCTTTACCCTTTCCAGCCACTTATCGTCTATAAATATGGCACCGAACGATAACAGTATGCATGATATGGAGATAAAGAAGAAATACTGCGCTACCTGGTGATTGTTATCTTCCGGTTCTATACTATCCTTCAGGTCAGTAGCCTGTTGTGGCGACAGTTTACATTCGGATAGCCAACCGTCTATGGCTGAGTGTAATAGTTCCCGTTCTTTCTTGTCCGCCTTCATCAAGTATAGGTATGCTCCGGTACGAAAGATACCACAAAAAAATAAGCCCCGTAAAAACGGGGCTTCTGTTACATATAGAGGATAAGAGAGAACGTTGTTATGAAATGGCGCGCAAAGTTATGGATACCACTCCTAAAATTATAATAAGTTTCTAAATATTTTTAAGTTAAGCCCTTATAATAATTTCAGCATCAACTATATATACTTTAGATGCTTGCTTCTTTGTGTTTGGTTTGGTGGAAGGGGTTTTTGTTTGCATCCATAGCAACCACCAATGGGTTGCCGGGATGCATAAAAATAAGGCTTTAGTGCTAATTAATCATTTAGAATTTAAAATTATAAGTAATACTTGGTAGTATCGGGAAAATAGACACCTGCATTACCTTGGCTTTCACCCCTTGCGATACATCGCCCTGGGTATCTACGTACAGGAAATAAGGGTTTTGCCTGCTATACACATTGTATATAGAGAAGGCCCAACTGCTTTCCCATTTGCGTTTTTTCTTAGGCTTGGGCTTATATATAGCTGAAAGGTCTAAACGGTGGTATGGAAACAAACGATATGCATTCAGGTCGCTATACTCAGGTACTATCTGCTGGTCTATAAAGTAGTAATTGGTAGGCAGGGTAATGGCATTGCCCGAACCAAATACGAACACACCGGATAATGTCCATTTAGGAGATGCTTCATAAGTAGCTACCAGCGATAGGTCGTGACGACGGTCGTACTTGGCAGGGTAGCGGTTGCCTTTGTTCAGGTCTTTAAAGGTACGGTAAGTCCATGCCAGTGTATAACCTATCCAGCCTGTAAACCTGCCTTTCGTTTTATTTACAAAAAACTCGGCCCCATATGCTTCACCTTTACCAAATACAAAATCCAGTTCCGGGTCTTGCAGGGTAGATGGTATATAACCCTCACGGTATTCTATCTGGTTCTTCATATCCTTGTAATACACCTCTACCGATGCTTCTATCTTATTGTCAAGGAAGTTGCGGAAATACCCTAATGAATACTGCCATGCCATCTGTGGCTGCACGTAGAAGGTGCTGGGTACCCATAGGTCGGTAGGCAGGGTACTACCATTGTTCGATACCAGGTGTATGTATTGGTATGCCTTGGCTGCACTGGCTTTGATGGATGAATTATCATTGATATCGAAACGCAGGTTCAGGCGTGGCTCTAACCCGCCATATGTTTTTACTAAATCGCCACCATCATATACGGAGCTATCGCTTTTCTTCTGGTTGATGTCATATTGGTATTGGGTATAAGGCCCTATCTGCCCGAACCATGAATAGCGAAGCCCTGCATTTACCCGCAGCCACTTGGTAGGTTCAAAATCATCCATGATATAAACACCACCTTCATGTGCATATTTTATCAGGGCATTATTGGGTTTCAGTTCTGTTTGTCCGCTGCGGCCCGATACCTGGTTAGGTATAAATTTGTGATACGTATAAGCAATACCCGTCTTTATCTTATGATTGAATGTGGTATAATAATCCAGGTCTACCTTTCCATTCCAGTCGCGTACACCCGATGATAGCTTTACCTCGAAATCATTTTGGCCTGCACCAAAGGAGAACTGGTAGTCGTTATACACAGCCGTAGCATTCAGGAATAGTTTATTATTGAACAGGTGGTTCCAGCGCAGGGTGGCTGTACTGTTGCCCCAGGGTATATCTGCATTGAAGTTGCCACTGCCGCTACGGAATTTGAACTTATCCCTGCCGAAATAACCGCTGGCATAGATGCGGTCTTTCTCTGTTATCTTATAGTTAGCTTTCAAATTAGCATCGTAGAAATAGTAGCCCGAACCAGATAGTGGTCCTGTTACGAATGGCTTTACCAATACATCTATATAGGTGCGCCTGCCCGATAACATGAAAGAACCCTTATCCTTTTTTATCAATGGCCCTTCTACCGTAAGGCGGGAAGCTATGAGCCCGATACCACCTTCCGCATGATACTCCTTCATGTTGCCTTCCTTCATCGATACATCTACTACCGAAGATAAACGGCCACCATAATTAGCAGGCATACCACCTTTTATGAGGGTTACATTCTTAATGGCATCGGTATTGAACACAGAGAAGAAGCCAAACAGGTGACCGGTATTATATACCACGGCATCATCCAGTATTATCAGGTTCTGGTCGGGGCCACCACCACGTACATAGAAGCCTGAATTGCCTTCACCTGCGCTTTGTACGCCCGGCATTAGTTGTAATGCTTTCAGTATATCTGTTTCACCAAATATTACAGGTAGTGTCTTTATCTTTTCTGCCGATATGCTGATGGTACCCATTTGCGTACCCTTTACATTTTCATCCCTTCGGGTACTGGTTATTTCTACTTCCTTCATTACCGACATGTTTTGCATGTCTATATCCATTTTCTTATCGTCGCTTAATGTGAGGCTTTCTGTGCGGGTAGCAAAACCTACATAAGAATAGATAACCGTATAAGTGCCTGCGGGAACTGATATGGAATAGAAGCCATAGGTATTGGTTTCCGTACCCAGCGACAGCTCTTTTACGAATACAGTAGCGCTTATCATTGCCTCACCGCTCGATGCATCGCGTATATAACCGCTCAGTGTTATCTTCTTTTGTGCCAGCAATAGCATAGGCAATGCTAGCAGCAGCATGGTAAGGGATAGTGCGATGTGTTTCTTATATGGCATATATGTTGTTTCTAATAGTAAATAGTACGTTCTTGTTTAAAGCGAATCGGTTACCTCGCCACATTCTTCCATCTTCCTGCCAAAGTAGGGGTTTTGTATTTCCCTGCTATTGCTGAGCCAATAAGCACCTTCATCATTAAACGCCATAGGGCAGTATTGGCGGTACACTCCTGCATTACTGAGTTTGGCCGCTGCACTGATGGCATATACCGCATCTGATACCTGCCTGAAGTAAATGCGTTTTACCTCTATGTTCTCGTTCTTAGCTTCCAGCATGGCTTTGCAGGCATTGATGAGTGTGTCCTTTCTTGCTTGTAGGGTTACACTTACCATGCTATCGCCCGTAGTCAGGTTGTTGGCGGCTGTTACCAGGTGCAGGGTATGCTCATCTGCCATGGCTACATCATCGGCTACCAGTGCATCTTTCAGTTTGTAATACGCTTCTATCACCGCTACCAGTTTTTGCGTGCCATCGGCATCCAGCTGGCTCACGGGTGCATGTATTTCCTTATGCGTAGTTGCCCTTCTGCCACAGGCAGTAATGAGCAAAGACATGAGCAGAAATAATGTGATATGATATCGCACTGAAAAAAAGTTACACGCAAAAATACAAGAAGCACAAATGCTAAACGTAAGGATTGTAATTTTGTTCACTTATGTTAATCGCATTACAAAATATTTCATTTCACTTTGGTGCAAGGACGATACTGGAAGATGCCAGCTGGCAGATAGGCACAGGCGAACGTATAGGCCTTGTGGGCAGCAATGGTGTAGGCAAATCGACCCTGCTGAGGCTGATAACCAGGGAGTATACACCCGATGCAGGTACTATCAATAAACCCAAAGATGTAACCATAGGGTTCTTCAACCAGGACTTACTTAGCTTTTCTACAGATAATTCGATACTGAGTGTGGCCATGACGGCTTTTGAAAAAGCACACGAGGTAGAGAAAGAAATGGAGCGCATTATGAAGGAATTGGAAACAAAACCCGATGATGCCCAATTGCTGGATGATTACAGCCATGCCCTGCACGACTTTGAAGTAGCAGGTGGCTATGAAATGGAGCACCGTAGTGCAGAGGTATTGGAAGGGCTTGGCTTTTCTACCGCCGACCTGCAACGCCCTTACAACCAGTTTAGCGGTGGATGGCGTATGCGTGTGCTATTGGCAAAGATGATGCTGCAAGCCCCCGACCTGCTGCTACTCGATGAACCTACCAACCACCTTGACCTTCCGTCTATTGAATGGCTGGAGCGTTATCTGATTGGTTATCCCGGTAGTGTGGTCATCGTATCGCACGACAGGTATTTCCTGGATAGGATGGTGACCAAGATAGTAGAGGTATGGCAGCAAGACCTGCACCAGTACAGCGGCAATTACACCTTCTACCAGAAGGAAAAGGTAGAACGTATGGAACTGCAGCAACGTGCTTTTGAAAACCAGCAGGACTATATACGCCAGCAGGAGCGCTTTATAGAACGCTTTAAAGCAAAGGCCAGTAAGGCAGCACAGGCACAGAGTGCTATGAAGAAACTGGACAGGCTGGAACGTATAGAATCTCCCGATGGTAGTGTGCCCGTGATGAACATCAACTTTGATGTGGCGGTGCAGCCGGGTAAGATCATTAATACCCTGAAAGGTGTAAGCAAGAGCTTTGGCGACCTGACGATACTGAAAGATGCCAGTGCAGAGATACTGCGTGGCGATAAGATAGCCCTGATAGGTGCGAACGGTAAAGGTAAATCGACCCTGCTGCGCATCATAGCCGGTAGGGAAACCTTTGATGGCGAACGTAAGGAAGGGCATAATGTAGAGGAAAGCTTCTATGCACAGCACCAGTTGGAAGCGCTGACGGTAGAGAACGAGATACTGGAGGAAATGAAAGGTGCCGGTACGGGCAAGACCGAACTGGAGTTGCGCCAGCTATTGGGTTGCTTCCTGTTTAGCGGCGATGATGTGTTCAAGCGCATCAAAGTACTATCGGGTGGGGAAAAGGCAAGGGTAGCACTGGCTAAGACCATAGCCATGAAGGGCAACTTCCTGATGCTGGATGAACCTACCAACCACTTAGACATGCAATCGGTAGAAATGCTGATAGAAGCGCTGAACAAGTATGAAGGTACACTGATACTGGTATCGCACGATAGGTATTTCATCAGCCAGGTAGCTAATAAGATATGGTGGATAGAAGACCAGAAGATAAAAGAATTTGAAGGGCCGTATGATGAGTGGCAGGTATTTATGCAAGACCGTGAGAAACGCATGAAGCAACAGGGCGCTGCTGCACCTGCACCGGTAGTAGAAAAGAAAGTAGAGAAACCTAAACAGGAAAAGCCTGCCCTGAATGTAAACGAGCAGCGCGACCTGCAACGGGAATACCAGAAGCAACAAAAAGCCTTCCAGAAGCTGGAAGAGCAGATGAACAGGCTGAAAGAAGAAAAGGCTACACTGGAAGCACAACTGGCAGACCCTGCTTTCTATTCTAATAAAGATAAATTTCAGAAGGTGGATGAAGCCTACAGGCAACTAACCACTAAGCTGGATGCGATGAACAAAGACTACGATAAAGCCTTTGAACAGATAATGGAACTGGAAGAAAAACTGGGGTAGGCTACGGCTTACCCTTTTTTCTTTTATACTAATAACAGAATTCCCCCTAATTCAACGACTTCAGCGTAAACACAGGCTCTACCTCTATGTGCGGGGTCATGCGTTGTTCTTCTATGGCATTTTCCCAGTCGCTGGTATTGATGACGGTAAAACGGGCAGCCTCGTATTGCAGGTAGGTGATGGCCAGTATATTGTTATCTACAAAATGAGATTCGTGCTTGATGCTGTTGATGGTATCGAGGTCTATATCCAGTTCGGGTTCTTCACACCCATTGCAAATGAATACCAGCCGCTTGCCCGATAGTATGAGCCTGCCATTGCACATGGCCTTGTCTTCTTTCAGCAGGGTAGCGGGTTCGTTCTTTGCTATGCCTTCTATTTCCAGCAGTTGTTCCAGGTACTTGTTCATAACATCACATATTAAGCGTAAAGAAATCTTGTACGTACCTAATCTATTCCACTCTTCTCTTTTACATATCCTGTGGTAGTAAATCCGGGCTTCAGCAGCCTTATCATTTGTAAAATTACAGAAAGTAATATTAACCCCATGCCCCAAAAGAAACCACTATGCAGTTCTGTATTCTCCTGAAATAGTAAAAAAGCTAATAAGATACCGTACACAGGCTCTAAATTCACGCTGAGGGTAGCCGTAAAGCTGCTGATATGCTTCAGGGCATTCAGCGCCAGCGATTGTGCCCATACCGTGCAGCACAGGCTCAGCACTACCAGCCATACCGCATCCATCATACCGGGGATGAATTGGGTAGTAGGCTCGTATATGAATTGCAGGGGTAACAATAAGGTAATGAGCAGCCAGCCTGTACCCATTTCATAATATACCATAGTGCGTGCCGGGTATTTGCCGGCTATGCGCTTATTGAGCACTGTAAATACCGAACTGAGTACCGCGGCTATCACCCCAAAGAGGATGCCGAGGCCGTAAAACTGCTGAAACTGGTAGATGAGGTACACCCCCGCCAGTGCCAGTGCGCCAATGCCCAGTTCCTTTATATCGTACTTGCTCTTGTTTACCAGCGGGTCGAGGATGGAGGTGAAGATACTGGCCGTAGAAAGGCACACCAGTGCTATCGATGCATTTGCAAACTTGATAGACCCGTAGAAAGCCACCCAGTGCAGCCCCATCAGTCCGCCGATGAGTGCCAGTTGCCCCATATCCCTGCGGGGTATCTTTACCCATTGCCTGCGGTAGTAGAGGATGCCCGCCATTATCAGCGCAGTAAGCAGCATACGGTACCATACCAGCACAGGGGCGCTAAGGGTGATAGCCCTGCCCAGCACACCCGTAAAACCCCACAGCAGCACAGCGAGGTGCATTTGCAGCAATGCTTTCTTCATATAAAATTGGTAGGAAAGAGTGCAAACATACATACAATACAGGGCTGGTCTATATTTTTTTTGATTAGTATCATATCAAATAATTACTTTTGTTTTTTCAAAGCAAACAACAGGGTTTATAACGTTTTAGCCACTCGCTTTTTCGGTATCGATGAACAATACTTACACGGACCTCGTCCACCAAACGTTCGACTTTCCACAGGAAGGATTTGATGTAAAAGAGAATTACCTGCACTTCAACGGGCTGGATATTAAAAAACTGATAGACAAGTATGGTACCCCCTTTAAGCTGACGTATCTGCCCAAAATAGGCATGCAGATAAACAGGGCTAAAAAGATGTTTAACGATGCCATCAAAAAGCACCGTTACGATGGTAACTATTACTACTGCTATTGCACCAAAAGCTCGCACTTCTCCTTTATGGTAGAAGAAACGCTGAAGCACGATGTGCATATCGAAACCTCTTTTGCATATGATATCGAAATCATCAAGCAGCTATACAAGCGCCGCAAGATAACGAAGGATAAAATCATCATCTGCAATGGTTTTAAAACCAAAGCATATACCCGCAGCATTGCCCGCCTCATAAACGATGGCTTTAAAAATGTAATACCCATACTGGATAACAAAAACGAGTTTGAGGATTACAAGCGCCTGATACGTAGTAAAGACCCCGTGAATATAGGCCTGCGCATAGCCAGTGAAGAAGAGCCTACGTTCGACTTCTATACCAGCCGCCTGGGCATACGCAGCCGCGATGTGCTGGAGTTTTATGTAGATAAGATAAAAGGCAACGATAAGTTTCAGCTGAAGATGCTGCACTTCTTTATGAACAAAGGCATAAAGGACGACATCTATTACTGGAGCGAGCTGAACAAGGTGGTGAACCTGTATTGCCAGCTAAAGAAGATATGCCCCGAACTGAAGGGGTTGAACATAGGTGGTGGTTTCCCCATCAAGCACTCGCTGGGCTTCGATTACGATTACAACTACATGGTGAACGAAATAGTATCGAACATCAAGAAAGTGTGTAAGAAGAACAAGGTAGATGTGCCGGATATCTATACCGAGTTTGGCTCTTTTACCGTAGGCGAAAGCGGTGCGGTGATATACAGCGTGCTGGACGATAAGCAACAGAACGACCGCGAGATATGGTATATGATAGATAGCTCTTTCATTACCACGCTGCCCGATACATGGGGTATAGGTGAAAAATTCCTGATGCTGCCCATAAATAAATGGGATAAGGAATACCAGGAGGTGCACCTGGGCGGGCTTACCTGCGATAGCCACGATTTCTATACCAGTGAGGAGCACATCAATGCCGTGTTCCTGCCCAAGATAGATAAGGATAAAGGCGCAGAGCCGCTATATATAGGCTTCTTCCACACCGGTGCGTACCAAGACCAGTTGGCGGGTTATGGAGGTATCAAGCACTGCATGATACCATCGCCCAAGCACGTAGTGGTAGAGCGCAACAAGAACGGCGAACTGGAAGACTGGCTCTATGCCAAAGAACAAACCGCCCAAAGCATGCTGAAGCTGCTGGGGTATATTCGTTAGTTGATTAGTTGATAGGTTGATTGGTTGATTGGTTGATTAGTTAATAGGTTAATAGGTTAATAGGTTAATAAGATAATAAGAAAGCCGTGGTTTGTGCCGCGGCTTTTGTGTTATGTGAAGTTTGATTAGATTAGAAGCAATGAAAGCAATACGTGTTATATTCTTTTACGGATGGCTGTGTATAACCTACTTTTTGTGCCTCTTAATGGCATATATAATGTCAAACGATGCAAACTTATATCGTGATGTCATGGATAAGCCCGAGGCTGTTTCTTTGATGCATCCATATCTTTCAAAGCAGCAGGCGTATCTCTATGTATTAATGTGGGCAATTGTATTTATAGCATTACTAATGTCAGCAACCTACTCACTATTTGCTGGAAAGAGGAAAGTAGCAATCATTACTTCCATTGCTATTCTGATATGTTATCTCATTTGTGCGTTTAGTTGTGAATATTTAAGAGGTAACTAAAATACTCGCGTCATTGCGAGGAGGTACGACGTGGCAATCTCACGATAACACGGTTTTACGTAACACTTATTCTTGCACAACACGACACACACCAAAAAAAAATAGCGCACCCATTACAGATGCGCTTGCTTTACTTTTTATAGATACGTACTAAAAACGATAGCGTATGCCTATACTCATGGGCATATATACACTGAAGTTGGTGGTTTGATAACGGGGTGCATCGCTGCCCGGGGTGAAGGGTGCTTGTGTCTTTTCCCACATCTGCTCGCTCTTGATGCCTGCTTCTCCATTCACACTGATGTGCCTGCCCAGGTGATATACCACACCCGCCTGTATGCCCGTGGTAAACCCATTGCCGCTGTACGATATGCTCGTAAGCATGCTATGTTCTGTTCTTTTATAGCCCACACCGCCACCGCCATATATATACAGGTGGTTGAAACGGATGGTCTTATTCACCACCACTTCGGGTGCTATATACCAGCTTTCATCCAGCGGGCTGTAGCCACCTTCTACACGTGCACCCACTTGCGAGCCTGCAAAGTTCCGGTACAGGCTTATATTGCTGCGGCCTGCAAAAAGCGCATCGTCGTGAAATGTATATCCCTTTTGAAAGGACAGGGCAGCACCGGTGTTCAATCCCACTTCCCATTTATTGGCTTTAGGTTTGGGTGTAGGGGTCGTGTTGTCGTCGGCAATGGCCAGCATAGGGCATAGTAAAAGAAGCGAAAGGAGTTGTTTCATAAGGTTGTTTTCTC
Source organism: Flavipsychrobacter sp. (assembly GCA_036406055.1). GTDB lineage: Bacteria > Bacteroidota > Bacteroidia > Chitinophagales > Chitinophagaceae > Polluticoccus. The sequence continues at coordinate 1,604 of DASWWE010000197.1, read as the reverse complement.
TATAGACTGTGTTTCAACTAAAATGGTTTGCATGCTATGCTTTTCTGAATACACTCCGTCCCAAAACCAAAACGGGACACTTTGCATTGATAATCAATCATAATTGTCCAAAATGTCCGGGACGGGACAGTGGGACAGTTTCATTTTGTGTTTTTATTCCTCACACAAACACGTTCGTCATTGCGAGGAGGTACGACGTGGCAATCTCACGATAACACTTATTGCGCAACACTTATTATATAACGACACTCATTTCGCGAGGTTGCTTCCTGCTTCGTGCCTCGCAGTCGCAATGACGCGGGTGGGGTATGCTCACTTACCACACGTCATAGCGAAGGGAGTATCTGCAAAGGCAGATATGCACTGTGGCTATCTCACGATAACGCGGGGTAGTACAACGCGAGTAAACACTCATGCCTTGAGATTACCACGTCGCTGCGCTCCTCGTAATGACGATTGGGTGGAGTAGTGTCCCACTGTCCCATCTGTCCCGTTCCCTGTGTGTGGGACAGTGGGACACTTGGGACAGATGTAATGATGTGAATCAACGCTACGGTATCACCATCGTACAATTTTGGTCGGCGGGTTCGCAGCCATTCAGGCATAGGGCTACACCATTTTGCAGCATATGCTTTATCTGCATCAGTTCTTCTATTTTCTTATCAATCACCTGCACTTTTTCATCCACCTTTTGCGATACCGCATTGCAAGATGCCTGGTTCTCTTCTATCATAGCCAGCAGGTCGGCAGATTCATTTAGTGTAAAGCCAAAGCCTTTCAGCTTCTTTATTATCAGTAGTTTTTTCAGCACATCTTCAGGATAGTCTTTGTAATTATTTACCTGCCTGTGTTTTCTGCCCAGCTTAAATAAGCCTTCCTTTTCGTAATAGCGTATGGTGTGCCTTGAAAATCCTGTTAGCTTCGAAAGTTCCCCTATCAGCATGGCTTAACAAATTTTTTACTATACAAATGTACACCGTAGAGCATACTCTACTGTTTACTTTTACAGAAATAACACTTTGTATGAGATTGTTTATAATGCTTTTTGCGGTGCTGTGTATAGGAGCATATGCAGATGTAGCAGCCCAATGCACAAAAAACTGTAAGGGATGCAGCAAAAAACAAACTGTAAAAAACAAAAAGATGGATAACAATAATAAAGCACTAAGCTGTAAACTAACCAGCCCCGAACTGCGCAAGCGTAAGGAAGAAGCAATAGCAAAATTGAAACTACAGGTAATAGAGAAACGTGAGCTTAACGATGGCTATAGTTATAAATTTAATAGTAGTGATGAGATGCTGGATATGGTAACGGCTTTTATAAAATCGGAACGGCTGTGTTGCGATTTCTTCAATTTTAAACTTACTGTTACCGATGATGCCTTTATGTGGCTGGATATATACGGGCAGGAAGGAGCGAAGGAATTTATTACTGCAGAACTGGAAATGTAACCCCACGGAAACCACTACACTGCTCCACACACGAGTGGCATACCAAGGGCAGTTGTTTTGCTATACTGTCCCATCTGTCCCACTGTCCCAAACAATATATCATGGGACAGTGGGACACTGCGGGACAGTTTATTACTCATTTACCCATCTGC
>DASWWE010000196.1:0-21513 GCA_036406055.1 Flavipsychrobacter sp. | reverse complement strand
CTGGTATACGTGCAGCAACAAAGGGCTAAGCGTACAGAAAAGAAAGCAGTACAACCGGCATCATAATGGCCAGCCCCTTTTTTACCTTATTCAGGCTATGCCTGTTTTCAAATGTAAAATCCCCGGGAATCGGGGATTTTTTGTTTACTTATTTATATAAAAATTGCTGCCTCCCCATTGATTGCCGTTTACATTGAAGGAGGAAATACCTTTGGTACATTTCGTTTCATCATCATTGCACCTTACTATTTCAGAATGGTGCCCATCGTCTCGGATATCTGAAATATGATAACGGTAATTCACCGCCGGCAGGGTCAATACCCAATCGTTGCCTGCTTTAATGCGGTTTTGCGGGCCGCTGGTAGGGCTATAGTCGCTAAAATGCAGTGTATCGGGGCGTCCCGGCACTACCGGCGCGGTACCATTATATATATATTGGGTTGAATCCAGTGCCTTGGTACGCTCATTATCCCACTGCGCATAGCGTTTCACTATAATGCTGCGCGATGCCCCCCTGTCAAAACCTATGATGAGGATGTTTAGTTCCTGAAGGTCGCAATACTGCTTCCTTTTACAACAACCACCAGTGGTTGCTATCATCAATACCAATAAACTGTAAACCAATATGGAGCGCATACCTATCTATAACGTTAGCTGGCAAAAATATATTTTATTGGCCTGCAATGACAAGTCGTTTTGTCATTTCTTCGTTACTATTAGCAGCTTTTATAATATAGCTGCCTGTTGCCAGCCCCGGCAGTGGTAACATACTGTTGAAAAATCTGGCTGCTGCAAAAGATTTATAATAAACCACCCTACCCTGCACATCATATATCGCTATGGTAAAAGGCAATGCCTGCTGCCACTCTATCTGCAGGTTGGTAAACCCGGCAGCGGGGTTGGGGTACAACTGCAGGTTATCGCTTTTTACAACTCTAGCTATGCCATCGGGCACTTCTTCATACTTATAAGTTATCTGCGATGGAGAGCCGATGTAGGAACGCCAGTAATCCGCACCTCCACCTACCCATTGAAACACCCGGTAAACGGTAGGAAGGTCGTGGCTGTTATACAACCATTCCTGTTTGAAGAGATTGACGAATGCAAAATTCACATAGCGTTTTTCTATTACAGATGCCAGATTGCCTGAAAGGTCATAGCTATAGTGCTTCCGCCTGTTAGGCCCCCACGATTGTGTGGCAAAATCCCAACTGTTGATGGTTTCTATATCTATTTCCCCCGCCGTGGTATATGTATATAAATGGTCTTCCGAACCCTCCCACCGCATGGCGGGCTCAAACCAGCGGTAATAAGTATGGCTGGCCACACGGCCAGCACCATCGTAGGCATACACCTTCCGTGTGCCCGGCTCCAGCCCCAGTGTCAGCAGGTCTATGCGGTTGACGGTGTAGGTATCTATTCTGTTCGCAGCATCATAATGATATAATTCCTGCTGCCAGGCGTCCCATTGCATGAGTGTATCATTCCACACCTCGAAGCGGTGCTCGGTCATATTACCACCGTTATACAGGTATATCTCGCGTGCTGCTTCCTGCCATGTACTGCCGTCATGCTTCAGGTGGCGGATGGTATCTAATTGTGTACCGCCGCTGTACCCATACCTGTCCAGCTGATCACTAACCCATGTGCTGCCATTCCACTGCTCCGTCAGTACAGTATCATATTGCATGCTTGCTGCTATGTAGCCGTAGGAAAACCGCGTAGTATCCTGCCATGCCCCACCTTTGTAGTGCTGGCGCTTATGTGTCAGTATGCGGTTGGCAGCATCGTAGGTACGGATATAACGGTTCTTAGGCGCCGGTTGGTACAGGGCGAAGGTGTCGTAGGCATGGTTGCCTGTCTTCATATTGCTGCTACGCCCGCCCGAATAGTTGTAGGTAACAGAATCTGTCAGTATATACGTGAAAGTATCTCCTTTGTAGGTATTCTCATTTATCAGGCGCAGCGTGCTACTTTGTGCCACGGCGCTATGTGCCCACAGCACCGGTACTATCAATAGCCAATACAGTTTCATGCTCATTTATTGCCATATAATTTAGGGTAAAACAGGGTAAAAACCATAAATATTTTTAAATCAGGTATTTTATAAAATCCAAACTAATTATATCTTTAGTTCATTATGCGCCGAATATACTCTCTTTCTGTACTGACATTCGCTACCATTTTAGCAGTTAGCTGCCAAAGGAAAAATGAACCTATACCTGCCGAGCCCAACCCTGTGGGCGGCAAGGGCGGTAATGCCGAACTGCGTGTAACAGCCAAGCACCACGAGGCTATAATGGATAGCTGCACCATATACATACGGTATGATGCCAACGCCATGCCTACTGACATGAAATGGGATGACACCATGAATGTAAAGGTGGAGAATGGCAGGTATATGGCCGTATTTACCAACCTGAAAAAGGGCAGCTATTTCCTGTATGGCAAAGGCTGGGATTTTTCGCTGGAAGGCGAAGACAAAACGGTAACGGGCAGTGCTTCTTTCCGCATACCCGATACAGCAGCCAGGATATACGATACGTACCTGAATGTATCTGAAATACACATAAAATAATCGAACGGGTTATAAGTAAAGTATAAAACCATCCGCACAAGGGTGGTTTTATCTTTTTATACAATAAATACCGATGTGTAAAGTTATAATACTGCATGCTGCGCCTGTTAGCTATATGGCAGTTTTATAAAACCTTTGCGCCTGTATCATGGTTGCTTACCTTTCTGTGCGTGCAACTACTGTATACTGCCGGTACCGAAACATGGGGCACCGCCATACTGCTGAAACTATTTTCCTACTTTTTTATTTACATTATAGTGCGCTATAACAGGCGTAAGGAAATGTTCTTTTACTACAACCTTCATTTGCCTGCTACCCTATTGTGGCTGGCCAGTTTCTCTGCCGATTTCCTGTTTTTCAACCTGTGCATGCTAATAGCCACACGTATATGAACCATACACTTGAAATAGATGGCGTACAATTGCAGTTCGCACACCGCTTTATTCTCAGCGATGTATATGTGCGTTGTGATACCGGCAGTATTACAGGCTTGCTAGGCCGTAATGGCTCAGGCAAATCATGCTTTATGCAGGTAGCCTTCGGCACTATGCAGGCATATACGCGCTCCGTACGTTGCAATGGTAAACATATTCGTCGGGCCTATACTGTGCCCGGCCTGCTCAATTACCTGCCGCAGTTCCATTTTATACCGGCGAGTATGAAGGTAACCACAGCATTGAAATATTACGGTATCGCCCCGCAAACCCTGTTCGCCCATTTCCCGGAATACGAGCCTGATATGCACAAAACCATGGAAGAACTATCGGGCGGACAAAGACGCATGATAGAGCTATCCATCATACTGCTTGCCGATACAAAATTTTCTATCCTCGATGAGCCTTTTACACACATCATGCCCTTGCATGTCGAAAGCATCATTGCACTGATGCAAACAATTAAACATCGAAAAGGGATCATCGTTACCGACCATATGTATAAACATATTCTGCAGGTATCCGATACTTTATACCTGCTCAACAATGGTAAAACACACCTTATCTCCCACCCCAACCAGTTAGTGCAGCATGGCTATGTATCGCATATCCTCAACGAATAAAACAGCACATTTATTTTTTAGTTACTGGTTGTTGAAAGGTGCATTGCCCTAACTTTGCTAAAGCATGAAACAGGTATTGGCCATATCCTTATTGCTGTGCATGTGCTTCCAATGTGTGCTGAAGCTTGGTATCGTAGCGTGGTACCAGGCCAATAAAACCTATGTATCTACGGTGCTTTGCGAAAACAAAAACCAACCACAGAAAAAGTGTAATGGTAAGTGCTACCTCCGCAAGCAACTGAGCAAAACAGAAAACAACGAAAACCACAACAATTCACAACAAAAATCACAGGCATCGGAATGGGTTGATTTTATGCCTGCTGAAACCATCCGTATCACCTTTCATAGTGTTACCGAAAACAATACGCATCATTCAAAATATACAGCACCTGCAGGTTATCATCCGCTGTTATCCATCTTCCACCCACCGCCTGTAGCATAGCTATGCTTTTACATGCTGTATCATCCGGTACAGCTACTTCTTTCAATTATAATCTGTTTTTTTAAGATGAAGCATATCTTATGCTGGCTACTGGTGCTCTGTGGTACCTCAGCCACAGCATGCGATGTATGCGGCGCATCGGGCAGCAGCCAGGGCTTGGGTATCTTACCCCAGTTCTACAGGCATTTTGCCGGTGTGCAGTACCAATATCGCAGCTTTTCCAGCACCCATCCGGGCCTTATAGAGCAATCGGCCCGGGAGCATACGCAGGAACAATATAATACCATGCAGCTATGGGGTCGCGCCAATGTGGGGAAACGAATGCAGCTATTTGCCTTTGTACCATATATGTCAAACACCCGACATTTCCGGGAAAGAAATGCTACGGGCAGCTATCATGGCTTGGGCGATGTATCGGCACTGGCCAACGTGGCTATTATTAAAACACCCGATAGCAACCGCGTACGCCATATGTTGCTGGCAGGCGCGGGCGTTAAAGCACCTACCGGCAAGCGCTATAGCCAGAATGCACAGACAGACGATGGCATACTGAACATACAGCCCGGCACCGGTAGCTGGGATGCATTGCTGAATGCCAACTATACGCTGCGCTATGCACTGTGGGGCCTCAATGCCGAAGCATCGTACACCCTTACTACTGCCAATAAGGAAGACTACAAGTATGGCAACAGGCTGGGCACATCGCTGCAGGCATTTTACTGGCTGCAGGCGGGCAGTTTCACCATCCTGCCACAAGCAGGCCTGCGCTACGAATACACGCTGCACGATTATGACAATTACACACGTAAATGGCTAAACGAACAAACGGGAGGCCATATGCTTTTTGCTACTACAGGTGCGCAGGTGTATTATAAACAGTTTGGCTTGCAATTTTCTTATTTCATACCTGTGCATCAATACTATGCCGCCGGTTACGTAACGGCCAGGCAGCGTGTAGATGCAGGGATCTTTTTCTTGTTTTGATTACCATTATAAAAATGAAACATTTATTATCCATACCAGTTATCATAACAGCTATGCTAACCATGGCTGCCTGCCAGAAAAAAGATGAAACGCCGATGCAACCCGATAAGGTAAATATCAGCATCGCAGCACCTAAAACAGGTGATGCATACCATAAAGGCGATACCATACGTATTTTGGCTTCCGTTAGTTATATTAGCCAACTGCATGGTTATACCCTTGCCATAAAAAACAAGGCTACCAATACCACTTTGTGGAACACTGAAGAGCATGTACATTCAGATAAGTTTGATGTAAACAACTATTGGGTAAACACCATCGACAGTGCAGCACAATTGGTACTGGAACTAACCGCAGAAATAGACCACGACGGCAATGGTGGCAGCAACAGTGTTAGCTTCAGCAGCCAACCATAACTGGTATAATTATTGTCTATATTAATTACTTAAACGCACTAAAACATACATCTCATGTATACAAAAAGCTTTAAAAATTTAGCCTTATTTACTTTATTGACTATCGGCGCAGTAGCCTGCCAGAAGAAAGATGACGACAATAATAACGTTACGCCTCCGCCTTCAGGCCCTACTACCGGCGAGGTAGGTTTTGAAGTATCCAATTATTTCGGCGATAAAGCTCTAACACTAAACACCGAAACCTACACAACCGCTTCGGGCGAAAGTGTTACCATCAGTAAGTTCAACTACTTCATTACCAATATCAAGCTGAAGAAAGCAGATGGTACCGAGTATGTACAACCTGAGAGCTACTATCCGGTGAAGGCAGATGTGGCCGGTTCAAAACACTTCCACATTAAAGATGTACCTGCCGGTACGTATACCAGCATCAGCTTCCTGGTGGGTGTAGACAGTGCACGCAATGTAAGCGGCGCACAAACCGGCGGACTGGATCCTGCCAATGCGGCCAGCGGTATGTTTTGGACATGGAGCACCGGCTACATCATGGCACAACTGGAAGGCACTTCCCCGCAATCTACGGCTACCGATAATAAATTCATCCATCATGTTGGCGGCTTTAAAGGTCAATTCAGTGGCATACGTGCAGTAACTATTACATTACCACAACAAATGACATTGTCAGGCGGCAAAGAAAGCACCATCAAGCTGAAAGCAGATATAAACAAATGGTTTAGTAATAATCTGAAAATAGTAGATGTGACTTTTATTATGGGAGTAAATGAAACTTCTAAAATGATAGCTGATAATTATGCTACCATGTTCAGCGTTACATCGGTAGTAAACGAATAATATTGACAAAAAAGACCTATGAAAAGTATCATAAAAATGATGTTTGCGGGCATTCTTATTGCAGGTATCTCATCCTGCGACAGGGAAGACCCGACACCTGTAAAAGAGGATATTGCTGGTAAAGGCGGCAATGCCGTTATCAATGCTATACCCCGCCATCATGGCAATAACATTGATAGCTGTACGATATACATCAAGTACAATACACTGGACAAGCCAAATCCTGTTTTTAACGCCAGCCAGTACGATGATTCTGTAAAATGCGTGAAGGTAAATAACAACCCCACAGCCACTTTCACGGGGCTTAAAAAGGGTAAATACTTTCTGTACGGCGTAGGCTGGGACCCGCAAGGGTTTGCAGTAGAGGCTGGCAAACCGGTTACGATTACTGCCGAGCAAACCTATGAAGTAGTGGTACCTGTTACCGAGGGCGATTGATACGATAATATAGCCACTTCGTTTAAAAACAGCTGCCGGTCGGCAGCTGTTTTGTCATATATACGTCTGCTTGTTTTTGACAATTATTTCACAATCCTATGCCAACGAAACAAGCCTGCAGCGTGTCTTTATAAGTAGAAGCAGAATGATAACCGAATAAAAGATGATGTTATGAAGACCTTATTGAACAAACCCCGGAGTCTTGCGTTCTCCTTTCGCTTTCTTCATTACAAATGGCGTTTCAGGCTACGTTTTAGTGTTTCATACGTGTAGGTAAAAAAGGCGCGCACATATCGCGTACGTGCCTTTTTGCTTCTATGCTATGTTTTCACAAATACACCCCTGCCTCTCCGCCTTTCATCGAAGGATACCTCTACGATATACGTAGCCTCCGGCAATTCTTTTATGCTGATGATATGGTGCGTGCCGGATATGCCGGTATTCAGCAATACGGTATTACCGTGCATATCCATTATACGAATGCCGGACACACAAGCCACCGAAAATATAGTCAGCTCATTACCTGTAGATATGGGATAGACAATGAGATTCTTATCCATGGCAGTTTGCAGTTACCGGGTTCTCTCCCCGTTTGCAAAAATGCACATGGTTTCCCCTGGTTCCAATACCCTGAATACGGTATTTAAAAGGCGTGAAAAATATTTAATTATCCAGCTTTACTTCCAGCAGCTTTGGCCAGTTTTTGCCGGTTACAAAGATGCGGTTCTGTGCCGCATCATAGGCTATGCCATTCATTACTTCGGGGCTGGTTTCATCGCCCGGTATAGTAGCGGGTATGCCCACACGCTGGCGCAGGTCGCGCATATCTGCCATGGCCACTACCTTACCAGTAGCCGGGTCAATTTTCAGTATCAGGTCGCGCGTCCACTGGTTGGCATAAATATAGCCATTGATAAACTCCAGTTCATTCACCTCCAGCACCGGGCCATACTGGTCGGTTATTTCTACCTGTTTTGTCACCTGCATGGTAGCGGGGTCCATAAAGTATAGCTTACTGCCGCCATCGGTATATATCAGGTTAGTACCATCATTGGTAAGCCCCCAGGCCTCTTCATTTACAAAGCTGAATGTTTGCAGTTGTTTCATGGTTTTCAGGTCATACACAAAGCCTGTTTTCTCCTTATAGGTCAGCTGGTATATTTTGCCGTTCAGTACGGTAAGCCCTTCTCCAAAGTAGCGGTTATCCAGCTTTTTCTGTTCCAGCACTTTACCGGTTTTCAAATCCGTTTTCCGCAGCTCCGAACTGCCGTATTGCCCCGTACTTTCATACAGGTAGCCATCTACAAACTGCAGCCCTTCCGTAAATGCTTTGGTATCGTGCGGGTATTCCGCTACCACGCTGTAAGCTATCAGTTTGGGGGCTGCTACTTCTGTGCTCACGCTATCGGTGGGTGCAGTAGCCGCTTCTTCAGTATCGTTACTTTTATCTTTACATGCGGCAAGCAGTAACATGGCAAGGGTGGCAAAACGTAATACGGTCTTCATCTGCTTTTTATTTTCGGTGCTAATATAGGGCAAAAAAATGCCCCCATAAGCTACGGGGGCATTTTTAATATATCGTATAAAATTCTAGATTTTGTATTTAATGAGCCTCAATATCTCCAGCAGCATATCAGGACTAAAGAGCTTCTTTTTGCAGTGCAGTATGCGGCTTAGTATCTGCTGGTCTGTTTTCAGGTGTTGTGCCAGTTCGGCCTGTGTCACTTTACGCACCTCCATGTAGTTCTGCAACCCCTCTGCTATCACCTCATACATATTGCGCGGTGGCTTCTTCGATGCCAGTATTTCATTTACACTGCCGGCGCGTGCATATTTCAGGAATTTATCCAGAAAAGCCTGTGTCAGCGGTGTTTCCCCGTTTATCACTTTTGAATAATAATAGGGTGTCACTTTTATCTTTTCAGCCATCTCACCTTTGGTAGCAACATTACGCCTTTTCATAAGAATTGCTGCTGCCTGCTTAAGCTGTAAGGGCTTAACATCTTTGATATGATTTGCTTTGGGTGGCATAAGTGATTTATTGAGTAGGTAAAGATAATAAAATATTCATAAATACCGCATTTAATGTAAAATTGATAACTTCTAAATTATCTATGCTGGTATATTATTGACATACATTACCTTACTTATCATAAACCGGTACAGGGGCCTTCTGCATGGCCGGCCTGTTGGTTAGCGGCCTCACTATAGGCGCATTGGCACTATCTATTTTAGTCGTTGTAACTGTGGTCGAACTACCTGTTGCTTTTTTGCCCGATGAGCAGGCTGTGAAGCAAATTACGGACATCAGCACTACCAGTGCCGAAGATATTTTTATCATACTCATTATACGCTGATTATTCGTAGTATCCCATTACTACCATCTTGCCTTGCATGGGTTTGGAAGTAGTGCCGTCAAAAACATCTATTATCACATGCGCGCCTTTAGGCACGGGTATCTTCATATTGCCCCCGAAGCTGAAGGTTTCCAGGTTTTGTATTTGCGGCAGAATATAGTTTTTCGTTTCACCATTGGCCAGCACTACCCTTACGCCTGCTGCTGGCTGGTTTTTAGTTACTACATATACCTGCACATTTGTTATCATCATAGACCCGTTAGGTTCCGGTGCCAGTTTCAGCATAGGCGTAATAGTATCTACCTTAAAGGGGCGCGGCTCTGCCTTCACAGTTTGCGGCGGTGTTTTGGCCACAGCTTTTTTAGTGTTTTTGCAGGCTATTACCGTACACAGTGCTATAATGGCAATGATCGTATATCGCATAAAATAAGGGTCTTAAAAATTAATTACGCACCATCATGAAATAATAATCAGAATTAGGAAACAAAGCCATCATGGTATCCCTTGTTTCGGCGCGGTATTCCGGTGGTGTGCCGGTAGGCAGCTTACCTGCCGATATATAGCCCAGGCTGGCACCCTCTGCACTCATAAATTCGATATACGGATCATTCAAACGGTGCACTTTAAAATTCAGCTTATCGGTAGTGGTTTGCCCCGAACCATTCCTGTAGGTAAAATCGGCGGTGAAGTTTTTGTGCACGGTCAGCTCTTTATACTTTTCAGCTTCACTCATGCTACCCCAGAAAGACACATACCCTGTTGATGCGCTTACCATGTAGGCATCTACTGCCCTCCATTTGCTGGAAAGGTCGTCCGTTTTCAGGAACGCCTGGCGGGCATATCCTGTAAATGTGCTCTCGATGAAATAGGAATTATTACCCTCTGAAGGCAAGAATGCTACCTGCGCTCCATTTTGCGGGTACATATCGTTAAACCAGTTGCTGTAATAATAATCGTCTGTATGCCAGTCCATATAGTAGGTTTTACCCAATGGTATTTCGCTGGCAGGTATGGTTGTTACGGTGCCTCCTTTCAATACTTTCCGCACCAGCGGGCTTACATTATTGCCATAATCTTCCATGCTACGGTACACACTCAGCACCACATCCTTATTCACGCGGTTATTAAAGGTCAGTGCGGTGTTGTCCTTGCCTTCTTTCTTACTGCATCCCGAAAATGCTATTAAAGCACCCAAAGCAAGTGCATATATTTTATTCATTCTATAGCTGTTTGTGTCTACTAATGTAGCGAAATTTTGGCAGATGGCCTGTGCATATACTTGTTATAACTTGCAGTTAAACCGCCATCCCGAAACAGTTCAGGCCCCTAATCCTTACTTTTGCTTCAAACCATTACATGTTCAAAAACATTTCCTTCGCCTTTGCTTTATCGTATTGCTGCACGGGCATGGCACAAACCCATGACCTGCCTCCATTGCAAAATGGCGACTTATTGTTTCAGGATATGGACTGCGGGCCTATATGCAATGCGATAGAGGAAGTAACGGAAGGCTTTGACGGGCACGACTTTTCGCACATAGGGCTGGTCGCCATTCAGAAGGACAGTATTTTCATTATAGAGGCTATAGGCAAAGATGTGCACCTCACACCATTAGCTACCTTTCTTTTGCGGTCGGGCAATAAAGTATATGTAGGCCGGGTAAAGCAGGCATTCAGACCATTGGCGCAGAAAGCTGTAAAGGTAGCGTTGGGCTATAAGGGCATCCCTTATGATGATGTTTTCATCTACAACAATAAGAAATATTATTGCTCTGAAATGATATATGATGCATTCAAAAAAGCCAATAGAAATAAACCTTTCTTTACGCTGGAACCGATGACCTTCCGCATACCCGGCAGCGATGCCTATTACCCTGTGTGGGTTTCGTACTATGCCGACCTGAAGATGGATATACCGGAAGGCAAACCGGGTATCAACCCCGGGGGCATATCACGGTCTTCTAAAATCACAATACTGAATAAGTAAAAAGGGCTGCCAATTGGCAGCCCTTTTAGAATATCAAAACAGAACCATTAGTGTTTTACCACTATTTTCTGTGCTTGTATTGTTTTATTGTTTGTTTGCATTATGAGCATATACTGACCATCTGCCAATGAAGCGGTATTGAATGTGTACTTAATAGTACCGGCATCCATTGTTTGCGTAAACAACGCACGGCCTGTCAGGTCGAACAGGGAAATGCTACCCGCTACGCCGATAGGCAATGTTACCGTTACAGTATTATCTGCCGGGTTAGGATATACCTGCAGGTCCATACGCTGTGGTTGTTCTGCAACGCCGGTAGCCCATCCTTCATAAATGAAGAAATCATCTATCGCAGCTTCCACGTTGTTTTGTCCATTGTCCACTTTCGAACTGTTAACAGCATCAGTAGCTATAAAGCGCATCTGCACTTGCTTGCTCGATGTCAGGTATTCATCTACAGCAAATATCCTTCTCCTCCACTCATAATCGGCCTGGTAGGTACTTTCAACCGTCCTCCACAATACAGAACCAGTATCGCGTATTTGCACACGCCACAGGTCTGTACGTGGATTGGTATTTCTACCACCACGGTCGTTGCCATGCCACCTGTAGTATTCGATAATAGGCTTGTTGAATGCTGTAAGGTCAAGCGCCGGTGTGGTAGCGGTTGTTTTACCGTTATCTACGTCTGCCGAATTATAGCTGGTTGTGGCAGATAAGCCATTACCTGTTACCAGGCATTTGCCGGCACCACTGGTGTGGTCGGCACCCGTTTGCGCTATAAGGCTCAGGTTGGAACCGAAAGGCCTCCAGGTAGACTGAATCGGCACTGCATGTATCCAATCACCACCCGTAGCATTATCTGAAGATTCGGCCAGCGACCAGTCGGTAGATGCCTCTTCAAAAGACGTACCGCGTATTTTTCTTACACCTATGGCAAACTGGTAAGGTATGGTTACCTGTGCCGCATCGAAAGAGGCATTGTACCTGTTAGGGAAAGAATGGCCGCCTGTGCCTGTAATATCGTACACTACAAAATAGTATTCAATAATAGACCTGGCAGGCTGGCCGGGTATTGTAGCATTGAATATAACGCCACCTGTAGCTGTAGTACCGCCATTCGCCATAGCCAGCGTATCCCATGTGCCTACGGCACGGTTGCGATATACCAGCTTCATTTCCTGGAAGAAGGCAGGCTCTGTGAGTACCAGGTTGGCGGTTACAGGTATTTCTGTGTTTTCCTGCTCGCGGTTATCCAGTTCTGTATGTTCCAGCAGCGCATCGCCCATCATAAAGATACCATGGCGTGCAAATGCGTCTACTAATTCCTTCATATGTGGTGTACCATTGGCCAGGTCTGCATCGTTATCATCATTAATCAGTGCAGAGCGTAGTACTTCCTGATATACTTCCAGCTCAGTACCTTCAGGGCCATCGGGCACATCATACAGTGTTTTTGCAAACAGTATGGTCATGGTATCTACGCTGTTGATATTCACGCCAAAATCCCACCATGCACCTGCAATTATTTCACCATTATCGTGCACCTCGCCTGTCCATTCCATGGGGTACCTTTTAGGTGTAGCATTATAGGTACGGATGTTGCCGCCGCCTTTGAAAGCTTTACGGCCCAATACCGGGTCTTTGGTAACACTCAGTGCCCACACATCTGCATAACCTTCGTTAAGGCCACCATTGCTCATACCACCGCTGCCTTTTATAAAACCATAAAAGCGGCCATTGATGCCGTGCCCGTATTCATGGTACACTACATCACCAATGTTGGCAAATGAATTACAACCGCTATTTTCTTCATAAAAGTTGATAGAAGCACCATTATAGAATGCATTACAGCCACCACCGGCTGCAGATAATTCCACCACGGTGGTTAGCGAATTATCCAGGCCTGTAAAGCCACTGGCATCGGGGTAATGTTGCTTCATGAAATCGTGCATACGGTTGGTATGGTAGTATGCATTGATATGGGGTACACCTGCGGGAGATGTAGGCGGGTATACAAACGTAGTGCCATTGCCATTTACCGTAGTGCTGACAGATGGTATGGTACCGGATGCACTACCAACACGTACGGTAGACCATTTACCCTGCAGTTTTACATCTAAAGTGGCAGGTGGGTTGGTACTGTTATCTACATAATAGCCTGTATCATTAGTATAATTGGTATTGCCGCCCAACACAATAGCCAGGTTGGCCAGCGGTTGGTCTGATGGCGGGTCTACCATGTTGTCTTTATATACATTACCCTTTACTAACAGGTCCACTTCTTCCTTCACCTCGTTGATGCGGTACAGAACCTCGCCCGTCATAGCATTCACATAACCTGTTAAGGTTACCGGCATATATTCATCATGCTTGCTAAGCCCGGATACGGTATAGTGCCATGCCGGTTGCAATGTATAGCCATAGTTACCGGGCACAGGAAACCATTCCCATTCAGTATCTACGTTTTTCGACTGCACATTCATAATAGCATTCATATCTGCAGTCAGTGCCGTACCATCCAGTGTAGCCTGGCGGGTAACCGCAGGGCTGGTACCTGTTATTCCCTCTGGCTGGCCATACGATTTCAATGAAATACGCTGCAAGCGCCCGTCTTTTGTAAAACGCGCCATCAACTGAGAGAAAACGACCTTGCGACCGTTGATATACTGCTCGTAATATGCAAAAGAAGCATGTGGCGCATCCGTAATCTTCTGCAGGCGCCATTCCGATTTGCTGATACCCAACTGTTTCAGGTTGTTATCCATCAGGTAGGCCATTTTATCGGCAATAGACATACCGGGCACTACCATAGCTTTACCGTAAATGTCGCGCACCTGGCCCGTCAGTTTGTCTGTTGCGGCATAGAAGCCGGGAAAAGCAGCCTGCACGCTGCGCTGCGAGGCAGTTACTGCCTTTTTGTTTGCGATGCCAAGCTGGTTATACCCATCGAAAGCCGAAATGGTATAATCTACATGCTTGTGATCCTGGGCAAATGATGGCACAGAAATAGCCGCCATACCCAATGCAAATAGAGCTTTTTTCATTTATAAAAACTGGAATGTGATTGAAGACAAGCAAAATACTTAGATTAAACTTCAATTAAAAATTATTGTAAGTATAATGATAGAAATATGACAATAGGGGGATTGCTAAATTCGATGAAATACCTTAAATGATTATCTTTTCTATCCATTAATAGCCGCAGTGGCAGCGGGTTTTGCTATAATCGCAAAAAAAAGTTTAAAAAAGGTTTTGTAGAAATGCATCCTTGCGTATCTTTGCGCTCCCAATCGGGAATGATTCCGTAGCTCAGTTGGTAGAGCAATACACTTTTAATGTATGGGTCTTGGGTTCGAGTCCCAACGGGATCACTTCATTGGACAGACTAGCTAAATCGTTGGTCTGTCCTTTTTTTTGTCCGTGCAAAGCCGCTTCCAGCGTACATATCATTGTTACAGCTTCATTAATCCGGGTGGTTCGATAGGCATTATTCTCAAACTGTAACTTTTCGGGGTATATCGAACCAATTATTTGACGTTTTCTTTTTGCATCCGCATTTAAGTATCGTTCATCAATATTAGCCAGGTGGTTTAATGCCCTGTCTACCAGTATTTCTATATCGTCCTGTTGTGGCTCTGCACTGGATAACTTAGCCTCAAGTAAATTTAATTTACGTTCGCACTCCACCTTAATAGTCTTGTAATCTGCGCTATCTATTGCATCAGCCAATAAAAGTTCCCTTGCTTTTGATAGACGGCTGTTTTGTTCGTTTATCTGCTGCATAAGTTCCCTTTTCTGTCCCTGCTTACCCATCTGCTGGTTATTGTACACATCTAAAATAACCTGCTTATATAAAGTAATCATCGCATAAGTGGGCTTATAGCGGCGTAATTCCTGTATAAAAGCATCGTGTATATGTTCTGCTTTGTATCGCCAGCCACATGCTGACACGCAATGGTAGTAATTATAGTACGCTGTACGGCCTTTAGAACGGCTTGCCGTAATCAGTCGTCCACATTTGGGACACGTCAGGAAGTTGCGCAGGGGAAATTCCTCACGTACCGCTACTTTAATGGCTGCTTTAGGGTTTCTTTTCCTACCGTGCAATACATCCTGCGCCGTATAAAACAACTCTTCCGTAATCAATGGCTCATGTGTACCCTGTACAAAGTAGCTTTCATCATTACCAAGCATTGGTACAAACACTTTACCACAATACACCGGGTTTTGTATCAAATGCCAAAAGTTGTTCTTGCTGCATTTAAGACCTTTTTTCTTGGCAAGGCCGTATAACTCCAATACGCTGCATGAGCCTGTAGCTAACATCTCAAAAGACCATTTGACTATATCGGCCTCCGGGTACTTCGGGGCAATATATTTCCGGCCTGTTTCATATACTTTGTTGGCATACCCATATGGTGCAGTACCCATATGCCGACCCTCCTTTCGAGCCCTTATCATCCCTGTCTTTACGTTCAGGGCTCTACGTGCGTTTTCTACTTCTGGTGCCGCCAAATAGAAAGCTAACATCATCTTATTTTCGGGGACAGATAAGTCTAATGGTTGTTCTATAGCCTGTGCATCAATACCGAGTTTTTGCAGCGTGGAAAGCATCGCATAAGAATCACCAGCATTTCTTGAAAAACGATCCCATTTAAGGAACAAGATGCAATCTACTAATCCTTTGTGCTTGCGATACTCGGCAAGCATCTTTTTCCATTCGGGACGGTCAAAGGATTTTGCGCTATGGTCTTCATAAATAACCTTACGCACCTGTATAGAATTTATATCACAGTACTTACGTAACATTTCCTCTTGGTGGCGTTGAGAATAGCCACTATTAGCCTGTTCATCAGTACTAACCCTCACATACACATCAGCTACTTTTTTCATTTTCTATTATTGAAATCGTCTACTTCTAAGATAGCCATTTTATACATGAAATCCAATACCAGAGCGGCTTTTGAGGTAGGAATATTTATCCCCATTTCAGCTAAGATTTGCTGTGCTTTTTCTGGTGTAATGCTACGTTTTATTTCGTTCGTTTTCATAAATCACTGCTTAAATTATAGTCAAAGGGTTACCATGTATGCTCCTAAATGCATCACCAAAATCAGCTATTACACTTTCAAGTGTAGTGAAGTAGTAGAGATTCGCAAATGCAGCAAAGTCTTCATTTTCTGAAAGTCTTTTTATTACCGATTTCATGGTGCTGTAATGCGTGAACACCGCCAGAATGATCGGGTCGTCTTTTATGCCAAAGGTTACTGCTGGTGTGGAAAGCGATATTGCCTGTGCATGGGTGTGTAGACTTGTAATTACACGACGGATATTACCATAATCGTTGTATAGTTCAATGAGGTAGAGTTTAGATGCCGTTTTCAGCACGCCATCAGGTACAAAGTAGCCCTTGCCCGCTAATGGGATAGTCGTTTTTGCTGTTAGGTTTTTTGCCTTATTACTACCGGACTTTGTATAGTAGCTATATTGATACTCTATTTTTATATTGTTCCTATCAAGGTATTGCCTTGCAGCAATAATGCAGGTTACATAATAGTGGCGGTGGTGGTAATCACGTACAACGGCATTACCTGTATGTTCCTGTATGGGGTCCGTAAAAGCGTTCTTATGCTCCTGCATAAGTGTAATACCTTGCTTAGAGAGGTAGTATAGATTTTCCGCTCTTACTTTACCACTTACATACACCTTGAACGAGTGTATATACCCACGGTGCACCAGCACTCCCAGCATTTCACGGATATAGCCGTCAGACTTTCCAGTAAGTTTTTTTATATGGGAAACAGCACAATACGTGTACGTATTGAGTGCTGAAAGTATATTACATTGGAGGTCATTTAGCAGCATTGTCATCAGTATTATTATGTAAAAGATGGCTTTAGTCCGTGGAATGGTTTATCATCGTTATTGTTACCTTTCTTCTTCGATTCTTTAACTGGTGGCTGATATGGTGATGACGCTGGTGGCGGTGGTACTTCTTTATAAACTCCGCTATTTTGGATCAGGTAGCGTAGACGTTCAACCCTTTCTTTTTTAGTAAGAAACAACTGCTTGCTAAGGATGGTAGCCTTTATGCGTATAGGCTTTGTTTTTCCATCATTTCTTGATAGCATAAACATTAATGGCTCAAGTGATGAAAGTTCATCAGCACTAACCCCCATTTCCTTACTTAGTAGGGTGCGTGTTTCTGCATCGCTTATTGTTACCAGCTTCATATACGTGTTTGTCATGAGTGCAACTTTCATCGGCTGAGGCAATCCCTTACAGGTCTGGCCGCTTATTATGAGCCTCAGCCCGAATTTGCGTGCTTGGTGTAAGGCTTCAACCAGAGAGGAACTGTTTGCGTAGCTATTGAGTTCGTCTACGAACATGTATACGGGCACTTTTCTTTGTTCTTCGCTGCGCCTTAGCACAAGGCTGAAAATGTAGGCAATCATCAGGCGGGGCAGTATTGATGCTACAAAAGGGTTTTCGCCAGTCGGGGTATTTATAATCAGCACCTTTCCCGAATTGAGGCAATCCTCAATGTCTATACCATCGCTATTGAGTATATCATATAATGCCATGTCATTAAGGATATAATTTATCTTACTTATTAATGCTCTACGGGTGATGTCATAGTCTTTATTGCCGAAGTGATTACGGAAAAAGTCTGCTATTTGCGGGTGCGGATAATTGAAGCCTATCTGTTGCAGGTTTTCATCAGTATTTTCCAACACACGTTTTAAAGTATTCATACAGGGGTTATCAGAAGACAATGCTACTAGTATAGCAGGCAGTAGAAGCATGTGCATGTTGATAGTTATACCATATTGGCCTGTATCAACCATTTCAGCAATCGTATGCGCCAGTTGTGCTGCTAAGAGGTTCTTAAAACTTTCATCAGCATCCTTTGGAAGCTGAAAAGGATTGAACCCCGGTGTAATTTTATTGCCATTCCATTGTGCCTCTTTTTGTATCTCTGTAGAGATGTAAACAAGCCTGTCAGTATCCAGCGCACGTGCAGTCATAAGCAGGGGGGCTATACTTGAGTGAGGCTCAATTATCACTACACTGCCTTTAGATGTTGCGGTAGAACGAATCACGGAGAGAGCCATGTTACTTAGTAATACACTTTTACCACCACCACTTGCACCAAAGATGGCGGTGTGTCTTTCTAACGTCTCCTTAGTTACTCGTGCCTCAAGCGTATATTTCATATATAAGATTGTGCAAAAAGTGATTACTGTTCTTCGTATATATCTCAAGGAAGCGTACAAAGTTTTCATGGCTATCATCCAGTGCAACGGAGGTAAATAACAGACGTTCATCTTCCGTCGTGATAAGTAACACTTTGCAAATTGTCGTGTCCTTGATAGCGTATTGTTTTACCGTCCACAGTGCTTTGTATTCATCGTAGGTAAACGAACGGGACGTTATCAAGGTCAAGTACTGGAGGGGGTCGAGGGGGAGGCGGCGGAGCAGGTCGTCAATGTAGGCCGTATAGACCGTAAGCATAGCATCTAAGCCCGTAGGCTCGGTGACGGAAATGTGACCCAAAAAAACGCCGTTGTCGTCCTGTAAATCAAACGGGACTAAATCAACGGCGTTTCTAAATGTTTCTATCAAATCAGTTGTCTTCATACTATCAAATTTTTTCACCATTACAAGAGCAAAAAGACCATGAACTGTAACCGACACAGCACCAGCGCCATCGTTGCTCCGAAACCCTTGTTGTTACTGCATTTCATGCTGTTTTAAATTTTAATACTCTATGCAATCATCAACTCACTGCACTCATTCGCAATAACCCGCTCATTTGTTCCGTTCGTGATGCCCTGCGATAGAGCGTGCTTGGTTGATTAGTTGGTTTACTTTGTGATGTTGTTCTGCGCTAAGTGCTTGTGCCTGGCTGTGCTGGATAGAGTGTAGTAACTGGATGACACTTGCCATTGTAGCGGTAAGGTTAGCGGTACTTTGCTGTGCTACTTGTCCTGAAAGTTGGTGCCTGCCAGTAGCTTCTTCCGACCAGAATTTTGATACGTTTTGCAGGTAGCCTACCTGCCTATATAAAGAGGAATTTTCCTGCCTTATAAATCGCGATCCTACGCGATAGCCGATGTAAAAGCTTACGGCTATAAGTGCTATTGCTAATAATGCTACACCCATGTTATTAGATTGTTGTTTGGTTATTGTTAGTTGTTTGCTGGTGCATATGATATATTAGGGTCATAGTCTGACAAGTCATAGTCGCTTTGAGTACCCCCTGATTGTAGTTTTCCTTTGAGATACCACGCACGGTTATGTAGAAGTTGTGCTACCTGTTCTGCTGGTACGCTTATGATAACGTGATGGTCGAAATCAGGGTAGAGTGCCTGTAGTTCTTTTTTCACAGTCTTCATTTTCCGCTGTGGGTCTTTTGCTTTGCTACTCCATTTTGTAACACAGTATACTACGTAGTTCATAGCAGCCCATATATCTGCTATGCAGAGGAAGAAAAACGCATGGATGATTATAGAAAGTACCATCAACGCGATTGTCTTATACAGTAAGAGTGACGTTTTGTTGGGATTGATGGCGTACCCGCTATAGATAAGAAAAGCAGGCAGCAGGCATAATGCAACAGCAATGATACCCGTAACGGTTTTTACAAACGGACTTTTTGTGCGCAACATTACTATGCCAATACCTAATTCAAACGCCACAAAGAATACACCGCCGATTGATTTTATCATTGCACCAGTCGCCCCCCCTGATTGTTTACTTAGGTATGTGAAAAATTGAACTATTGACGCATAGTCCATTATAGCTACAAACCCCGCGAGCATCAAAAAGAATACCCAAGCTATCTTCTGTGACGATGGTGCATTCATACAACTACGGTAGTTGTACTGTCGCTCTTGCTCTTTTTCTGCAAATGCAGATTGTTGTACATCCAGTTCAAAATACTGGTCTGTGTAACTCGCTATGTCGCTGGTTATTTTGTCGCGCAAGCGGTTCTGAAATGATTGTGGATTTTGCATGTTATTTGGTTTTAAAATGTTTGAGATGTGAGGAAATCAAGTGTTGCGTGTAGACTTTCAAAGCGTTTTACGTTGCTGGTGTGGAGTACCTGTTCAATTTGATTGTCGGGGAGTATGCCGATGGCTAATACCTCAATATCAGCAGGCACGGTAGGAAGCTGCCTGTGTGAATCAAGCCCATCTGTACAGAGGATGAGTACTTTATGGATTCGTTGCTTACCGCTATGCTCCTGTAAGATGGTAACTGCATGACCGATAGCAGAGGCAACATCGCTTTCATTGGATGCTGGTGCGGTAAGCTTTGCGGTGACGGATAAAACAAACTCGTTCCAGTCTGTTGCCTTAGCTGCTGGTGCAGCCTTTTCCTGTTCCATCCACGGGTTAGTGTTGTCTTGTTCTGCTACTGGTACAAATGGCTTATAGTATCTATCAAAGGTGACATCGCTGTAGTCCTTTATAATACCGTAGCGGAAATCCAGTGTGCTGGTCTGGCTTATTTTTTCTACCAGTGGTTTAAACAATGAGGGGTCTGGATAAGCATACTTTGTGATAAAACTTTTGCTGCGGTCTGCAATGAACACGACTTGCACCACATCGTGTTTTGCTGGTGCGGCTGTCTGCGCCGTTGTCTCGGTTGTCGTCTCACCTGTAGGCGGTGCGCATGCTACCATGCTAATAAGTAGCCATGCGATGATTGTGATTTTCTTCATTTGATTTATGTTTTAATTGTTAGAAATGACTGAATGGAAATAAAGGGAGCATAGAAATGCCCCCTGTTTCACACACACTGAATTAGTTTACAATAATGTACCCTCTGATAGTTTCACACGCGCTGGTGACGGTGACGATAAGAGAGCGCAAATCATAATGCTCGTCTATGAGAATATGATGCGCTTCAACAGCGTTTTCAAGCAACGTACCGTTGTGGCAGTAGCCCTGTTCTTGACTGCCTGAAATGTCGGCTGTGTACCCCTCGCTCTGGAGGTCGATGAGATTGCTGTAGATTTTTGTTGCCATATATTGAATTTTTAATTTTCACATATATGGAACACTTTGAATGTTACCCTTGACTTTTAAGGGCGTTTCTTGAGAATTGAACTATGGCATTGTAGGTTTGCAGACTTACTTTGCTCATTCGCTTCCTTTAGTGTTCCGAAGCGGAGGCCGTGGGTGTATATCATCCGCGGTTTTTTTGATACACATTTGAGCGCCGCTCAAGAATGAAAGTAGAGGGAGGCTAACAGCACATCATTAAAAAAAGACATAAAAAACTCTGCACAAACCCTAAAAATGTTTGAAAGCACTATTTTTACTTGTGGCAGAATTATGGCAAGCGATAATGAAATATTGAAGTATCTGACTCAAAAACTAAAGGAGAGG
>DASWWE010000195.1:0-56482 GCA_036406055.1 Flavipsychrobacter sp. | reverse complement strand
TAACTCTAATAATAAAAAACTGGGTATCTACGATGGTAGCAACCCTGTATATATAGCTGATGCCGGTGGTTCAACAAACTATTTAACTCCCGAATTCATTACCCCATTGAATGGTATTATTTATTTCAAAGGCAGCATCAATAATAGCTGTGAACTATTCAGTTACGATCCTGTTACTGATAAAGTAGCCAAGCACAGCAATTTTGATACTATATATATAGATAATATCTGGAACCTAACTGCCTTTAATGGCAAACTATATTTTTATGCTGCCGCATCCGGTACCGATTATGAACTGTATGAATACACACCCGGGAATGCTGCCCCTGTGCTGATAGCCGATATCAATCCCGGTGCAGCCGGTAGTATGCCAAACTCATTATGTGCATATAAAGGCAAGTTGTACTTTTCAGCCACAACTGCCACCCATGGCAGAGAGCTATATTGCTACGATGGCATAAACCCGCCACGCATGATAGCCGATCTGAATTCGGGAACAGCTGTCGGTTGCCACGCTTTGCAGAGACACAGCATCATCGGCTATAAAAACAATATATACTTCCGTGGCGATGATGGAAACACAGGGCCTGAATTATTCAAGTATGACATCGCGGCCGATACCATAGGCCTCGCATATGAGTTTGAACCCGGCAACTCCAACGAAGGGCCCATGGAGTTTGTAATATGGGGCAGCAACCTGATAATGTATACATCATTACCCAATCGTACTAATTTTAGATTGTGGCGTTTCGACGGTGTTTCGAAGCCTGTGCAGATACCTGCATCATTAGTAGGCAAAGCATGGCCGGATGCATATTTTACTACCGTAGATAGCCAGCTATATTTTATAGCTGACGGAGCTACACAAGTATTCCGGCTCACCGATAGCACCTATACGGAACTGCCAACCGATACTACCGATACACCTTCACACATCGCCACCCTTCCGCTAAAAGGAAAGATAACTGTACACCCCAACCCCACGCACGATGCCGCCACGCTCGAAATATCCCTGCAACAATCACAAACATTGGAAGTAACCCTTACCGATGCACAGGGCCGTACCGTACACACCATACCGTCTAAGCAATACAACGCAGGCACCCAACGCATCACCCTGCCTATGCAATCACTGCCCACAGGCATGTATTATTACCGTGTAAGCAATGGTAACGCACAACTGGCAAGCGGCAAGGTAATGAAGGAGTGATAATAAATACCTAAGCATATACAAAGCCCCTCCTGATGCGAGGGGCTTATTTTTTTGCTGTATATTTAAACCATTACACATACACTTTTTATGAAAAAAATCACCCTGTTACTATGCATGCTCATCGTGTACATGGGCAGCCATGCTCAGATCATTGAAAAATTCGAGCTCAACCCTTCCGACAATGGTATGCCCATGACAATGGTGCCCTTTAAAAACAAGCTATACTTTTATGCTTGCACACCAGCTGCAGGGCAGGAAATGATATACACCTCCGGCGGCGCCACCCCTACCTTTACAGTGCTGGAGGATATTTTCAGCACCATCGATTGTCCCGTGCATATTCTTTCATGGATGAACCACTGCGCAACGGTAGTCAATGATCATCTGGTATTTACCGCACGCCCGGGCACATCTACCTATGGCAATCTGTATGTGTATGATGGCATCAACCCTGTGAAGATGGCAGATGCCTCCACACCTTTCATAGGCCTCAACCCCATGAACATGGTGGCGATGAACAATCTGTTATACTACAGCGCCACCGGCACTAACGACCGCGACCTGTATGTCTACAATCCCATTACCGATGTTGAAAGGCTGCTCGTGGCTAATGCCTTCGGATTTAGTGGGATTGATGGCAATAACATGGTTGCCTTCAAGGGAAAGCTGTATGTACAGGGCTACAACGCGGCTACAGGTTCAGAACTGTATTCCTATACGCCTGGCCAGTCGTCTGTTGTACTGGTGCACGATATCAATGCCGGTACCGATGGCAGCTTCCCGCAATGCCTCCTTGTACACAATGGCAAACTATACTTTGTAGCGGGCACTACTACACATGGCAATGAGCTATGGAGCTACGATGGCACCAACCCGCCCACACGCCTTACAGATGTGGCCCCCGGCGCGGGAAACGGTGTAGACCCCCTGCTGTATGAAGACCTGGTAGTGTACAACAACGCTGTTTACTTTTCGGGCACCGATGGTACCAATGGCAATGAGCTGTATAAGTACGACATCGCAACCGGCAACACATCGCTGGTGTTCGAGTTTCGCACAAGTGCCGATGGCGGCGACCCCGCATCGTTCAAGGTGTATAAAAACAAATTGTACTTCAACGCGACAGACAGTGCAGAAGGCCCGGAACTATGGATATACGATGGCATCAACCCGCCACAGATGACCATACTATACCCCGGCAACACGGGCAGTCAGCCTTTCGAGTTCACCGAGTTCCAGGGCGACTTGTATTTCCGCGCACTCGATACAGCCATTGGGCGCGAGCTCTTCCGCATCCACGATACCACTACCCCGCCCGATACATCTACCTACATACCTGCCATAGCCACCTCACCCATGCAGGCCATCGTGTACCCCAACCCCACACACGATGCCGCCACGCTGGAGCTCACTATGTATGAGCCGCAAACCTTCGGCATTACCCTTAGCGATGTATATGGCCGCACCGTACACACCATACCGCCTAAGCAATACAATGCAGGCACACAACGCATCACCCTGCCTATGCAATCATTACCCGCAGGCATGTATTACTACCGCATCAGCAATGGTAACGCACAACTGGCAAGTGGCAAGGTGATGAAGGAATGATAACAAAAAACATAGATAAAATAGAAAAAAGCCACCTGTGAATGGGTGGCTTTTTTGTTAAAACTGTTTTACTATTACCGTGCTATTACAAACTGTGCGCTCTGCACATCGTTGCCGCTGCGGATGGTAACGATATAGTTGCCCGTTTGCAGGTCGGTAGTGCTTATCATGCGGCTGTTGCTGCCTTTTTCTTCCCACTGGCGCATTACGGCACCTGTGTTATTGTATATAGTTACAGTATAGGGCTGCTGCCTTTCCATCTTCACATCTATATTTACAAAGCTGCCCGCAGGGTTGGGGTACAGGTGGATGCCCGCAATGTTGCTGTTGATTTTATTGATACTATTTACTTTGGCAAAGTGATATACTTCATCGGATGTGCCGACACCTATACCCCACACATTATTTACATGATCCCATGTGAGTGCCACGCGACGGGTAAGCTGGTTGTCGGCATTATAGATATAATGCGCACGTGTGTAAGAGAAGAGTAGGCCGTTTGCCCAGTAAGTCTGATATACCGTATCTTCAAGCCCTGCTGCATTGTAAATATGGTAAGTGCCATAAAGCGGCAGGCGTCTACCTGCCATATTTATATCTATCATACTATCTATCTTCACCTTTCCGTTGGGGTAATACTGCCACTTTTCTTCGCTAAAAGGCCGCCAAATATTGTTTTCCCAGGTAAATTCAGTACGGAGCGATGGCTGCCCGGCGCTATGATACAAAAAAGTTTCTAACTTATAATTTACATAATCGTTGGTGTTATTGTCCCAGCCTTTAAATAGAAGAGTATCAATACCATTAGCTATGTTATACACATAGCGCGCGCGGGTTGCAGGCCGCCATGCACTTCCATCCCATTGGTCATAAACAACTTCAGAAAGATTGCCGCCCGTGTAATGATAGGTGGCATGATAGGATTTGGAAAGGGGGCCAAATTCCACTTTAGCAGCTTCAGTCATTTGTTCTGTAATACCATTTGCGCCATAGGTATATGTAGTACGATTGGCTATTACCCATATATTATTTAACTCATCTTTTTGATAGGTACTGCTTTGGATAGTATTACCGGCAGCATCATAAGCCGTTACATACATCTCATCATGGTCGTAAGAGGCACGTACGATTTTAAATAGCATTTGGGTATCTATACGCCATTGGTCATCGTACTTCAATACCTGTTGCAAGACCAGTTCATATCCTGTTGTTTTATAGGCATACAGATCCAGGCTGTCATACTTCAGCCCGCCTGTATACCTCAGCTCCATCCCGCCGCCTGTGTTGTTGTTACCTGCAGCATACTTTACTACGGCGGTATCTGTAGCCCGCATACCCGTACCATCAAAAAGAGAAAAATGCCGGCCTACTACACGCTGCAGCGGTTGCGCCTGTACAGCATGCACCAGTACGAAAAGAGCAAGTGCAAATAGTGATTTAAGGTTCATATTGGATGTTATTATGACATGAATTTAATCAATAAAAGCTATATCACAATGTCATGAAATGTGTTGGAACATTATTATCCTGGCTGTAAATGTTACCGCACTATTACAAAACAGCGTTCTGCACAACAAAAACGCCCCCTGGAAAGGGGGCGCACGCTGTACTTGTTTATTATATGAAATTCTTCAGGCAAAAATGGCTGTTACAAACAGCGCAGCAGGTTATGGTTCCCGCTACGCTGTTGCTATCTGTCTATGGCCGCTTTTTCTATCGTGCTATTACAAACTGTGCGCTCTGCACATCGTTGCCGCTGCGGATGGTAACGATATAGTTGCCCGCCTGCAGGTCGGCTGTGCTTATCATGCGGCTGTTGCTGCCCTTTTCTTCCCACTGGCGCAGCAGGCTGCCTGTGGTGTTGTATATGCTTACCGTGTACGGCTGCTGCCTTTCCATCTTCACATCTATATTTACAAAGCTGCCCGCAGGGTTGGGGTACAGGCTGATGCCTGCAATGCTGCTGCCCGGCTTATTGTCTATACCCGTTGTTACTTCGTACCAGAATTTCTGGTCGATAGCGCCGCCTTTTTCTATCCAGTCGAGAGCCGTTACATCCCACACTTTGCTGGCGCGCCTGGTTATCTGCCCCAGGCTGTTGTAAGTGGTATACATACGGGTGCTATCGGGTATCACAACGCCGCCGGTTGTCCAGCGCACATTGTAGGTAGTATCTACCCTGCCCATCGCATTATACAGGTAGCGGTTGGCAGTGCTGGGATATATATTGCCGATAAAATCTGCATACAATATCGTATCGCCCACCAGCCTGTTGGCGCCATCGTATAGATACTTATACTGGGTTACAAGTTGCCAGCCACTGCCGCCTGTGCTATAATAGTCGGTAAGCGTCAGTTTGTTCAATGTGTTATATGTATTTACCTGCAGGTTCATATCTATATAGGCCGATGTACTTACATCCCATAGTTGCTCGCGTACGGTGTCGTTATTATTATTGATATCGTAGGTATAATTGGTGCGTGTCTGTTTTACCCATGCACCGCCCGCTGCATCCCACACTTCATTTTCTATAGAAGTGAGGTTGGCACCGATATAGCTATGTATATCACGAGTGCTATTGGTAAGCACACCGGTTACCGGGTCTGCATACTGTGTGGTAACGATCATGCTGCCCGTCAGGCCATACACCGTGGCCTTATATACCTGCGGCATCCATGTACCGGCTGCATTGTTCCAGCTATACATATACCATGCCGTATCGCGGCCGCCGCCATCGTAGCGAAATACATCCAGGTTGCTGTTTACCAGGGTGCCGCCCATGTTATACATCTGCAGAGAGCTATCCATAAGGCCCGCAGCATTATAATGCCTGCTGCTCTGATACTGAAACATGTAGCCCGAACCGGTATAGCTGTAGCGCTTCAGGGTGTCAAATTTCAGCGTGCCTGCTTCATATTCCGTAGCGCCGCCCGCATTACCATTGCCCGGCGCATATTTCAGTTGCACCGTATCAGTAGGTTGCCAGGTGGTGCCGGTATGATGTGCCTGGTGGGTGCCTATAAGGCGCTGGGTAAGCTGCGCCTGCGTGGCGATGGCGGAAGTCAGCAACAGGGAGGATAATAAAAGAGTAGCTTTCATTTTCATAAAGAATGGTTGTGTTTTATCTGTTTGATTGTAACAGCAATTTACATGCCGCACCTTAAACAAAACCCGCTATCCTGCTGCCTTATGACAGAATACAGACACAACTATTACTTTATTTAATCTGCAATTAAAAAAAGGCAGCACCCTTTATAGGTACTGCCTGTGTAGGTATCATTTAGTATAGGCTACCGCGCCACTACAAACTGCTGCGATTGTTTTTCCGCGCCACTGCTGATGGTGAGTGTGTAGGTGCCTGGCTGTAAATCGCTGACGGGGATGGTATGTACCTGCTGCCCATGCTGTGGCTGCCAGGTGCGCTGCAGCCTGCCCATAGCATCGTGTATGGCTATGATATAGGGCTGCGTGCCTGCAGCAGCTATACGTACCTGCAATATGCTACTGGCAGGATTGGGGTACAGCCACATATCTATCGCCTTTTGCACAACTGTAGCTACCGATGTGGTACCGGAATAATAATAGTGATGAAAATCCATGAAACTTAGCGGTTCATAGCGCCCGGCAGACTGGTTTAGTATGTATTTACCTTTACTGCTCAGCTGGCCATCGGCATTATAGGTCATTACATCGCATGCATTGTAGTAAAACGATGATGTGGTACCACTCCATGGCATATTGTGCAGCGTATCATTAAGCCCGGCAGTATTATAGGTATACCTCATAATGCTAACAGGTAGCAGGTTGCCGCTCATCGAAAAGTCATTGTATATCGTATCATCTGCAAGGTATCCTGCCGCATCGTAACGATAACCACTGTGAATATAAGGTATATAACCACCACCCGCTTCGCTGTAAAAGTGATTCGAAGACACCGGCTTGCCGGCGGCATTGTAGGCAAATACCTGCAGCTCTGTAGCCACATCGCCCGATAAACTTACCTGCATATCTATCACACTATCTACCAGCCCAGCCGCAGTATATACTGTGGTGGTACGCCGCATGGTATCGGGTATGGGTTTATTATCCACTACTTCCAGCTTCTGTAAGCCATGCGGGCCGTAGGTATATAGTTGCCGGCTCTTCAGGTTACCTGTAGAATCCTCATATCTTGTTTCTGCCAGTTTGCCCCCGCTGTATATATTTACGGTAGCCCCCAGCGACTTATTAAACGACCAGGTGCGTGTGGTATCGGCCATGCCCGTTGCAGCATAGCCAAATAACTGGCGCCTTTGCAAAAGTGTTGTAGTTGCATACATATACCTATGTATAGGCCTGCCTGCAGCATCAAAACCAGTAACTATACGCTGGTATGGGTGAGTGCTGCTACTGCTATATTTTGGTGTTATAACTGTATCCGCCTTCAGCTGGAAATCATGAAACTGCTGCGGTGTGCCCATATGGCTATTGCCCGGGTTGTAAATGATATTCGAGGTATCGAGTATGGTACGGGTGCCCGATGCATCGATATTTGACCGTGTAACGGCCACCAGGCGCGATGTTTGTGCCTGCATACTGCAAACACTGCACAGCAGTACTGCTGCAGATAGAGAAAAGTACTTGTTCATAGGTTTGTTTTTAGATATGGCATTAGTGTATAAGACATTATAATGCACAGCGCACGTTGGGCTACCGCGCCACTACAAACTGCTGCGATTGTTTTTCCGCGCCATTGCTGATGGTGAGGATGTAAGTGCCCGCAGGCAGGTGATGTACCGGAATAACGTGTGTGCTGCTTGCAAGCTGTGGTTGCCATTTGCTGATGCATCTGCCGGCAGCATCGTATATAGCCATGCCATATGGCTTACTATCATCATTGGCAAGCTTAATAGTAAGCATATCTGATGCGGGATTGGGATATAGGCTAAACAGCGCTTGTTTTTGTACAGAAGGAACCGATGTTGTTGTATTATAATAGTATTTCGTTACCGCACTACCATATATTGGTTCCCATATCAACCCATTCTGTTTATACCAGCCGCTCTGTATCCGGTTACCATCTGCATCGTAACTAAATATCCTTGCCTGTACTTTCCCGTCGTTTATAACTTTAAATGTATCTACCTCTCCGGAAGTATGGTAGGAATAAACCTTTACCTGGGTTGAGGTACGTTGATGCACCGTATCCGTTTTTACACGTCCCGATGCATCGTATGTATATACTATGTACCCGGCTGATGTATAAATGCCGAGTATGAGGGCATCTGTTTCTGCTTTTATTACCCTGCCTGCAGCATCATAAGTATATATATAACGGTTGATGCCTGTATCTCCTGCAACTGGTGCATCCACTACCCTGTGTATTACGGTATCGGGCAACCCGGCGGCATTGTAGTGATATTCATGTATCCATTTCAAATTTACTACCCCGTTTATATCAGGCCGGTACGTTTCTTTACGTTCCAGGCCATTGGCACCATGCGTAAATATTTCTTTACCGGTAACAACCCAGCCCGTATCATCGTATTGTTGGTGCAGCACCTGCACCGGCACGGTGCCATTATACTCATAGGTATCGCGCGCTGCAACAACACCATAATGGTCATAAAACACGGCAGTATCCCCGTTTGCATTATAGGTTACCGATAACGTTCTGTTTGTTTTAAAATCAGCAGCCGTATGGTCGTAGATTTGCTTACGGATAGTATCCCTTCTGCCCATGGCATCGTAATGATAGATGTCGCGGCTGGCATGGTTCAGTCTGCCCAGGCGGGTATCCCACCGCTGCACGGTATCACAGGCAATGATATTGGCATCAAACCCGGCGGCAGTGCCCGCATGGGTATTACCGGCACGGTACAGCACCGCCAATGTATCACCAAACACATAGCTCCCGTCGTGGGTAATACTTCCATTACTAACGCCTATCAGGCGTGTTTGTCCTATAGCATTACCTGCACAAAGGCATGCAAATGATAGAATCAGGTACTTTTTCATAGGTTATAAAGCGGAGTTTTGGTTAAAGGTTTGCCGCTATTATAAAGTTACAGCCAACATCCGTCTGCGCCTCTTAAAAAG
This sequence comes from Flavipsychrobacter sp., assembly GCA_036406055.1. Classification (GTDB taxonomy): domain Bacteria; phylum Bacteroidota; class Bacteroidia; order Chitinophagales; family Chitinophagaceae; genus Polluticoccus. The sequence continues at coordinate 47,580 of DASWWE010000195.1, read as the reverse complement.
CCATTAAATAAAAACACTTTATACCTACCGCGCCACTACAAACTGCTGCGATTGCCTTTCCACACCATTGCTGAGCGTGAGTGTGTAGATGCCCGGCTGTAAATCGCTGACGGGGATGGTATGTACCTGCTGCCCATGCTGTGGCTGCCAGGTGCGCTGCAGCCTGCCCATAGCATCGTGTATGCTGAAAATGCAGGGTGTCATATCCGTTTGTTTGAATAACAGCATCAATACATCTGCAGCGGGGTTGGGATAAAGGCTGAACCATGCTGAAAACTTACCAAGGGGTTTTACACCCGTAGTGACATCCTCGTAGTAATACCTGATCTCATTCATATACTGCCATGTAGATGAAGGCTCATGATATCCATCCACCAGGTATTGCACCAACTGGTTGCCTGTATTGTAAGACCATATTTCCCTTACGGTTGGTACATACAACTGGTTTGCATCATTCCATCCCATTTTCACCATCGTATCTACCCGCACACCGGTGCCGCCACTGTATGCAAACACAGTGTAAACACCCGGCCGCATGGTATGGTGAGGTTGTGATAACAATGAATAGTTATAAATGGTATCGGGCCGCCCATCCGTTCTATAGCGAAACACCACACTATCTGTCTGAATAAAATTACCTGAGATGGTAGAAAAAGTGCAGGTTGTTTCCACCTTATTGCCTGCATCATACATAAATACCGTCTTATTTCGAATGCGGCTATTTACAACATCATAGTTACCTATGGTATCCACATTCCCGGCACTATTATAATGGTAATATACAGAGGCTGTATGCACCCATGCACTGTTTTGCCATTGATATTCAATAATACTATCGGGCAGACCTGCCTGGTAAGTATAGCGCTTGCGGATATCATTACTCCAGCCATTGGCCAGCAAACGGGCTACTTGCATTTCCTGCAGGTCATCACCGTCATAAGTATATACTATGTGCTCACTTATGCTCCATGCTGTCGACGTCTTATTCCATCGTTCTTCCCATTTGTCTGTATAACGCCCTTTACTATCGTATGCAAATATATTCCGCCAACTGTATTCCAATGGGCTACCCGGTGCCGCTATTCCCAATACCCATGCAGTATCTATATACCCTGCGGCATTGATATGCTGCCATTGGGTACCATTGCCCTGCACCCATACACCATTATCTTCCGTGTACGCATACAAGGTATCATATTTCAGCCTGAAGCTATCGAGGTCTCTGTTATCACCTACAGCCCTATTGCCGGGATTGTATTTTATAATGGCCGAATCTTTAGACAGCACATTTCTCCAATAACCTACCAGGCGGGAAGATTGTGCAGAAGCTGCCATGCACGCCAGTAGCAGTATAATGGTATAGGTTATTCTCAGTTTCATAATCAAGGTTTCTGGTAGTGTATAAGACATTATAATGCACAGCGCACGTTAGGCTACCGCGCTATTACAAACTGCTGCGATTGTTTTTCCACGCCATTGCTGATGGTGAGGATGTAAGTGCCCGCTTGTAAATCGCTGACGGGGATGCTGCGGGTAGTGCTGGTTTTTTCCTGCCACTGGCGCAGCAGCCTGCCGTTACAGTCGTATATAGCTGCGGTGCAGGGCTTGCTATCTTTCAATACTATGTTCAGTTGCAGCACATCGCGTGCAGGGTTGGGATATAGCGTAACGGTTGCTACGGGCGATGGCGCACCCGCTACGCTCTCTGTAGCCACCGGCACGTAAAAGTAACGTCTGTCGTAGGGGTATGAAATCCTGTTGTTATATTCCCGCGTCAACCAGTTGTTGATGCCGTATTCCATGATGTGGCGTTCACCGTCACCTACTATCGTATCGTTCAGCCCCCACACATTGTAGGTGTAGCGCAGCGCATGGCCTGCATATACATAATCGCCCGCCGTGGTGGTCCATACAAAGCTGCTATCTGTCAGCTTTTTACCTGCTGCATCATAGGTATAGGCGCGCACATACTCCTTGCGCCATGCCTGTGTGGTATCATTGTAGCGATGCTCATATTGCTTTTCCAGCAACGTACCATTGTACATGAATATGTAGCGGAAATAGTTTTCGTAAGCCGTGCCGCTCCATATTTGTGATACGCTTGTATCGCGGTTGCCTGCTGCATCGTAGCTATACCAATTGTAAGTGTATGGCTCCCATACGCTGCCCCGCAGCTCCTGCTGTTCCTGCGATAACATATTGCCTGCCGCATCGTAAGTATAAAGCAGGCGATAGGCGGAAAACGTTGAGTCCAGTTCTTCTACCAGCCTTCCGTTAGCATCATAGGTATAACGAAGGTAACCGGCAGAATCCCATGCAGCGCCGGCCTTGTTCCAGCGAAAGGCATATTTCCATGTAACATCGCCAGCGGCATTGTAGAAGTAATGATATTTAGACAGATAATCGAAGGGCTGGCCAAACTGCACGCCCTCATGCACCTCTACATCGCGCTGTTTACGTTGGTTATACTGCACGGTTTCGCGCGCTTGCAATATGCCATCCGAATAATAAGCAGACGTATCGTACCGCAATGTTTGCGCCCAGAAGGAATCAATATTACCTGTAGCACTGCTACCCCACACATAGGCAACACGGGTGGTATCATTCACCCAACCGCCACTACCCAGGTATTTCTGTGTCATCATTACCAGCCGCGCCGGCTGTGCCTGTACTGCGGTAGTAAATAGCAGCGCACAAAGAAAGGTTAATAGTTTTTTCATAGAAGTTTATCGGTTAGGTACTACTAAGCTACAAAACATACTGCAATTCTTTTGTCATAAAGCGTATTACCGCGCCACCACAAACTGCTGCGATTGTTTTTCCGCGCCATTGCTGATGCTGAGGGTGTAAGTGCCCGGCTGTAAATCGCTGACAGGGATGGTATGTACCTGCTGCCCCTGTACAGATGGATGGCTGCGCAACCTGCGGCCCATAGCATCATATATTGTAAAGGTATAGGGCTGTGCATTGGCAGCAGCCACACGCACTTGCAACAGGCTGCTTGCCGGATTGGGATATATATACACATCGGCAAAGGATGTGGTGTTATGTGCCACACCTATGGTAGGAATGTTATCGTAATAATATTTCTGGTATTCACCCATATCCTCCCACTGCCCGGCATCCCACCTTTCCCAATAATACATGGTGCGCTGGTGAAAACTGTTATATGTATGTATCGTTCTGTATACAGGCACATAATCACTGCTGCCAGTATCATATCCATAGGCTGTTACCGTATCTTCCCTATTGCCGGCACTATAATGCCATGCTGTATAGCCGGTGGCAACAGCAGGATTGGCACCACGTGGAGTATAATTATACTGGGTATCGGGCAGGTCATTTGCATTGTATACCGTCAGGTTTTCATGATAGGGGGTAAACACCCCGTTCATTTTTGTACGCCAGCTGGTGCGCATCACCTTGCCGGTAGCAGTATAGGTGTACACTTCTTCCGACGTTACGGTATCGTAGCTGTCTATACGCCGCAGGGTATCCATCAGCCCGTTGCTATTATATACATATTGCTCTGCGCCCTGCAATTGCCAGCGGTTAGCCGGGTAGTTCCACTGCTCTCTCACTACAGAGTCTACGCGGCCCATGGCATATACATAGCGTGTACGGCCATTATTTTGCCACTGGTTAGCTATATATTCCTGTATTAAAGCCAATATCACCTTGCCTGCAGCGTAGCTGTACTGTGTGCGGTATTTATGTTCATATGCCAGCGTACCTGTATTCCATAGCCAGGTATCGTTGCTGATTGCATTCTTTTGGGTATTATATATAGTTACCTCCTTCCGCGAAGGCTTCAGCGGGAAACCATTGTCTGTTGTTTCAAAAGTATCTACCAATCCATCTGTATTATAGTGTACCCAATAGCTGAAATAGGGCACATAGCCATTACCATCGTTACCGTCGGTATAATGTATTACGGTATCATGCTTTATCATACCTGTATGAAAGCTATCGGCATCACCACCCGCCGTATTGCCCGCACGGTAGGCTATTCGTATAGAATCTTCCTGCGGTTCGGTAGGATGATATTGATAATAGAAAGAACCCACCAGCCGTGGATGCTGTGCCTGTACTGCGGTAGTAAATAGCAGCGCACAAAGAAAGGTTAATAGTTTTTTCATAGAAGTTTATCGGTTAGGTAGTGCTAAGCTACAAAACGTACTGCAATTCTTTTGTCATAAAAACAGTATCACCACCCGCGGTTGACGGTGAAGTATTGTGCGGTGGTATCGGTGCCATTGCTGACGGTTAGGGTATAGCTGCCGGGTAGCCAGTCGTGGGCACGTATGGTATGCAGCTTAGTACCCTGCCCTTCCCATTGGCCTGCTTGTTTGCCCGCTGCATCGTGTACCGTTATTGTATACCGTTGTTTTGTTTTTGTGCTAACATCCACTTTCAGCACATCGCGCACCTGTGTTAGCGGCAGTGTTATGCTGATGTGCTTGCTTTGTGGTAAGGGCGGTATGGCTACGGGTTCGTAGTAGTAGGTTTCGCCTACGTAGTCGTTTTTGCGATGTTGCTTCCAGTTCTCAACCCAGCCATGCGTGTTATACACGGTAGCTGCTGTAAGCACATCCAAGCCTGTAATGTAACTCATCATGGTATCATTATAACCGTGGGCATTGTAGGTATATATGCGCGTAGTTATGATTGGGTCAGGAAAAATGTAGCCGCAACTACTATCTCTTATCAGCCGGTCATTAGCATCATACATCTTCACTCTGTAGCGATCGGGTCGAGGATGGCACCCCGTATCCCTGCTGCGCAGCTGTTCTTCTCTTATACACTGCATACCTGCATATATGCACTCCCGTTGCTGCAGGCGTACATACCCCGTATCATTCCATCCCCAGCGGGTATGTGTCACCATATTACCTGCGGTATCATACCGGTAAATATCTTTGGTTGCCGTGCGCCATATGCCACCAAAGCGCCTGCGCCATACAGAACTTATCTGCCTGCCCACCGCATCATAATTGTATAAAAACAGGGACCCACCTTCTACCGGATCTGATGAATCTGCAGCTACTACCATATGACCATCACGATACATCCAGCTACGCAAAAGTGCAGTATCCCATTTACTGCTATGCCAGCTTTTGTGTAATTCTAATTGCTGTAAACAGTTTCCATCTGCATCGTATGTAAAATAACTTCTGCCTTCTTCTTCCATCCTTTTATCCATCGACAGGCCCACGATGGAAGTGCTTTCTATCTTACCATGCTTGTTATACTTTACAGTAGTAGTATGTACATATTTTCCCCTCACGTGTTCTATCAGCGTATCGTACAGCAGCTTGCCCTCATACAGGTCATCATAATTCCCCGTAGCCATATTGCCTGCTTTATAGCGCAGCCACGTAGTGTCTTCTATTGGCTCGCCATATGTTTTGTGGATATACATCGCCAGCCTGGCCGGCTGTGCCTGCAAGGCAGTGGTAAATAGCAGGTAGCAGAGTATGGGTAATACGTATTTCATAGCAGTGCGGTAGTACTAAGCTACAAAACGCATTGCAATACACCCGTCATAAAAACACTACCCTTTGGTAGCCATGAGGAAGCAGGCACAGGTAATGGCCGACAGGATGATAAGGCCGGATAGTAATAACGCCAGCAAATCAGGATGCTTGGGGTTCTGTAATTCTAAAAATCGTTGGTCAACGCTTCTCTTATTCATGGTTGTGTTTTTTATGTAGGTTCCTTCGCGAAACCTGTAATGGTAAAATCAATTGATACATGTAGTAGAAACGCAAAGCAATAAGGTAATGGCTACTACGGCCAGGCTCTTGCAAGGGGCTTTACGTTTTGCGTGTATTATTCAGACAAAGCGTAACGGCTATTGCGGGTAACTGCTGCGGATTTGAATGGAGAAGATAATAGTAGCTGTAAGGTACACCTTTAATAAGCCCTTTCCTAATTTATTAATACTTATCCGGTGACATTAGGCTTATGCCTGAATTGTATACGCAGGGAATAAAAAAATACAGCACGGGTATATGCCCGTGCTGCTCGTTTGTATTAGGGGGATGTATAGAGGCTTAGCGTGCTATTACAAATTGTGTGGCTGTTTTCTCACGGCCATTACCTGTGGTCAGGATATACGTACCCGCCTGCAGGTCGCCCACGGGTAGGGTGCGCCTGGCTGCGCCTGTTTCCTGCCACTGGCGCACCAGTGCACCGGTAGTGCTGTAGATGGCCACTGTGTATGGCCGTGTTTCTTTGGTGCTCAGCTGTATGGTAAGCACATCCTGCGCAGGGTTGGGGTATACGTTTACCCCTATCGTAGCGGCAGTGGTTTGTGCTACATTGGTAAAGCCGCTGTAGTAATATTTATAGTCATAATTGCCCAAGCCATAGGCCCATGTACCGGCCGTATAGTTTTGTGTATGCCAGCGGGTAAGCTGGCCCAGGCTATTGTAGGTATTCACCGTGCGCATGGTGGTATCCATGCTGCTGCCCGTCCAGGTGCGCGTTATGGTGGTATCGCGCAGGTTGGCCGTATAGTGCATCGTGCTGACGGTATATAGGTCGTACACGCTGTTGGCGGTGTTCCACTGATAATTACTATCGGCCACCATCTTATTGGCACCATCGTACACATATATATACCGCGCCCAGTTTTGCCATGCACCGCTTATCCATTGCTTGTGTATATAGCTGGTCATATTGTTATTGGCATCGTAGCCATATTCTACCAGGTTGGTGTTTTCATAAGCGCTGGTAGCACCGTTCCAATTTTCCAGCTGTTGCGATAGCTGGTTGTTATTGCCATCATAAGTATAGGTATTGCGCGAATAGGGTTTCCATGCACCCGCACCGGCAGGGTCCCATACTTCGTAGCGGTATTCGGTCATGTTGCCACCTGTATATACATATATGCGTTTCGACTGGTTTACATATGCACTGGTAGCCGTGTTGTATAGCTGCTGCACGCTTTCGGTAAGCTGCCCTGCGGTGTAGGTATTCGTAGTCTTGCCCATCGGCTGCAGGCTGCTGGTGCTGGTGCTGTAGGTATAGTCGAAGGTCATGGTGCGGTTGTTGCCGGCATCGTATGTATGGGCTGCCAGGTCTTGCGTGTACCATGCCCCTGTCATAGGCGGGTCTTTGCGCTGCACCATCACGGTATCCCTGCGGCCACCCGCACCCAGGCGGTATATGCGGCGGTCAAATTCGTAATACCCGGTGCCCGACTGGTAAAACAAACGCACCGTCGTGTCATTCTTCAGGGTATCGTACTGGTAGGCCTGTGCATCGCCGCCATAGCCATTGCCTGCCGCATATAGCATACGCGCCGTATCATAAGGCACCATAGCAGTGCCGCTGAATACCGAGGTGTGCGTGCCCACCAGGCGGCTTTGCTGCGCCGTGGCTACTATGCCCATCAGCAGCAACAGGGCAGTAAGTGTGTAGTTCTTCATCATACAAAAAAGGGGTTGAGAGAGAGGTTTGGAATACATCTGCACAAAACTACCCCCGCTGCCCACCCTGCCCTATACCCGCCACACGGTAAAAAACACTACGTACCAGCACGGATGCCCACGAAAATATTTTCGCGGCATAAGATTTTATTAACAATTATTCCACAAAATTTTCGTATATTCATTCATCACCCCAAAAAGAAAAGACACATGAAGTACATCAACGACACTATCGACAAACATGGAGGCGTGGCCGTACTGGGCGTTACCCTCTTTGCCTGCACCCTTTTATTTGCCATCATCACAGTACTGTATACGGCATAGCACACTTTAACCGATTTTTTTCAGATACCAACAAGAAAAGCCCTCCTTTTACGGAGGGCTTTTGCTATACTAATGTGAGGGATGTTATTCTTTTATGCCTTCTTTACACGTACAGCCACCGGGCCTTTAGGGCCTTTCTCTATCTCAAACGTCACTTTATCGCGCTCTTTCAACTGAAAATCGAGACTGCTGGTGTGCACAAAGATGCTTTCCTGGGTCTTCAGATCGTTGATGAAACCATAGCCCTTCTTATCGTCAAAAAACTTCACAACACCCGTACGCACCAGTTCCGATGGATCTACAGGCACACTCTGGGCCGCACCCAGTACAATGTCTTCCACGTTTATCTCTTTCTTCTTCTTCTTAGGGTCTGGCGGAGTGTCTACAATGTTGCCATCCTCATCCAGGTAGGCCATCATTTCATCCAGTCCTTTGCCCTTGTTGTTGTTGGCCTTACGTTCGGCCCTTTTTTCTTCCTTGTCTTGTGCTTTCTTCTTTTTCTTGTTTTCACGATCTTTTTTACCCATCGTCATCTGCGCCATACTTTACCTATAAAAATGTTTGGTGAACCACAAAGGTCGTAATAATATATGAGAATACCCGATAAAGTATTACAAACCATAAACATAGCCTATACCCACATAGCTGAAAGCCGCATGCAGAGCGGTATTGCTATCTTTTTGTTACCGGGTGTGGGAATGGCGATGGGGCTTGATTTGCCACGCTCGCTTGTGCTATATTTCGCTACGCGGCTATTTTCATGGCAATTATATATTTTCATACCTGCTATGCGCACAGTGAAACAAATACCTGTCATCATCCTGATTGCCTTGATATTACTCATACTATCGCCTTTGGTGATACTGGCAGTTATATTTGATAGAATAGCAGGTGCGCGATCAAACGAACGTAACCGCCAACTGTTGGATGAATACATACAGCAAAACGAAGGCAAGCGTTTCTTTTGCTACACCCGGCGTAAGAAGCTGGTATATATCCTGGACAACATCATCATACCCAACCTGCCGGCAGATGTGCAACCCGTAGATATAGGCGATGAAAGCGGTATGCTATATTGGCTGGCACGTACAGGCCCCGATGTACCCGTACCCTTTATACTCACCATTACCAATGGCACCGTACACAAACGCTCCATCAACAGCCAGCTGTATCATGCTATTGAGTATGGTAAGGATGTAAGGGAGGTGAAGGTGGTGTGAACCTATTTTTTCACTACAATATCATACTCGTGTATGGAATGGCTGTAGTCTTTTAGCAGTTCGCCTAGCGTTAGTTGCTTCACCTTTCCGGTCGACTTATGACTGATGGCTATCTTGTCATTATCACCCATTTGCAGTTGCAGCATGATGTGCAGCATAGTATTCTGTTTTGCAAGCAACTCTGTTTGCACCTTTGCCAGGTCTATCTGGTCATTCTGCTTTTTGATGCGGTCTTCTACCCGCCAATACCACAGGTGGAGCGGACGCAGCAAAAAGAAAAGAGCTACAGCAATGGCCAGTGCGATTAATAAGGTTAAGAGTTCATCTGTCATTAGTGAAAGTGTTTGGCACAAGATAATACATACCTGCATTAACCACCAACAGCCTGCTATATCATGCTATAGAGTATGGCAAGGATGTGAGGGATGTGAAGGTGGTGTGAGAAAGGAGCTTAATGTTTATATTTAGTGTACAAGATCAGTTTTATGTTCCCTTATATCCATAACGTTCTATTTTATATTGGAGCAGGCCGAAATGTAAACGGTTATACGTTAACTTTCACAAATAGAAATAAGATTAAGTATTCTAAGCCTAGTTACAGTAAATATATTTCTTTTAGTGAGCTATGTGATGCGGATAATGTGCGAACTAATGGTGGAGTTATTGATAGGGCTTGGCATAAACAATTCCCAGAAGGATCACATAGCCCTTGTAACCTTCGTGTCATTTGGGATATACTATTAAACGTAAAATAAATACGCTACTTTTTCACTCCGCACTTATAAATTAGTTCTTCAACACAGGCCCTAAATGCAAGTTTTACTTTTTTAAGATCTCCTTTTTTACAAGTGTATTCAAGTCCATGTGCAGAATAATTTCCAAGTTGCCTGAAATCATCTAATACCTCTTCGCTATCTTTTGAAAGCGAAAGCACTCTTTTCGATAATGAATAGTTTATAATATAACTGAGTGCTTGATAGTTGCCTTCTTTATCTCTTATCTCATCCTCCCGTTGTAAATGCTTGTATGTCATTATTAGCAGCATCTCTATCAATCTTCTCATTAACATAGCGCACCCATCAAAGAGGTTATGTTGGTAACAACCATTAATCTGTTTTGCTACCTTTTCGATATATCCCCTTGTACTTCGGAATAATTCAGCGGGTAGTACTGTTTCATCTGCCTTTACATCCTCAGATTCCAAACCAATACTAGGATACTGCTTTTCTAGTTTTTCAAGTGTCTTAAGACTAAGCTTTAAGTTACCATTGGGCGTTTTTACAAATAATTTATTAGCAAGCAAATTCCCTTTTAATCTTGCTATATTAGGTTGGCTAAGTCCAAACTGTGCCATTTGTTCGGACAATTCCCTTAACGACAGCAACTCTATGCCTTTTATCTTATAAAGATAATAGGCAATTAGAGTCGCTTTATCCGCTTCAGTTCTATTGGATAGCTCAACAAGAGTTGTAAATTCTCTATTATTCATCTACTCCGCTTCTTTGGTTCCCTTCCTATTTGACCTTTTGCGTACCGTTCCTAGCTTCCATCCATTCGGAATTTCTGTATTTAAAATTTCTTGAACCACTTCTTTAGCATATTGCGTACCAGGCAGGATTAATTTGACTTCTTTAGCGGTAGAATACAGAAGAGTTTTATCCGCCTTAAGCCAAGTTCGAAAATTAGAATCATATACACCGCAATGATTTAATAATTCGATTATCTCGTTACGCGGTACATTGATAATACCGCTCTCATGTTGGAATAGTAAGAACAGACACGTTAAACGCTTTACATAGTCTCCTTTACTTGTGGCTTTCAGTTCTGGATTTATTAATATCCATCCACTTTCCGTTTTATCAAATAGGTTTGAAAAAAAGGTATTAGTAGAACTTGCGAGGTTACTCGCTTTATCCGTGGCATTTTCAGTAGCAGGACTATCCAATGATCCCTTTAGTGGAATTACTTGTTCTACTTTTTTTAACGGTATTGGGATAGAAATATCAATACCAGTTTGACTATTATTTGAGATCACTAATGGGGCTAGTACATGAACTGCTTCTGTTGAAAGAGTAAACTCTGTCCTCTCCTTATAGTCCTCTCCTTTCTTTTCAACAACCCGTACATAATGATTAGAACTTGTCGAATTTTCGGTATGGATATTTGGTATTGGCGTTCCACACTTAAAGCAGAATGCTTTATTTGGCAGCAACTTATTGCTGCAGTTTAAGCAAATAGTTTGCTTATCGCATTCAATGCAAAAATTATATTCATTTGAAGTAATTTTGTCGCAATGTTGACAATTAAAATCGTTCATATAAATTGGTTTAAAGATAAAAGCAAGAGGTAGCTAAGGCTACCCCTATTATTACTCTACAATGTTTGCACTGGGTGCATTACGTTTAACAGCATCAATACCACCATCACGTCCCGATGATGTAACATACCGTTCGCTTACACCTATTACTTGTCCGTTTGAAGCTTTTAGAACGAAGTAGTATTCACCATTGGTAGCGGTTCGCTTCTCGTACCGGCTGTCGTATGGTGCGTTCTCTTTAACAGAGTCAATACCGTTACGGGCACCTTGCTTTGAAGCATACCGTTCACTGGTCAGAATTGTTTCGCCGTTTCCAGCTTTCAAATTGAAATAGTACTCGCCATTCGTTGCGGTACGAAGATAAAATGTCGCCATTATTTTTGTGTTTATGGCTGTGATACAGGCCTTTATAATCGGTGGCCTGCATTTGATGAGACCGAACAGCCATCCCTCAGTACTGTTGTATATATCGAAATATATTCAGTAATTTTGAGGTTACAAACGAACAACCGGATAAGGGTGAGAAGCCCCTATTTAATTGATTTATGTCCGCCAAGACAATCATAAAAGGTTATTCGAAAACGGGTGTCTAGCTATCAACTACACCCGTTTTTTTTTACATTATTCCTCGATTATCATTTTTTGTTGTCATTAAAAACTCCTGTTGTTTCCTGAAATCGCACTAATATTTATCAATAATTTTTGTTCGTATTCAGGTCGTAGGTTACCTGAGACTATCCATTCAGCTAATCCGTAATAGTTCCCTTTCACACCCCTTTCCTCCCTCTTAAATAATACTCCTTTTTTCACAAGCCTGTTTAATCTTAACGATAGGTCTTTCATATGTTCTTTTCGAGCAATGGGGTTTGACAATTCTTCCTGTATCATTTGTGTGTTTTCCAATATTTGAATTGATGTAAGTAGTTCGTTACGTTGCTTCAAATATCTAACAGCTACATCGTCCCAGTTAACCTTATCCCCTCTGATGTTACTTATTTGCTTGCGTATATCCTTTAAGTTCCGCATAGCCTCTAGTACCACAGCCTCAAGTCTTTGTTTTTCTTCTTCAAGTACCTCTAATCTCTTCTGCAATTCATTCATATCTACTGCAACATTAATAAATTCTGCGAATAAAAAAATCCAATCAAAAACATGATATGATTAATGTTGATAAACTGTTAATTTCATAATTGATTGATTTACAATCAAATAATTTAAAAAATGTGGATAACCTGTATAATAATTACCCATTTCAACAATTCAATGAGGATAAATAGTCAAAAAAATATCGACAGTGTGAAAAACTAATATGCCAAAAGGGTTGCATCCATATGCAACCCTCATAACAATTCTCACACCCCACTCAAAACGCCTCGGTAAACTTCATATAGGGCGGGGCAAAGTTGAGGGGCAGGTCGAGGGTTACGCCGTTGCGCCATTTGCAGATGATGAGCTGTGCCTGGTGCTCGGTGCTGTGGCCTTGCTCGTCGGTTAGTATGCCTGCCTTCCAGTCGCGGTGCAGCAGCATCACTATATCGGCATCCTGTTCTATGGCGCCGCTCTCGCGCAGGTCGGCCAGTGTGGGGCGTTTGTTGGCGCGGTGCTCGCTTTCGCGGTTTAGCTGGCTCAGGGCTATTACCGGTATCTGCAGCTGCATGGCTATCAGCTTCAGCCCCCGGCTTATGGCGCTTATGTTTTGCTCGCGGTTGCGCTGCTTGTACTGCGGGTTTTCATCTATCAGTTGCAGGTAGTCTACTATCAGCATATCTATGCCCTGCTGTGCGCGCAGCTGTTCGGCACGGGCGCGTATATCGTGTATGGTGGCCTGCGGGCTATCGCTAAAGTATATGGGCAGGGGGCTTAGGCGGTGCATGCTGGCGCCAAACTGCTGCATGGTTTCGGGCAGCACCTGCCTGTCCAGCTGCGCATGCGGTATGCTGAAGTGCAGGCTGGCTATACGCCCCATCAGCTCCTGCACCGGCATCTCCAGGCTTATGAAGCCCACCTTGTGGCCCTGCGTGGCGGCGTGCAGCGCTATGCTGCCGGCCAGCGCGCTCTTGCCCACACTGGGCCGCGCCCCCAGCACCACCAGCTGCCCCGGGCGAAAGCCGCCATTCAGCTTATCCAGGCTGGGAAAGGTGGTGGATAGGTAGCGCACCTGCCCGTTGGCCAGCTCATCTATATGCTGCTGCAGGCGTATGGTGGCCGTGGCGGCATCTACCCACTGGCTGATGGTGTGTACCTGCAGCACCTGTGCCAGCTGCTCTTGCAGGCGGGCGGCCTCGCCCACTACATCGCCCCCGGTATAGGGTGTAGTGGTTAGCTGTATCATCAGGCGGCGGGCAGCCAGGGTGCGCAGTATCTGGCACCACTGGGGCAGCATGTGCTGTGGCGGCACTTCGGCACACAGCCCCGCCAGGTAGCTGATGGGGCTCTGGCCATCCAGCTCCTTCACCCCTGCGCTTTGCAACTGGTGCACAATGGTGTACATGTCTATCCCGAAGCCTTCCTGCCATATGCCGTGTATGGCACCGTAGAGCGTGGTGTGCGCGGGGTAGGCAAAGCACTGCGGGGTAAGCAGCCCCTGCACCGATGCAAAGGCACCATCGTGCACCAGGCAGCAGGCCAGCACTTGCTGCTCCAGCAGGGTATCGTAGTTGTCGGTCTTTTGCAGGTGGGCATTCATGGCGGCAGGGCTTTACGATGCGTTTTTGAAACAGTTGCGTACCTGGTCGGGTGTCATGCTCTGTTCGGCCAGCAGCTCTTGTGCGCTTTTAGCAGCAGGCAGGTTGATGGCACGTGGCACAGGGTCGTAGCGGGCAGGGGGTGTTTTCTTGTCCTGCTTGGCAAACCAGTTTTTGAAGTGGGTACGGTAGTCTTTCTCGTTCTTCACATGCTCGCCACAGTAGCGCAGCCACCGGTGAAAGGCATCGAGCCACTGGCGCAGGGTATCGGCATCGGGCACTTGCTTTTGCGCCACGTAGAGGGCGGTAAAGTGAAACTCATCGGCCAGGGCACGGTCGCGCAGCTGTTCCAGCGTGGCAAAGGGCAGGTAGGGTGCAGTGGGTGTAGGTTCTGCTACTACGGTTTCAACCACTTCCGGCGTTGGCAGATTTTCTTTTTCTTCTTTACTGTCATCTACTCTACTCTGTTCTTCTCTACTCTTCTCTGCTTCGTTTTTACGAACGACTGCTTCAGGGGTAGGTTCAAGGTTAGGTTGAAGGTTACCTTCAAGGGTACTTCCCTCTGAAAGCTGCTTCCGTCTTGCCTTTCCGCTGGCTACGCCACCACGTTTGCCTGCTTCTTTCTGGATATTGCGTTTTTCTTCCAGCGGTTTCATATCGGTTACCAAAAGTGGCGACCAAATATTAATAGCACTTTTCTTTAATAATTTATAATTATTGACACAATCGTCTATAAACGACAAAAGGGTCTCTACATCACAACGCATATCATCGGCCAATTCATGAAATACTTCTTCATTGGTGATGTCCATCTTATAATCGGGCTGGGTAGCTAGTATTTCATTCAACCGCCACCACATGCCATAGCCCTGTGCTTTGTATTTCCTGAACATGCTATTGAGCCCGCGATGTTCCAACGGGTTGCTACTATGCGGAAACCAGAATTTATATTTAATACTCATAGTGATAGGTTTTTACTTTTGTTTATTCTCTATTCATCTGTCGTTCTCAATTCACCCTTTCTTTCTTTTTGCTTGCCCAAAATGAAAGAAACAAAGAAAAAGGGCCCTCTTAAACCAATTGCTCCGCAGGTTTAAGAGTTAGCTATACGCTGCCTCGTAGGGAATCTCCCATCATCCTGCCAGTGCTGCGCACATGGCGTTGCTACCGGGCTTTATATCTTTATTCATCATAGTGTTTTATAGTATTACCTCAACACCTAAAGGTTTTTTTCTCTTGCTATTTATTTCTTTTTTTGATAACACCTCCCCTTTGGGGTTTGGGGTCTTCGTCTGATACCAATCAACAAATCAACTAATCAACAAGTCAACTAATCAACCAACCAAAGCTTTGTTAAAATGGTCTTATCCTGTCGTAACTTTATAATAATTCCTATGCTGGTGCGTTATGGCTAAAAATTCTCGCTTATGGATGTGGTAACCGGGCTACTGCTAACGGCAGGTATCTTCGGGCTGATGGCCCTGGTGGCCGGTGGTGTATGGCTGCTGGGAAAGCAGTTGTACACAGCAGGCTTTGCCAATATCCCCGCCCGTGCTACCCTACCCGCGTGGGAAAAGGCAGTGATGTATATCATCATTGGGTATCCTATCCTTTCTGCCATAGCTATACCATTTGTTCAGCATTATTATTTCTATTACCTGCCATCGGGCAAAAACCTGCTACTGGCCTACCTGTTCATTCTACCGCATTGCCTTATCTGCGCCAGCAGCATTGCTTTTACCTATTACCTGCGCAGCCGCAATTATCGTTACGATATCCTTTTCGTGCTTTCATTGTTTGCCACCTTCTTTTACTCGTTTGCTTTTATAGCGTTGCATCTTAATGATTAGCCGGTTTCTATTCCATCTATGACAGCTCTGTTCACCATTATATTTACCAGTTTTTTTGCTTTACTAGCAATTAATTATATACTTCACCTTATTATTCCCAACAGGTGGTTGCCGGCAAAAAGCAGTGCTTGGCTTTATACTATATATGTGTACCCGGTAGCTTCTATCGCTTTTATAGCTACGACTTCAAAGGCGTTTGATATAAATGCCTTCCCTTTCATTGAATCGTATAGCAATTGCTGGGTATTGTTAATCCACTTGCTCTTCACTATGTCTGTAGCCGCCATAGGATTTAAAATACATAAGCCGTCGATATTGGGTTCGCTACTGTTTATCATTTATACACTTTGTTCGCTAGCTTACCTTTACCTGTTTCTTATGTCTTTGGACTAAGAAAACAATAGACAGCGGGGACGATACCCGCCATCTCTTAGTTCAGCTTAAACGACAAAAGTTATAATCGGCAAAATCCGAATGTCAAATATCTAAATCCTAAAAAGGCTTTACCCTCCCCTAACTTTTACCCAAACCCCTAAAGGAGCTTTATCATATAATATAGCAGTACCCGATAACCAATCAACTAATCAACCAATCAACCAATCAACTAATCAACCAATCAACCAATCAACCAATCAACCAGCTACGCTGCCAATCGCCTCAACTGGTTTTTACGCAGGGTAAAGAGTTGTTTCAATCCCGGTGAGTTATCTATGCGTTCTTTATTATCGTTGTAAAGTTGTAGTAGTTCTTCTTCCGTATTACACTGTGCCACCGCCTTCGTCAACCCCTTCAGCGATAGGAATACCGATGTAGGGATACCATCGGGGTGGGCTGCTCCCTCGCCCCCCAAGGGGGAAATATCACTTCCGCCGGTAGCATCCAGCATATGCATATCTATGCTGCTATCCACTTCCCCCTTCAGCGGGTCTTGCGGGGTTATCTCTGTTTCATCCAGTATGCCCAGGCCCAGCAGGTCCAACGTAGCACGGCGTTTGGCTTTGGTTTCGGCCTTCATCATGGCATTGCATAGCTGCTCGCCACGCATATTATATATAGGTACGGCACCCAGGCTTTCTGTTTTACGGCCATCGGGGGTAGATGCCTGTGCGGTTACCACATAGCAGCCGCTAACGGTTTCACGGGTTCTTATCTCGTGGCTCACCTTGTGCAGCTTGTTTAGTTGTTGTGCACCGCCACGGTCGCAATACATTATCTCGCGGCCATTCAGCTTCAGTATCCTGAAGGGTTGTGACAGCGGGTCGAGGCCCAGTTTATCGCACACCTGGCGGTAGTAGTTTACTTTTTGCAAAGGCGTCAGCCGGCTGATATCTCCATTGATGATCAGGCTGCTGATGATCTCTGCATTGTTTTCTCCCAAACGGGGCATGGTCTCTTCATTTATATTTTGTTCTTGTTTCATGATGGTGCTTTTTATTCTTCTTTTCTCTTGAAAGAAAAGAATGGTGATTTCAAAGTATGCTTGCATAGAATCCAAACCGCACTTTTCATTTGTCGCTACAGAAGAAGTGATACGCATTCATCTATTGGATACGCTACCCGGCAGATGCTTCACTACGTCTCACTCCTTTCTGCATTGACAAGCATTACTATATATAGGCTCTCTTATCTCTTATACTTGTTGATAAGTTGATCGGTTGATTCGTTAATTGGTTAATACTCCTACAACCCCAAACCCCTAAAGGGGCTTTGCTCCTCATAAACTAATCAACCAATCAACCGGTCAACGAAACTTACTCTCCCAATAACTTATACAGCAGTTCATTCTTCGCCCTGCGGCTTTCGGCAAAGGCACCCAGGTGAAAGGATGCATAGGCCAGTTCATTCGCATTGTTCAATGCTTCCGATATAGCGGCTATGGCATCGGGGTAGGTATTGGTTTCACCATGGCACCTGTCCATTATCTCATCTATCTCCTCTTCGCGCTTTTGGGTGATGCCCAGTGCACGTGCAAAGCTCTCATCATCGGTTTCCAGCGCCGTTACTAATATGTTGTTTCTCATGTTGAAAAGATTTACTTGTTAGCCCTCTCCGCCCCCCAAGGGGGAACTTTCATCCACCCTTCAGAGGCTTCGGAATATTGATATTTTTCTTGTTTTGTTTGTTCGACTTTTGTCGTGTTGTAGTCATTATCAGAAAATGTCCCAATTCCTAATCCCCAATTCCAAATTCCTGATAATAGCCACAGGTGTTTTCATAGTGATGCATCTTTCGCACTGCTTATGCGGCAGCCTGGATGCCTGCTATAGGGGCCGGCGGTGTTAGTGTGATGCGATAAGTGCCCTCTGCATGATACAGTTCTACCTCGTAGCCTTTCAGCGTCAGCTCGGCCAGCTTGCACACCGCCGTAAAGCGCGATGTGTACACCTTAGGGTTGCCCTGTTCATTGGCCAGCCAGGTAGTGCCGCACCAGTTGGTAAAGCTGGGCTTCTGGGTCAGTATGCGTTCTTTATAGTCTATCTCGCGATAGAGCTGTTCCTTCACATCGGCCGGTTGCGTGCTGTTGTCTACAAAGCGGCGCAGGCCTTCCAGCATGTCGGGTGTACGGTAGCTGCGTATCCAGCTGCTAACGTGCTTGTAAAAACTTGTCTGTTCCATATTGCTATTTTTTATTGTTTACTCTTTTAAAATGCCCTGCAAGGCTTTCTCTTTTGTTATAGGCTTCGCTTACCAATCAACTCATCAACAAGTCAACAAATAAGTAGCCAGTTCACCCATACCCACACCATACTGTGCATAAGGCCAGTTATCGGCACCGGCATCGTTATAATGCACATCCGTAGCATGTATCTCGGTAAGGCACCAATCCAGCCGGCAGGTTTCGTACAGCCATTGTTCAAACGCACTGCGACTGATGTGCAACACCTGCGGCGGCAAGCCCGGCGTAGCCCACGTTACCTTTACAGTGAGATATGTAGTAGAAAAAACTTCGATTTGTATATTTTTTGCTACCTTAGCCACGTGTTTTTTATTTTTTGTTTTGAAAGGCCCGTAGTTTCTACTATGGGCATTTTCTTTTAACACAGGCCTGCTGCGCCATACACCATACGGCCACGATGCCCCGCACACTACGCCACCCTTCAGCGCCGTAGCTATCATATCGTTCACCATCGCATTATTTATAGTGTATCGCATCGCTTAAAATTTTTAAATACTAATACCGAAATCCGAATACTGCTCTACATCCTAACCAATCAACCAATCAACCAATCAACCAATCAACCAATCAACCAATCAACCAATCAACCAATCAACCAATCAACCAATCAACTAATCAACCAATCCGCTACGCCGCTTCTACAAACACCCGCGACTTATCACTGATATACAACCGCAGCTTTTGCACCACCGGTGCAGTGGCTATACCCGTTGTCAGCACACGTGTAATAGTGCTGCGATGAATACCCGTTTGCCGCGCGCAATGCGCTATCGTACCATACATTGCCAGCCTGTTGCGTAGTTTCCTTTGCTCCCTGGTCGAAAATTTTTCTGTTATCATGGCTCTTCATGTTGAATTATTCTATACATTTGTGCAACAATGACGCTACATTGATGCAGCAACAGTACAAATGTACAATTACTGTACAAATGTCCAAAAGTTTTTTGAAGATTTTTTTTGAATTAGTAAATGAAACAATTCGGCAATGTGCCAATGGATAATAACGGACCGGAAGATGGTTGGCACACAACACAAGAAAGCATTGTCGAATTGTCGAATTAGCTAATTGTCAAATTATAAAAACCCACGTACTATGACACAAATACACGAAGGCGAAGCACTGCAGAATGCAGCCCGCATGAGCAAACTGGGTGTACACGGCCTGGCCGATGCCATGGGCGTGCCCCGCTCTACCCTTTATTACAACTTTAAGAAAGACGAGCTGGACGATGACTTTAAAAGCAAAGCCGCCCAGGCACTGGGTATAGCCAGCACACGCCTCTTTGGCGGTGCCTACAACCCCGATAACCACGCACCCGCAGCACGCCTAACCGGTGACGACCTGCGGCGCATGAAAGCCTTTGGAGACGGTAGCATACCCGAAGGCATTGCCGTAGTGCCCATCATGGCGCAGGCAGGCTACAGCAAGCATTACCTGGACCCTACCTATGCCGCAGAGCTGCAGCAGATGCACCTGCCCAACCTGCCCTACCGGGGCGAACGCTACCGCGCCTTTGAAGTAAGCGGCGACAGTATGGAACCCACCCTGAAAGAAGGCTTCCTGATAGTATGCGAAAAAGTGGAGCAAGACTTCTGGAACACCACCGCGCAGTTTTACATCTATGTAGTGGTAACCGAAGACCGTATTATGGTAAAGCGCCTCTTCCGCAAAGAAGACCACAGCTTTGTATGCATCAGCGATAATGAAGAATTCTACCCGCAGTTTGTACTACCCATGAGCGAGATAAAAGAACTATGGCTCGTAAAACGCAAAATAGACTGGGATATGCCCCCACCCAAGCGTTTCGAGATAAATGTATAATGTAAATCCCCGCGTAGAGCGGGGATTTGTTATTGTATACACTAATGTCGTTTAAAATTCAAAAACTCATCAACAAACTTCGCATCCTCTATAGCCTCAATCTTAAATGGGGTACGGTTCGAATTAAAATATTCAGATAGGTATTTGAGAATTATACTTTTCAGTTTGTCGTGATTCTCATCGCCAAAATCAGTTTCTGATAATTTCTTTTCAAAAGTCTGCCAATTTCCAAAGATGTCTTGAAGATATGGCTCCATTGTCAACTCACCTGTATAGGGAAATCTTGATGGACGTAAAAGAGTCTTTACATAATCTTTAAAACCATTTGGATTGGTCGAAAGATATCGTCTAAACCTACGGTTTACATGAGGCAAGTGTGTAACAGCAGATCCAACTATAGTAAAATCGTTTAACGCATAAAAGCTTAGGACATCATAGCCATTATTCGGATTAGAATTTAAATATTGGTCAAAAAGATGAAATGTAATATTTGCCAACTCTTTTTTGCCAATTGACAGTTTTGTTTCATCAAGCTGCCCCGCCCTTATGGCTTTATCAAATTCGCTGATTAGCCATGCTCTTGTCAAAAGAGCAATGCTTGAATCTTTGAATATTTCATAGAGAAATCTTTTATGAAGAATTCCATCATTATTGAAATAGCGACTGTTATTATATCCGGCATAAGTATATACTAATTGCTTTGCAAGTTCGTACCAATTAGAACTAGGATACCATAAACGTAGCAAAACTATAACTACCTTCTGAAGTTGATTACTGTTTTCAAAATCCCCTATATAGTAAATTACTCGTGATAACTCACTTTCTTTATCCTGACTAATCCATTTTCTAAAAGTTTTTTCCATCTCATCTGCATCCAATTCTAAAGCTTCATTAAACTCTTTAAATGATATCAAGTCAAAAATTTGATATGAAAAATATATAAAAAAATTATGCGAAAGGACGATTTTTCGTTGATTTTTGAATGATGCATCTGTGAAAAGGTACTCTACAGCGTCAGAAAGTGCAGATCTATCAGCTTCATCTATTTCCATCTTCAACTCGCTCCATTTAGTAGCATCAAGAATCAACTTACTCATACTACCAATATCCCGCGTAAGAATATTTCGGTTACGTATATTATTATAAACTAAAACACTTTTATTTCTAATAAGCTCGAGTACTATTAGGTCAGATATGTCGGCTTCATCCTTTAGAATTTCAAATGCTATTTTAAATGAGTTGCAAAATCTCTTCAAGTCTCTGACTGTGTCAATCATTTTATCTAGAAGAGATTCTTGGTGAAAATATGGGAAAACCCATTGTTCTGCCCCTCTCTCAGTTGGATCGACACTTATGTGGGATAATGCAGAGTTTAACCGTTTTTTGTATGTTTCGTCCAAATCATCTGTGAACAGATTTGCTTTTATCTGACTGATAAAGTTATCCTTTTTAAACGCTGGGAGCGTAATTGTCAATTGAAATACCTTTTGCAAATACTCCTCTTCATTAGCAAAATCTTTAGTGCCCTGCAATACTTTAATAATATATTTTTGATCAATTCCTACTACAAAGAATGTGTTAGTAAAGTTGGCCGTATTTCTGATTAATCTCAATACCTCCATAACTTCTTTACCTGTTAACCTATCTACATCATCGATAAAGACTACAACACGTTTTGACGTTGATTTTATTGCATCATTAATAATATCGTATTTCTCTTGTATGTCTTCTTCTTTAAACCAACTATTGATTAATGTATCAACCAACCTATAATGCGTTTCTTTTGCTGTTTTTAATACTCGGCTTGAGTAGTCATTAATAGTATTGGATATTGACTGGTTGTATGGCTTTAGTTCCTTTGACAATGTTTTAAAAAACTCTTCAATGATCGCATCCTGCTTATTAACACGCCAAGGATTAAAATCAAAAACTATATTTTCATTGTCAGCTTTACCAGCTTTTAATACTTTCTTTAATCTTAACATAAAATCACTCTTGCCAGACCCCCATTCTCCAATAACTCCTATTGCAAATGATACATCAGATGATGTTGCATTTATATGATTAGCGATGGAAGCAGCATATCCTTTGCGACTGTAAGAATCGTCATATTTATCAGGGTCAGCATAATCATCTAATAAAGAGTATTTACTTGTACTCTTTTGCAAAGGCTTTAGATAGGATTTATAAGACATGACTAACAATACCAAACTGAATATGAAGCTAGACGCATATGAAAAGCCAAATATCGAATAGTAGTAAGTATAGTTCTTATCTGTCTTGAAAATCAAATAATAAACTAGTAGTAATGCTGTAGCGAAAGCCAATGAGTTTAAGGTCGGAATTACATGCTTTCTGATTTGTAGAACAAAGAACACAGCGGATATAGCAAACAAAAGTACAAAGACAATATCGGAGATAATTCCCTGTTGACAATATGCTAGAAGAGGATTGACTAAGATAGTATCTAACAGATTTTTGATCGGATGTGCGAAAAGAATAAATATGGCTACGATAGTAAGTAACCAATAGAGAATAGGCCAACTAAAATCCTTTGTGTATGCATCTTCATTAAAGGTCTTCCATTTAGAGATCCACGTACTTGACTTAACCGTCTGCTGTGATGTAAGTGTTTCAGTTTGTTCAGATTTATTATGTTTATTCATGGCAACTATCATGGTTTGTAGTTATGTATGCAAAATAATATTTTAAATACAATCCCTCCCCATACGCACCCACACCCTACAATTGCCGCATACACCCACCGTCCGGTATCATTTTGTTGCCGAGCTTTGTGGTGTAAACAACAAACCAAATACATACAACTATGAGAAAACTCATCGTATTATCAATGGTATCGCTCGATGGTGTGATGCAGGCACCGGGCGGCCCGCAGGAAGATACCAGCGGCGGCTTCAAATACGGTGGCTGGGTAGCCCCCTTCTTTGATGAAACAGCCGGGCAGGAAATGGCCAAACAAATGTACCCTGCCGACCTGCTGCTGGGCCGCAAAACCTTCGAGATATTTGCCGGCTACTGGCCCCGCCATGCCGATGAATGGCCCGGCATCAATGATGTAAATAAATACGTCCTCTCCAATACGCTCACTACTTCCGATTGGCAGAACTCCAGTTTCCTGAAGACGGTAGCAGACATCAAAGCCCTGAAGCAAACCGATGGCCGCGACCTGCAGGTGCATGGCAGTACAGAGCTGGTCAAGCTGCTGTTTAATAACGACCTGGTAGACGAGCTATGGCTCAAAACCTTCCCCATCACCTTGGGCAAGGGCAAGCGCCTGTTTGATGAGCACACCCTGCCCGCAGCCTTCCGGCTCACCCACAGCGTTGTAACCCCCGCAGGCGTAGTGATGGCCAATTACACCCGCAACGGCGATATCCAAACCGGCGACTTCAGCGATTAAAAAACTACAGTATCTATCATAACAACAATCCCCGCCAACTGCGGGGATTTGTTGTTTATATTATTCCGATTCTCGCTTACGCTGCCCAATCCCGTTCATCATACTGCTTTGCATAGAAAGCATTTAGTGCCTCTGTAAATGGCAACAAGATCTCTTTACTATCGCCTGCTATAGATAGCAACAATCGCTGCTCCGCATTTTCATCGTGCAAATCATCCTGCTCAAAAATGGAAAATGTGACACGCTCACCTTCTTTTACAAAATCAAACACATATACCGCTGGCTCTAGCCACCATTCAATCTTCCTGCAATCGCCTACCTGCAAATTTTCTGTAACATTACGCAGCTCTGCAACAGGGTTATTCAATACGTTAGATGCATCAAAGCTAATGTGAAAATCACCATAACTAAGGTCTACAGGCAACCAACCCGATGAAGGCTTTCCAAATGCTATAAATACAGAAGGATTCATACTACAGAATTACATTATTGTTTGCATTTCCCCTAATCCTCTATCGCCTCCAGGCCTTGCTCCCTCAGCTTTTCGATGCCGGCACGCATTTGTGCCAGTTGCTCGGCGGTATGCCCCTGCCATTCTTTTAGTTCACCCACTACCTTCAGCCCGTGCTTGGTGCGGTACGATTTGGTAGGATTACCGGGAAACTTTTTGTCCGTCAGGTTGGGGTCGTCTTCAAAATGGCCCACGGGTTCTACGATGTAGATACGCCCCGGCCCATCGCCCTGCGCCAGTTCCGCACCCCATATGGCGGCTTCCGTAGCGGCAGCAAAGTACACGTACTTCGCATACTTCCCCGTGCCGTAGTTCGACATAAAGCCCGGCTGCAACAGTTCGCCGATGGCAAGGTGCGCCTTGGTACCATGATAGTACGTTACTTCCGTTTGCTGGTTTTCATTTGTGTTCATGCTCATATCTTATCTTTTGTTTCATTCATTAATGCAATGGCTTTGGTGAAATAGGCTTCCAGCACTTTTATCTCTTTGGTGGTAAAGCCCGCTATCAACTCATCCGTAGCCTGCTGAAAGGCCTGGTAAAAAGGCTGTATCAGCGCTGTTATCTTCTTCACATCGGGCACTATGATCACCTTGCGCCTATCATCCTTATCGGGCTGGCGCTTCACCAGTTTCTTCTGTTCAAAGCGGTCTATCAGTCCCGTTACCGCACCGGTGGTCAGCCCGGTCAGCTCTGCCAGTTCGCCCGCTGTCAAGGCTCCGCGCTGCAGAAAGAAGCCCAGGTATTTATGGTCGGTAGCCGAAAAACCCGCCTCGCGTGCTATGGCCTCGTGCATTTGCAGCGATGCATAGGCATACTGCTGGCTCAGTTTCCGTAGTTGTATTACGCTATCTTCTTTTGCCATTTGTCTTACAGAATAAATATCTTAGTTGCAAAGATAAATATTTTATTTGAACAAAACACAATCAGCTATCATAAATAGCTACGACAAAAAAAAATCCCCGCCACAGGCAGGGATTGTTATCATTACTATGTTTGCTTATTTGCCCTGGTAACTACCCACTAGTTTTATCAGTACATCGGGGCAGTCGGTAATGATGCCATCCACACCCAGCTTGCCCAGTGCTATCATATCTTCTGCTTTGTTCACCGTCCAGGGCACTATCTGCATTTTCTTATCGTGTGCCTTCTTTACCATATCGGCCGTAACACCGCCATAATGCGGGCTGTATACATCGGGCACAAAGCCCAGCCGCGCCAGGTCTTCTTCCAGCCCTGTCTTACCTTCGTTTATGTGCTTGAAAAAATCGGCGACTTCCTTTTCCGTCAATCCATGTTTCTTCAGCTCCTCTGCCGATACCTGCATCTTTCCACTGGCCAGCAGCGATAGCTTCACATCAGGCTCCGTCTTTTTCAGCACCTGCAGTGTACGCACATCAAACGATTGTATGATGACCCGCTTACGGATACCTTTTTTATCAATCACAGCCATCATCGTCTTTACAAACACATCGGGCGCGGGGTTATATTTTCCATCACCCATGGGCGAGCATTTGGTTTCTATATTATAATATACAGGCTTTAGCTTATGTGCCTTTACATACGCCTCTACACTATCTACCAGGTCGCTTAGCAATGGTTTCTGCGTTTCTATTTTCTGTTGCTGCGGATACATAGGGTGCGGCTTTATGCCCGACCGGTAGCGGCTGATGCTGTCATACGTCATTTGGTATAGTGCCAAACCTTTCTCTTCTTCCTTGGTTATTTCAGAGCCGTCAGGCTTGGTCATAAAGTTGGCCGACATGTAAGCATCGTGCGATACTACCACCTTACCATCTGCCGATATCACCACATCCAGCTCCAATGTCTGCGCACCCAGCTTCACGGCATTCAGCATGGCCGGTACGGTATTTTCCGGCATTAAAGACATACCACCGCGGTGTGCCTGCACATCTATTTTATTTTGGCCAAAGGCTGTAACCGATACGAATAAGCCTGCTATGAGCAATCCCCTTTTCATGATACTATGTATTGTGTGAACGGAAAATTATTTCGCATACAAAAGTATCGGAAGGGGATGCAGGGCCTGTTACGCCAATATTAAATCTGTGTATTGTTTACATCATCGCTGCATCTGTTCTATTGCCTTCCATCCTTCGGGGGTAATGCCCATTATCTCTGTGGCCACGCCCAGTGTGGCATAGGTATCGAAGAA
This sequence comes from Flavipsychrobacter sp., assembly GCA_036406055.1. Taxonomy (GTDB): domain Bacteria; phylum Bacteroidota; class Bacteroidia; order Chitinophagales; family Chitinophagaceae; genus Polluticoccus. The sequence continues at coordinate 21,142 of DASWWE010000195.1, read as the reverse complement.
GGCCATGCGTGCTATGGGATGGTCTACCGTGCTGATAATTTCGTAGGCCTGTTCGCGCAGTTCATTAACAATGCGTTCAAACCCATCAACGGGTAAGCGATACGCCAGGTGCTGCGTACCACCCAGCGGGTATTGTTCCAGGTAATCGTGAAACATGCTTTGCCCCGATAGTGGTTGTATCAATTCTATAAACGTTCCGCCATTATACGTTTGCGTAGTGAGCCATTCAGCAGCTACCACTTCACCGCGATAGCTCATGTGCAGGTCTTGCGCGCGCACATGTTGCAGTTCAGGAAAGGATATACCCAATGCTTGGGTCAGGAATTGTACAGAGGCATGTATGTCGGGCACTACCCAACCTATCTGTGCAAATTCCAGTTGTGCTATAGTATTATGGATATTGTCCATAGTGCTTTGCTTTTAGTGATGCCACAAAGTTAAAACGGGAAACATCCCTGCACAGGGGCATATGCGTCAATATAAAGGCCATTTGCGACCTGCTTATAACACACGCAAACATTTATACAGCCACACCAAACAGGCTACCTACGGCCGCCGATAGTACCATGGCTACCGTTCCCCATAAGGTAAGCCGCAATATCGCTTTGCCCATATGCGACCCTCCTGTTTTGGCAGCAACCGCCCCCAGCAGCATCAGGAATACTATGGTAAAGCCATACTGGTAATAGATCATGTGTTTCAGCGGTGCCAGTAGGGTAATGCCCAGTGGCAGTATAGCGCCACAGGTAAAAGAAGCGCCCGATGCCAGCGCGGCCTGCAAAGGCTTTGCCTGGCTTATCTCGTTAATGCCCAGTTCATCTCTTACATGCGTGCCCAGGGCATCGTGCGCTGTTAGCTCTTTAGCCACTTGCAGCGCCGTTTCTTTTTTCAGCCCTCTTTGCTCGTATATGGTTGCGAGATATTGCAGTTCTTTTTCGGGGTCTTCTTTCAACTCTATCGCTTCGCGGGCTATATCGGCCTTCTCCACATCGGTTTGAGAGCTGACAGAAACATATTCACCCGCAGCCATCGATAAAGCACCGGCCACCATACCCGCCAGTGCAGCTAATATAATAGGCTCACGTGCATCGCTGGCTGCTGCCACACCCACTACTATACTGGCCGTAGATAACAACCCGTCATTGGCACCCAGCACAGCAGCCCTTAACCAGTTGCTTTTATGAATATAGTGGGGCGACAAATAATTTTTTAGTGGATTTGGATGCGATGGCTGTATACTCATAGCACTGTTATTGACATGGTAAAATTAGCTTTTCTATTTACTTCCGCAGTATCTTTTCCATAGCCTTGCCTTTCGCCAGTTCATCTACCACCTTATCCATGTAGCGTATCTTCTGCATCAGCTTGTCTTCTATATCTTCTACGCGGTAGCCGCATATCACGCCGGTTATCTTATATGCATTCGGGTGCAGGTTGGCTTCGGCAAAAAAGGTTTCCAGGCTGTTCTTGTTGTCTATCTGCGTTTGCAGTGCTTTCGCATCATAGCCAGTCAGCCAGCACAGCACCTCATCCAGTTCTTCTTTGGTACGCCCTTTCTTTTCCACCTTTTGTATATATAGCGGATATATGCCTGCAAAAGACATCTTGAATACCCTCGTGTTATCCGTTTTCATTAAAATAGTTTTTAAATATTTTTTGTTACTGAATAATTACATTATTCGGCTACCGCCTTCAGCCATTTTTTCAGCAGTGGCTTATTAATATCTTCCGGCTTCCTGATTTTTATATGCCGCAGGTCTTTCCCCGTACCTTCCAGCACAGTATCCCTGTCTTCTATTTTATCGGTATTATAAAAACCTAAGCGTATATATTGCTTCGATGGTTTGAAGTAGGCATAGTTCTTCGTTTTTGAAAACACAGGGAAGCCCCACTTGATGGCTTCGGTAGTGCCGGGCACGGCATCGTGCACCAGTTGGCGCAGGGTTTCCAGCATCTCCACTTGTGCTGCCGGTGCCTGCGCTATATAGTCGGTCACTGCTTTATCAAATGCCATTTTATGTATTTTTTTTAAGTTATAAAGATAGAACGAACATTTAAGTTAGCGTTGCGATGAAATAAGTGTATCAACAACGGGTGGCAATAGCTTATCTAAATGTTGTAATTTCAAAACGAAGCTATCATTTAAAAGCACAGACATGCAACCGATCATCGACCATATACAGGTTACGGTAAAAGACCTGGCCGTAGCTGAAGCTTTTTACGACCAGTTGATGCCCATTCTCGGCTTCGACCTCAGCCGCAAGGGTAAGGGCCGTGTAGCTGCACACGATTTTGATGTAATAGAATACAGCCATCCACTGCTCATCTTTGCCATCAATTCGCCACGGGAAGCCTTTAAAGACGATACCGTGCACCGCCGGAAACCGGGCTCCCTGCACCACCTGGCATTTAAAGCTACATCGCAGGCAGAGGTAGATGAACTGTATGAAAAGATAAAGGAAACCAATGCCATCATTGTAGACCCTCCCAAACTGTACCCACAGCATGGCGAAAACTATTATGCCCTCTTCTTCAAAGACCCCGATGGTATCAAATACGAGATCGTTCACGAAGAGCGGCATTTTTAGTTGGGTATTGTATTACTGTTTATGACCGTCCGTCTTCTGGTTCAGCAATGCTTCCAGCTTTTTCAGTTTCGATTTCCAGAAGGCATCAAAATAATCTATCCATTCCTGCACCTCTGCAAACCCATCATGGTTCAGTATACAATACCGTTCCCTGCCTATATCCTGTATAGATATAAAGCCGGCGCTGTGCAATATCTTCACATGTTTCGATACCGCAGGCCGGCTCATATCAAAGCTGCTGGCCAGCGCATTGATAGTCAGGCTATCTTCCGACAGTAATTGCAGCATTTGCCGCCTGCTGGGGTCTGCTATCACCTGGAATACATCATATGTTTGTGTTGCCATTTATACCGCACTCATTTTTTTTAATAATCGTTTGCCGATTTTTGCCCAGCCCTTATTCATAATGAAGAATGGCAGGTAGTTTTTCAGGCCTTTAAAGCCCTTGTGTTCCAACTGCAAAATAGTGCCTTCTGCCGTAGGTGTCAGCGTCCATACTACAATGGTGTCCAGCAATGGTTTTTCTTTCGACATACCGCCCTTCCACGAGTAAACCAGTTTTTCTTTCGGCACTACTTCCAGCACTTCGCAATATACCGTTCCATCAAAACCGAAATTTATCCTCGGCTTTGTTTTAAACTGAAACCTGTGGCCCAATACAGGCTTAATGTCATTGGGCATCAGCCATTGGCCCAGCAGCTCCGCATCTGTCAGGTATTCCCAAACCACTGTGGGTGGATGCGGAAATGTAAATTGATGTTTGATATCTTTCATAATAAGTAACTCAAAAGTTACACAAATATATACGTAACTTTTGAGTTACCTAATTTTATTTTGAAAAAAATGCAAAACAACAAAGCCACCCGGACTGGATGGCTTGTTGATATTGTTCCGCTATTTGAATACTATCGCTTTACAAACATTAGTGCAAAGCTTGTACACCCCTAGCTCAGTATAATATGCGATTTGCCGGTAAAGAGGGCGATGACCAGCAATACCAGAAACAAGAGGCAGGCCACATAGCTATACCATTGCAACAGGCGCAAAAGGAATGCCCCTGTACTATACTCCTTGGCGGCTGCCTGGTAATAAACCCGCGCCGGCTGCAGAAAGGTGATGATACCGAAGCCCCACACCAGCAAATTGAAGATATCAGAGTTGACACTGATGCTGGTATATATACCCACTATCACAAAAAAATACCACATAGCACCGGCCAGCATTAAGCTACCGCCTATGATAGCATGTTCCGCAAAATTCAGTTTTAGCTTACGGAAGCTGAGTAGCCCGCTGAGGGCAAAGAACGGTATGACAAGGAACAACAGCAGCTTGAAGTAATGCTTGACATAGTAAGAGATGTTGACACTTTCCTGGTCTACCACCAAACCCTCGGGTGCCGCTTTTTCCACCACATGGTAATACGACTTGAAAAAACCTGCGGTCAATATGTTGATACCTAATACTATCAGGATGAGGTAGAAGACGTTGTAGTACTTTATCCTTTTGCCCTTTATATAGTCCATAGCCATATGGCCGGGGCGCACGAAAGCCTCCCGCAGTGTAAACAGCAGCCCTTTATCAAAATGCCAGATGCCATGCACCAGGTCGTGCTTGATAAGGTGTGGCAGGGATATGCGGTGGGTATCAGCTTTCTGCCCGCAATTCTGGCAGTAAGCGCCCATCGGCATGGCACCGCAATTCAGGCACGGGTGTTTATGAGTTTCCATATGTTTCTGGCAGGTTGAGCCGTTGCAAAATAACTACACAAATGAAAGAAGTCAAGGCACTACGACGTAACCACCACCCTAAATAGTCAGATTACACCCCTGCCGCGTAACGTTTGCTGGCTTAGTTTTGATAGGTATGTATAAAACACTGTAAGATGGGAAAACTAATATTCGGTATCAACATAACACTGGATGGCTGTGTAGACCATACCAAGGGTATACCAGATGAAGAGGCACACGATTACTGGACCGACCAGATGCGCCGGGCAGGTGTATTGATGTATGGCCGTAAAACCTACGAACTGATGGTGCCCTTCTGGCCCGATATGGCAAGAAACCAATCCGGTACTACAAAATCGATGAACGATTTTGCACAGGCATTCGATGCGGTGGAGAAGATAGTCGTCTGCTCGCGCACACTGCATGTGGTGGATAACCCCAAAACGATCATCATAAGTACCGACCTGAAAGAAGCGGTATTAAAACTGAAACAGGAAGAAGGTGGCGACATCCTGCTGGGCGGGGTAGATATACCATCGCAACTGATGGAAATGGACCTTATAGATGAATACCGCTTTGTAGTGCAGCCCTTGCTGGCCGGTGAAGGCAGGCGGTTGCTGGATGGCATTGCCCTGGCAGATATGCTGAAACTAAACCTGGTAGAAACGAAGCACTTTACATCGGGCAGCATGGCACTGCATTATGTAAGGTAGGGAAAGGCAGCATTCACTGTTGTCTTTATTAATTACTGTTATTTCACTTTATAGTCTTTGTTATCATCGCCAAACCGAAAGCCTAAGGAAAGTATCAGTGTGCCGGCAGCAGGGTTAATGCTGTTTTGTTCATTGGTCAGCGTATTGTATTCATTTCGCTTGTAAATGTTATTGATAAGCTTTGCCGATGCATAAGCCCCCCATCCGCGGTGCGTCAACCGAAGGAAATAGCCCAACCCCAGGCCCACATAAACGCCGTTATCATTCGGCACTGTTAAAATATAGGTTCCTGAATAAGCAGAATCGTTGTTGTGCTGATAGAAGTTCATCCCTGCATCCAGGAACAAGAAATACTGGCTGATCTTTTCGGGGCGTATGCGCAGGCGCACATCAGCAAACAGCGCAGGCGTAAAATGCCGCGGATTAGTAGAGGCCGGATGAAATACATACCCTTGCGTGCCTATGCCAACACCCAGGTGCTTAGCAGGATGATAATTATAAGTTACTGAGAAGCCGGGATCAAAATAGGCAAGGCTCAGCCCCGCATCAATATATGTATGGTGCTTCTGCGCCGATACGCAAAAGCCATGAAACAAACATGCTAAAACAATTACAAAACGTTTCATAATGACTATGCATGAAAACTACAATAATTTGTTTACATGCCATACCATTACAACTGTAGCCTTTTTCTACTAAAGCACATTAACTCCCCAGCACTTCCCGCTTGCGTTTAGCCACCGGCTTCTGCACGCGGTGCATATTCCCCCAGTTGCTCATGGCATCCAGCACCGGCTCTATCGATTTGCCCAGTTTGGTAAGCCTGTATTCCACACGCGGCGGCACTTCTGCATATACAATACGTTCTACTATGCCATCCAGTTCCAGCTCGCGCAGTTGAGCCACCAGCATGCGTTCGCTTATACCTTCAATATCCTTCTTCAGTTCGCTATATCGCCTGGTACCAAAGCGCAGCCGGCATAGTATAGCGGGCTTCCACCTGCCGCCTATAACGGTAAGGGTATATGCCATGCCACAACTGCTGTTGATGCTGATCTCGTTTTGCAGGTTGGTTGAATTCTGCTTTCTCATACTTACTTTTTTGTTAGTACCTAACAATTCGATGCTTACCTGCAAATGTAGCATACAAGCCAATACTTTTGATAAAAATTCAAAGACACATGAACAGGTTACAGAACAAAACAGCAGTAGTTACGGGCGGCAGTCGCGGTATGGGCAGGGCTATCGTCAAAGAATTAGCGGCACAGGGTGCTAATGTGGTATTCACCTACGCCAGCTCGGCCGATAAGGCTGCGGCGGTGGCCAGAGAGGTGCAGGATGCAGGTGGCAAAGCCATAGCCGTGAAGGCCGATAATGCCATCCATAGTGAAATAGTGGATGCCATCCATACAGCCGTGCAGCAATATGGTGGTGTAGACATACTGGTAAACAATGCGGGCATAGCACAGATGAAACCTTTTGAGGATTATACCCTGCAGGATTATGAAGACATCATGGGTGTGAATGTACGTGCCGTATTTGTAGCATCGCAGGAAGCACTGAAGCACATGAAAGCCGGTGGCCGCATCATTACCATCGGTAGCAACCTGGGCGATATGGCAGCTGGGCCCAACCTTACTTTATACACCACCAGCAAAACAGCACTGCAAGGGCTGACACGCGGCATGGCACACGACCTTGGCAACCGTAAGATAACCGTGAACCTGGTGCAGCCCGGCCCGATAGATACCGATATGAACCCCGCAGATAGCCCCTGGGCCGATGCTATGCGCGCGCGTATGCCGCTGGGTGAATATGGCAAGGGTGAAGACATAGCTGCTATGGTAAGCTTCCTGGCGGGCGATGAAAGTAAATTCATCACGGGTGCTATGCTAACGGTAGATGGTGGCTTCAATGCATAAGCCAGCTATGCACGCATCATAAAAGCCGCTAAATCAGCGGCTTTTATTTTTTTTGTAAAAAATAGGTCAACTAAAATGCGCAAGTGAATGAAATACTTCGTTAACTTTGTAATTCAAAGTACTTTTTATTTGTTCACTTTTTAAAAAACCAAGCTCATGAATACGAAACCTCATACACCACAAAACATACGCCTGGCAGTCATTATAGCCGGTATCACGGCATTGCTGATGGTGCCATTGATAGCCATGCAGTTCACCACAGAGGTCAACTGGACATGGTTTGATTTCGTAGTGGCGGGCATATTGCTATATGGTACCGGGTTGCTATGCGAGCTGGTATTGCGCAAGGTAAGGGATACCGGGCGCAGGTTCCTTATCATCGGTATCGTGATGGTAGTATTATTCCTCGTGTGGGCAGAACTGGCCGTGGGTGTGTTTGGCACGCCACTGGCGGGTAGCTAAAAAAATTCACCTATATGCCATAGAATGCCGGATGGGTCATGCACGAACCCTTCCCTTCCCCAATGTTCTACCCGTATAGGGCTTAGCCTTGCATCCGGATATGTATCTGTTAGGTTCAATGCTTGCAGCTCGTCCCAGAATGTAGTGAGGTTTTCTACCTCCAGGAAAACCATGGTGTTATCTACCCAGTCGCGTACATAGGCATCTTGCAAATAAAAGGCGAGCATACCGGTTTTGAATAAGGATAGCTTAGGTGCAATCACCACTTCTTCAAAGCCCATATCGCGGTAAAAGCTTCTCGACTGTTCAAAATTTTTGGCACCGAGAAACGGACGTATAGATACTGTGTTATGTTTCATCTGCATAAGTGAACACCAAAGATAATGCGCCCGCTATACGTAGCTGCTTGATCAGAATCAAGAAATATTAGTTTGCCCTTGCAAGTTTTTCCCGTACTCTGCTGAGAGTTTCGGGGGTTATCTTTAAATACGCTGCTATCATCTTTAATGGAAATATCTGCAATAAGGCTGGTCTGTGCTCCAGTATGTATGCATATTTCTGAAAAGGTGTTAATGTGTTATCAAAAAAGTAAGCGCCCAATGTGGGTTGCGCTATCAAGCTATTGAATTGAAAAAATGCTGCCGACTTATAAATAAGTGTGTGTATAGATTGGATACTGAGCTCTAAAACAATACTATCCGCATAGGCTGCAATAAAGCTGTGCGATGGCTTTTGTAACGCCAGGGACGATGGGTTGAAAAACCATTCATTAGTCATGTACAAGCCCGTAATGTTTTCATCACCTGATGGCGATGCGTTGTATTCGAAGGCAGCCCCCGTTATGTTAAAGAACAAAGAGCTTGCTATCATTCCTTCACGTAAAAGGAAACTGCCCTTTCGCACATGCCGCGTTTTTACTTCTTTTTCAAAAAGAGCTTTGTCTGTTGCGTTAAAGGTACCTATGAAATCTAAGGCGTGTACCGGCATAAATGGATGGTGTATGCTGCAATTTACTGCGAATGCCGTGTACTACCTCAACAACGTAATATTCCCCTGCTTCTGAAACACCTGCCCGTTGGGAAACATTACAGATAGCGTATAAGCATAGGTTTCCATCGGGGCCGCATCGCCGTTGTAGGTGCCATCCCAGCCTTTGGTAGCATCGCGGGTTTCAAATACCACCTGCCCCCAGCGGTTGTATATACGCAGCACCATATCATCAATATTTTCGCCCCTTACATATAGTACATCATTGCGCCCATCTCCATTGGGGCTGAAGGCATTGGGTATATCGGCCACATAGCAGGTAGATGGTATTTTCACGTCCACATCGCTGTAGCAGCCTATTTCATTCGTAGCCTGCATGGTATATTTTCCTTTGGCCAAAACATTGTGCCATACCGGTGTGCTGATGTTTTGCCCGCTATAAATAAGTGTATCCCCCTTCACCAGTTTAAAATTCCAGGGCATCCATTTGGCTGGCGGTGTTATGCTGATGCGTCCCGGGTCTTCACAGGTAGCAGGTTCCACACTGGCATAGGCGGTATCGGGCTGTATGCGTATGGTATAGGTTTGTGTCAGCGATTTGGGTGGGCAGCCGTCATCGGTATACGTCACATCAAATTTATAGTCCTTATACGGCAGGTCGGGCATATTCCACACAAAGCGGCCTTTCGGTTCTGTTGTATTATTGTTGGTAACATTTAGCGTAGCCCCTTCCGGCAATGTGCCGGGCACCATGTTGATGGAGTGCTTCTCAGAATCGGTGGGGTTGATATCGAAACTAACTTCATGCTTGCCGATGCAGGTTTGCACCGTCAGCGGGTCTATTATCTCCGCGCCGTCGGCATTGGTGATATAGCCTTCGGGTGCCTTATTGGGACAGGGCAATACTACGATGGTCATTTCGCGCATCACAGTGCCTATCAGTACGCCATTGCGGTATTCAGACACGCGGTAGGCCACCAGCGATTTTTGCAGCACATTGGGCGTAAAGCCAAGCTGCCCCGTAATGCTGCTGAACTTGAATGTGCCTGCGGCTACAGACATCGGGTTGGTGGGTGTGAAGCCGGGCAGGTAATTTACCGGCACGCCTGCATCCAGCCCCGGCACCAATTCAAATACCAGGCTATCACCATCGGCATCGGTAGCATTGGCCATATATTCTGCGGGCACATTAACGCAATAGAACTGTGTGGCGATGCTATTGAATTGCAGCGATGAGTTTTGCTGTGTCGTATTATCAAGCGTAGCCTCCAGGCTGATGATGCCCGGCGGCGATACATTGGTAATGCCATTGCTGCGGCCTGCCAATGGTGCGCCATCAGTTTCGCCCAGGTACACAAATTTCCAGTCGGGCGCTGTGGCGGGCAGGGTAAAATTCTTGGAGTACACAAACTTCTTTACACCCGGCACGGGGCTGCTTGGGTCTACACAATTGGTGCGTTTCATATCTGCAGGGCAGCCCGCCGTTACCTCTACGCCTGCTGTTGGCGGTTCCAGGTTCAGGAAATCCTGCAGTACCGTGGTAGCACCACGTTTTATATATATCAGTGGCCGCGCCGTAGAAAATGTAGGGAATTGCGCACCCGAACAATCGCCGAAAGCCACCAGGGAAACACGATAGGTATTACCCGTTATATGGGTGTAATACAGATCGATGCCATAGTAGTGGCTGGCATGCAGCTTACCTGCCGTAAGGATGCATAGCAATACTATAAGTAGAGGTGTATAACAGCGCATGTAGGGGCCATTGGTAAATATTAAATATACACTAAATACCGCAGACCGGCAGTGTGAAATTTGCCATGCGCATGACACTCGGGAATAAGCATTATTCAGTATTTTGTAATAGTTAAAATAATGCCAGTTAATTATAAATTATAACGCATAGTGAGGACGATGCATCGTTTTTGAAATGAGATATTTTTTAGCCCAATTAATACTGCTGTTGTATGGCAGCGTAGCATATGCCCAAAAGCAGGTGTACACTGACGAATGCGAACTGGTGCGGCATTTGCTCGATTCGGCAGACAAACGTTTCTTCAACTTCGGTGATGATACAAGTAATACTTCCATAATCATAATGGATATAGATAGCCTTTTAACCAGATGTGCGATTGAAAAAGTAAACGATATAAAGATTGTGGCTGTTAATTCCGGCAGTGTTGTAGAAAAGGTAAGGAAGCATGGCATTTTCAGTGCGAGGGGTGCAGAAGTGCATAGCTATGTGCTTATAAAGAGGGATATAGATAGTATGACCGGCTATTCGGTATATCATCCGCGGTCTAATGGTATATATAGCTGGGGCGTAGTGGTAAAAAACAAACGGTATTATTTTAAAAAGAAAAGTACGGGATGGTTCTGATAGAGATACATTTGCTTACTTGAAACAAGCATACAATTTACACACATGAAAAAAGTAATCTTAGACCTCGCGGTAACGCTGGATGGATTTATTGAAGGGCCTAACGGCGAAATAGACTGGTGCATTATGGATGATGACATGGATTTTGATGGCTTTCTCTCGGCTATCGATACCATATTTTATGGCAGGGTAAGCTACGATAGCTGGGGCAATTACCAACCCGAAGCCAATGCAACGGAGGCGGAGCAGGCATTGTGGAAAGGTGTGCATGCTAAACGGAAATATGTATTTACCCGCCAGCAAAGAGATGATGACAGGGCTACATTTATAAATGATGATATTGCCACTAAAGTAGCAGAGATAAAAGCGCAGGGTGGCAAAGATATATGGCTGTATGGCGGCGCAGGGCTTATCAAAACATTCATAAAAGAAGACCTGGTAGATGTATACCGCTTATCAGTACACCCCGTAGCACTGGGCAGCGGCAAGCCATTGTTTGAAGACCTGCAACAGCGCTTGAACCTGAAGCTGGTGAAAACAAATGTATTTCGTTCGGGAGTGGTGCAGCTAATATATGAGCCGGTGAAATAAAAAAGAATAAAAACATTGTAAAATATACAAGCAAAATACAGGCAAACTAAAACTGCCAATCAAATACGAACATACCTAAACCTTTGATGTATGGAGCATGGACTCGAAAAACGACTATGGACAGATGCTGATTTTGAAGAAATGTGCTGGCATGATAACCTTGTTTATAAGATACACGCAGGCAAAGACCTAGAGTTGGATATAGACTACATAGTGAAATGGAATATGCCTGAAGTAGAGGGTTTGCCATTCTCATTCTGGGTAGCACCTGCCACATTGGTCTTTATAAATGTGCGTCAGCTAACTTTAGATATCAACTTCTACATAGAAACTGACATAAGTGAGATAGTGAAGGAAGAAGTAGATGGTGAAACACGCTGGACGATTGTTAATCACGAGCAGGGAGATATCACTTTTCTGTGCGATGGGTTCCAGCAGTTTATTCGCCAGGAGCCTGTTTTTCAATACGGGCAAAATATCCCTATGTTGCAGCGCAATGGCATTTCTCTGGAAAGAACGATCAACCAGCATAACCCTAACATAAATACAGCTGCATATAATGAGTCGCGGAAAATGGATGCTGAAAGGTACGAGACTTTGAAAGCACGCCTGGTGGCAATGAACGAGCTGAAAGCACTTGAAGCACAAAGAGAAAATGCGGCGATAGCATTTAAAGCATACCTGATAAGAAGGCGGGACCTAAGGCATGAAATAGCCCGATGCAATACAATATTAAAGGATAAGGGTTATACAGATTTATGAACTGTAAAAGACTTCATGGTGCCTACCGCACAGTTTTTTTTCGAGACCTATCTCGTGTGTAGGTATTTTGGTGTCCTGATTTTCACCTTGAAATTAAATCACAGAACATGAATAAAGCCTCCACTACTGGCACTCTTTTTAAGCAGCAACTATCGTTCAAATCCCGAACTTAGTATGGTAAACACAGCAGCTGTTCGTTATGGAAAATTGGCACGGGCTTAGTATAGATAAGGTAATGGAGCTGCTGGAAACTTCCGGCAAAGGGCTGTCTGCCAATGCGGTAGAAAAGAAGACAGCACAATATGGCCCCAACCGGCTGATGGAGAAAAAGAAGCGTCCGCCCTTGTTGCTTTTCCTGCGGCAGTTTAAAGATTTTATGATACTGGTGCTGCTGGTAGCTGCGGTCATATCGGCCATAGCAGGCGATATGACGGATGCCATCATCATCCTGGTCATCGTGCTGCTGAATGCTATTGTGGGCTTTATACAGGAATACCGGGCCGAGAAAGCCATGGATGCCTTAAAGCAATTAGCAACACCCGATGCCAGCGTCATACGCAACAATGAACTGCAGCATATACCCACTACCGAATTAGTGCCCGGCGATATAGTGGTGCTGGAAGCCGGCAACCTGGTGCCCGCCGATATACGCCTTACAGAGGTACATGCACTGCGCATCGAAGAAGCATCGTTGACAGGCGAATCGGCAGGGATAGATAAAACGGCAGAAAGACTTACGGGCGATACACATGCCCTGGCCGACAGGGTGAACATGGCTTTTAAAGGCACTACCGTTACCTATGGCCGCGGCACAGGTGTAGTAGTAGCCACCGGTATGCAAACAGAACTGGGGCGCATAGCCGGTATGCTGCAGGAAGAAGAAACTGCCACACCGCTGCAACAGCGCCTGGGCGATTTTGGCAAAAAGCTGTCGTGGCTCATCATTGGCATCTGTGTGCTGCTGTTTGGCGTGGGGCTGCTGCGTGGCGAAGAGCCGGTAAATATGCTGCTGGTAGCCATATCGCTGGCGGTGGCTGCCATACCCGAAGCCCTGCCTGCGCTCATTACCATATCATTGGCAAAAGGTGCTAACAGGCTGGTAAAGAAAAATGCCCTCATCCGCAAACTGCCTGCCGTAGAAACATTAGGGTCGGTCAGCTTTATCTGTTCAGATAAAACCGGCACACTGACGCAAAACAAAATGACGGTAACAACCGTAATACCGTATGATACCGATGTGCAGTTGCATGATGATATTTCTTTGCTGGAATGTGCTATGGCCGTAAACCACGATGTGCAACCCACCGGCAATGGCACGCATACGGGCGACCCTACAGAGATAGCACTGGTAAATTATATCATCCACAACTATTCGGAACAGGTGCTGAAGGAGCTGCATCAATTAATGCCCAGGGTGGCAGAGCTCCCTTTCGATTCAGACCGTAAATGCATGACCACCATTCATAGTTATGAAGATGGTTTTATAGCTATTACGAAAGGCGCTGTGGAAACCATAACACAACTATTGGCCGATGACCAAACGGTAGACGGCATATTGCAGAAAGCAGAAGCGATGGCTGCGCAGGGCAACCGGGTATTGGCTTTTGCCTACCGCATGCTGGATGCCGTACCGGAACCGGTAAGTGTAGCAGCCGTAGAAAAGGAACTGAGCTTTGCGGGACTGGCAGGGATGATAGACCCGCCCAGGGAAGAGGTGAAACAAGCAATAGCAGAATGCCGGTCGGCAGGTATTGTGCCCGTAATGATAACCGGCGACCAGTTGCAAACAGCCACCGCCATTGCACGGCAGATAGGCCTGCTGGATGAAGGCGATATAGCTATAACAGGCGCAGAACTGGCTGCTATGCCACCGGAAGAGCTGCAGCAGAAAATAGAAAGGATAAAGGTATATGCCCGGGTATCGCCCGAACAGAAGCTGACCATAGTGCGGACACTGCAAAGCAAAAAACACTATGTAGCTATGACGGGCGACGGCGTGAACGATGCACCATCGCTAAGGGTGGCCAATATAGGTGTGGCCATGGGTATTACAGGCACTGATGTAAGCAAAGAGGCCGCGCACATGATATTGCTCGACGACAATTTTACAACAATTGTAAAAGCAGTAAAAGAAGGCAGACGCATATATGATAACATACGCCGCTTTGTAAAATACATTATGACCTGCAACAGTGCCGAGATATGGACCATATTTCTGGCGCCGCTGCTGGGGCTGCCCATACCGCTGCTACCCATTCATATATTATGGATAAACTTAGTGACCGACGGGCTACCTGGCCTCGCGCTGTCGTCTGAAAAGGCAGAGAGCAATGTGATGAAGCGCCCACCCAGGAAATCGACAGAAAGCCTGTTTTCAGAAGGGATAGGCGTGCATATCATATGGGTGGGCATATTTATGGCCGGCATCACATTAGGCACCCAGGCAGTGGCCATAGCTGTGGGCGATACACATTGGCAAACAATGGTATTCACGGTACTTTCGCTGTCGCAACTGGGGCATGTCTTTGCCATCCGAAGCGATTATCAGTCTATATACCGCAAGGGCTTTTTATCGAACAGTAGTATGATAGCGGCCATCTTGTTTACTTTTCTGCTGCAGCTGGCAGTCATCTACCTGCCATGGGCCAACGATACATTTAAAACACAACCGTTATCACCCACAGAGCTATCGATATGCATCGGCCTGGCGGCTGTAATATTCCACGCGGTAGAACTGGAAAAATGGGTACGGCGCAGAAGGTATAAGGCACATAAGCGGCACAGATAATTACAGTATAGAACAAGCCCCGGAAACATTCCGGGGCCTGGCATTTTTATAACCTTGGTGTATTAGTATGCCGCATAATCCCCTTCTGCAATGACAATATCGCAGCCGTTATTGGGGCGGAACAGGTACAATACCCACGCACAATCGGAGCTTTGCACACAAATGTAAACAGGGCAACAGCAATCATTGGCCAGCCGTTGCATACGTGCTGCCAGCTGTGCGGTCATTTGCTCTTCGCAAGGCCATCCCGGCACTGTTTCAAAAATAGTAGGATCATTTGCATTCTGGCTCAGCAAGGCGCGGCCATACGTTTCCAGGGCGGTTACGCCTTCAGAGTTAATAGTAACGGTGTTGCTTTGTGCCATCGCACTGAAAGACGTGATGAGTACTACCGCAAGGGCAAAGATTAGCTTTTTCATTTTTCATGGTTTTTGTGATGTGATGCCTACTCTATTTTCACTTTTCGGCTACCGTGGATAGGGTCATCCTTTTTCTACCGGTATCATAGGTGTACTAATTAGTACTGCAAACATATAGTAAAAAACCATTCAGATTACAGTTTTTTGTTTGCGTGAATTTTGATAAATTCTTTCGGTTGATTGGGTAAATATCTTCAGCATCTCTCCCTTCTTTGGTACAAATTTTATAGCCTATACTCTCAACAATATAAATGGTCATGAAAAAACTATATGCTATAGCAGCTATCCTCAGTATCTTATTGGCAATCACTACTTTTTATGCCTGTAAAAAGAATGCAGCAGGCCGCAGTACACTCAACCTTGTGGACGATGGTACGGTGATGAGCCTGTCGTTGCAACAGTATAACGAGTTTCTTTCTCAAAACCCGCCTATTACCAGCGGCGCTGATGCAGCACGTGTACGACGCGTGGGCACTGCCGTAGCACAGGGTGTGGAACAATACCTGACAGAAATAGGCAAGCGCGACCTGATCAATAATTATCAGTGGGAATTCAACCTGGTAGCCAGCGATGAGGTGAATGCATGGTGCCTGCCCGGCGGAAAGATAGTGGTATATACCGGCATATTGCCACTGGCCGGTACCGATGCCGAACTGGCTGTAGTAATGGGCCACGAGATAGCACACGCCGTACTGCGCCATGGTAACGAACGCCTCAGCCAGCAACTGCTGGTGCAGTATGGCGGCACAGCGCTGTCTGCACTCTTATCTTCCAAGCCCGCAGAAACAAAGCAATTGTTCAATACCGTATTCGGCATAGGCAGCACGCTGGGTACACTGGCCTATTCGCGCAAGCAGGAATCGGAATCGGATGAATCGGGCTTATACTACATGGCTTTTGCCGGTTACGACCCTAATGCCGCAGTTACCTTCTGGCAAAAGATGTCGCAACAGGGCGGCAGTGGCGTACCTGAATTCCTCAGCACGCACCCCAGCGATGATACACGTATAGCAGGCATTAAAGAACACCTGCCAAAAGCTATGGAATATTACAACCGCAGCAACTAATACATTCACTCTCTATATATATATAAACACAACCCATCCGCCTTACTGGATGGGTTGCTTCGTTTCAGATAGGGGCTATGAGAGAGAAAAGGGTTTACTTGATATACTCCTTCATATCAAACACATAACGATTGGGTTTGCACAGGGCAAAGTATCCATAGCCTGTCTGCACATTGGTAGGCAGGTTAATGGGTTCACCTGTCAGTTGGTTGATGAGGTAACCGGTACGCTTATACGCCTGCAGGTATTTATAATAGCCTTCATCTACACGGCCCACCTGCACTACCAGCGTATCGCCTGCCGATGCTTTGATGGTGAAGCTATGGCTGAGCGCAGCAGTAGCTTTGCTTTGCAGCAGTTCCAGTTGCTTAGGCTCAAAGGTGGCTATAGCACTCATGTTCTGCGCCCCGGGTGCTGACATCACTTTTACATTTTCTCGCAGTTGTTTGGTGGTAGTATAGCCTATAAAGTATCTGGCATCTTTCTGCGCATCGGGTATCGCCACTTGTAGCGTACACAGGGTATCACCATTGCGTATACCTTTATATACCGGTGTTACGCTGCTGCCCTGTGGCTGCACATAATAGGTGGTAGTAGCAGTAGCCGTTGTGCCCTTCTTAGGGTCGGTAACATGCAGGGTATAGCTGCTGCCATCTTTCAGTTCCAGTTCATTACTACCATACACACCGGGCGATAACCTGTACAGGCTATATGCCGCACCATTACCCTCGCTGATGCGCACCGTACCACTATCTACCAGTATATCGCGGGGTATCTTGCCTTGTGGATTACGGTCGCTTATATTCCTGATAGATTCCATAGAATACCCTGCCGATATTACCACACCTTCCGCATCGGTAATGGTGGCCGATATAACGGGGGCATCTTTTTGCTGCGGCATTTTTATATCTAATGGTTCAGGCTTGCGGCAGCTATAAAACATGACAAGCATTGATAACAAAAAAACTATTTTAATACTATACATAGTTGGGATGGTTTTTACAGATGAATATTGAGTGATGCAGCCGTGATGGTGCCAAACAGTCCACGTTGCTGGTATTTGTAGGTTTGTGATTTCTCATCATATATGCGCCGCACACTATGCGGCTGCGTACGGTTAAATACATTATACACGCTCAGGTGTGCATCGGCTTTTATACGCCTGCTGATGTTGAATTTATACGCCACATCTACATCGGTACGAAAGGCGGCAGACATGCGCATTTCATTTCTTCCCGTGTATGCGGGCAGCGTTTCAAAACCTGCAAAGCCGGGCTTCGGCACCAGGTACTGGCTGGTTTGCCCGGTAAAGGGGCTGCCCGTGGCATATACTACAGTAGTGCTCACGCTCCAGTTCTTCACCACATCATACATACCTACCAGCGATAGTTGGTGGCGGCGATCGTAACGGGCATAATATTCTTTGCCACCATTCAGCGAGTCGAACTGCCTTTGTGCTACCGACCATGTATAGCCTGCCCAGCCTGTGAAGCGCCCTGTGGTTTTACTTACAAACAACTCCAGCCCATAAGCACGTCCTTTACCCTGCACCAGTTCGTCTTCATACTTATCGTTCATCAGCAGTATGGCGCCTTCTTTATATTCGCTCAGGTGCTGCATCCATTTATAGTAGGCTTCTGCGCTGATGGAAATACCTGCATTGGGTATGCTGTAATAATAGCCAAGGCTGGCCTGGTCGCTGATGGCGGGTTTTATCTTATCAGTAGCAGGGTACCACAGGTCGGTAGGCAGCAGCAGCGATGAGCCGCTTACCATGTGCAGGTACTGCACCATGCGTGCATACGATGCTTTAATGCTGCTGCGCTCGTTTATCATATAGCGCAGGCCCAGCCTCGGTTCTGCATGCAGCAGTATTTTGCCGCTTGTGCTCAGCCCGCTGATGCGCATACCTGCAGCTATCTGCCAGTTGCTGTCTATCCGCACCTCATCATTTAGATATACGGCTGCTTCATTATTGTGCAGGTGTTGCCCGTTGCTATTGCCAAAGCGTTCTACCAGCGGGCCATTGCTGCTTACTATGTTGGGATTGAAGTAATGGTTTACGAATTGAAACCCGGCACTCAGCTTATGCCCTGCAATGTGAGATAAACGCACATCTCCATTCACACCCATATCTCTTATAGCCGACTGCATATATATGGTGTTGCTGTTCATCTTACCATCTATAGCATAGCTAAAGCCCGAGTAGTAGGCCGTCACATCGCCCGATAGTTTACTATTCTTGCTCACGTGGTTCCAGCGGGCAGAAAGGGTATTGTTGCCCATCTTCATGCCGCTTTGTATATCATCCTTCGCCTGCTTCTCTTCGCCATTGCTGCCGTAGGTGTAGGGCTTCAGCACATCGCTGCCCGTATAGCCGCTGATGCAAAAACGGTTGCGGCTATCGGCCATATAGTACAGTTTTGCATTCAGGTCGTGAAAGTGGTAGGGTACCGTTTTCATTACCTGGTCTATATACGTGCGCCTGCCCGCTACCATCAGCGATAGTTTGTCTTTGATGATAGGTGCCTGCACACTTGCCGATGACGATATGGTACCGATGCTCACATCGCCCTTGTATTCTGTAAGGCTTGCCTCTTTCGTGCGCACATCCATTACCGATGACAACCTGCCGCCATACTTGGCCCCAAAGCCCGACTTATACAACTGCACATCCTTCAGTGCCGTATTGTTGAATACTGAGAAGAAGCCCAGCAGGTGGCCCGCATTATACAGCGGTGCGCCATCCAGTAGTATCAGGTTCTCATCATTGGCACCACCGCGCACATACATGCCTATGCTACCTTCCGTGCCACTCTTAACGCCGGGTGTCAGTTGCAGGGCCTTTACCACATCGGCCTCGCCGCCTATGGCGGGGGCTTTCAGCAGCATGGCTACAGGCAGTTCCGTTTTGCCCATCTGCATGCTTTCTACAAACTGGCGGGTATTGCTGCGGGCTTTTACCGTTACCTCGCCCAGCTGGCGGGTAGTAGCCGTGCTATCAGTAGCGGCCTGCACCGTGGCAGTGCTGCCCAAAAAAAGAATAAAAAGAAGGGGGTGTAATGCTTTCATTGTTTACCGATGTACAGTGGTAAAACATAAAAGCACCCACCCACCCCCACAGAAAAATATTTATTTTTTTAGCGTAGGGGTAAGAAGGGATTGGTGCGTTTTAGGGGGTGGAACTATTGTCTGACAGGCTGATTCCTATCGCTTCACTCTTTCAAAATATTTGCCGTTAAAACGGTAAGTGATAAACTTACCGGTCACCTGGCCATCTTCCTGCACAATGGGTATGTACAGTGTTTTTGTTTTGCCATCATACTTTATCAGCTTTAGCGGGCGTTCGGGCCTATCTACTACACTGAAGAAATCGAAATAGAAACTGATGCTATTCCGCATATCTTTTGTCCTTATGATATTGGCATCTACAAGCTTACCATTATTGATGCTAAATGCTCGTACACCTTGCTCTGCATCTTTTGTAGAATAGATACCATTATACACAGCCAGATAATAAGTAGCTTGTCCCGCTTTCAATGTGAACAATTGAGAATAGAATGGTATATATCTTTCGCCTTCTGGAAGCGATGTATCAACTACTTGCATTGCATAAACCTTATTTTTAAACCTATACTGATATGCAGCGGCGAAATCTTCCATCGTACCACCCATATGGGTATTCCAACTGTAAATCCTGAATAAATCATCATCAGAAGTAACCAAATGTACCCCTGCCCGCTTTAAACTATCAAACTCATAGTTCAGCGATGGCGACACCTCGGATATATACTTACTCAGCTGCTGTGCAAAATCGTAGTTATACTTCGTAAGGCTATCATAATTTCTTTCTTCACTATCCCGCTCATCGGTTATCTTTTTATAGGCAGTTACCAGTTCTTTCTCTATTTTCTGCATACTTACTTTTTGCCCGTAACCATTTACGGTGGCTAATAACAGCAATATGCAAATCCTTATCAATGCCTTCATAAGCAGCAAATTAACAAATCATTGGTTACGCTTTGGCACATAGCTTGCTGCTTTCTGTGCATGACCACACACCTCCCATCTTTTGATTACGATGCAAAAGGGCAGCAATATGCCCGTCATCGCCAAACCGATCCACGCATTGCAGCCTATGTACACGCTGCGCTGAAAGACAGCCATACGGTGCTGAACATTGGTGCCGGTGCCGGCTCTTACGAGCCTGAAGATAAATATGTAGTAGCCGTAGAGCCATCGGCCACCATGCGCGCCCAGCGCCTGCAGCGTGGTAAAGTGCCGGCCATTATAGGCAGTGCCGGCAGCCTGCCTTTCGATGATAACAGCTTCGATGCTTCGATGGCCATCTACACCATTCACCACTGGCCCGATGCTGCTGCGGGGCTGCGTGAAATGCGCCGTGTTACCAAAGGCCCGGTACTCATCTACACCTCCGACCCCGATGCGCTGGATGATTTCTGGAACATTCATTACTTCCCCGAAGTAGTAGCTGCCGAAAAGCGCCGCTACCCTACTATCGATTTTATTACCAGCACGCTTGGCGGTCGATGTGAGGTACAGGCCATACCCGTACCGCTCGATTGTGTAGATGGTTTCCAGGAGGCTTTCTATGGCCGTCCCGAGGCGTTTCTGTCGCCCGAGGTTCGTGCCAACCAAAGCGCCTGGGGCTTTGTAGATGAAGCCACCGTGCAGCGCAGTGTGCAGCACCTGGCCGATGACCTGGCCAGTGGTGC
>DASWWE010000194.1:0-21459 GCA_036406055.1 Flavipsychrobacter sp. | reverse complement strand
AACTATACACTATGAAAAACAATCTCAAATATTACAGTTGGGTAGCAGTGTATACTACATCTACAGTATACGTACCTGCAGGGTAGCTGAAGCCCGGTGTAGCCTGATACTTAACACCGAAGGTTTGGTTGCCACCGCGGCTGCCGTTGCTGATCAGGTTTTGTGCTGAGTTGCTCAGGCTATTGTAGGCAGTAGCAGAGAAGGGAGTAGCTATCGTACCACCTGTACTGTTTGCAGAAACCATCAGGTCCAGTACATCAGCCACCGGCATAACGGGAGCAGGTGAAGTAGTGCCGGTATATGTAAAGCTGGCAGCGTTTGTCTTAACGGTTACAGCGAAGTTTTTGTTAGAACGTACTTTCAGACCTTGCTCGCTTGAAGTAACACCGTTAGCATAATCGTTCACGGTATTGAAAGCCAGGTTAACGGCAACACCTGTTGCACTGTTGTTGCCTGTGAAAGTCAGCTCGATGGCATTGCTCAGGTTAAGGTTTACAGTTTGCGTAGCTGTGCTGGAAGCGTTTTGTGCGTTAGCAGCGAATGAAGCAGAAATCAGAGCGGCGATAGCGAATACTTTTTTCATAATCTTGTTTGTTTTGTTTGTTTGAAAAGTTTGTTTGTTGTTGTTTGTGTTTGTTCGTTTGATAAAGCAAAGATGGCCCTAAGGCAGGCTGGTAGCCAAATTTCAGAGGCAGCTTAACCGGTTGTTAGGAACCGGTTTGCAAGCGCTTAACAAGCTATGGGTGAATGCAGAAAATGTAGGGGTGAATGGCCGATATTTGTATGGAGGCAATGAGGGTATAACTTTTGTAACACTATTCTAAAACCATTTTATCCATGCATACCAGGTATTTTACATTGACCATCGCGCTATCGGCACTATGTACGTTTAACAGCGCCTGTAAGAATAAAGCGCTCCATAAAGTAGAAGACCCGCGCTTGGCAGATATTAAGTTGCCTGCAGGCTTTCATATCAGCATATTTGCCGATAACGTAGACAATGCCCGTTCGCTGGCTATGGGCGATAAGGGTACCATCTTTGTTGGCAACCGCCAGGGCGATAAGGTATACGCCCTTGTAGATAAGGATGCAGATGGCGCTGCCGATGAACGGTATACCATAGCCAGCGGCATGAATATGCCCAATGGCGTAGCCTTCAGGCAGGGCGCTTTATATGTGGCTGAAGTCAATAAGATATGGCGCTTTGATAATATAGAGGCCAATCTTGCCCACCCACCCAAACCAGTATTGGTAAGCGATAACTTTCCCGGCGATACGCACCATGGGTGGAAGTATATAGCCTTCGGCCCCGATGATAAGCTGTATGTGCCCGTAGGCGCACCCTGCAATATCTGCGATGACAATGAGAAAGACCCGCGCTATGCATCCATTACCCGTATGAATGCGGATGGTAGCGGCTTCGAGGTACATGCGCATGGTATCCGTAATACGGTAGGCTTTACCTGGCACCCTGATACCAAGGCACTATGGTTTACCGAGAACGGCCGCGACCAAATGGGCGATGATATACCCGGCGATGAACTGAATGCCGCACCACAGGCCAATATGCACTTTGGCTACCCCTACTGCCATGCAGGTACTATCAAAGACCCCGAATACGGCGACAGGCATGCCTGCAGTGAGTTTATACCTCCTGTAGCTGTGTTGGCACCACATACGGCTGCATTGGGCGTTAAGTTCTATACCGGCAGCATGTTTCCCGCAGAGTATAAGAACCGGGTGATAATAGCCGAACATGGCTCGTGGAACCGCTCTGAGCCCATAGGTTACCGCCTTACCATGGTCAAGCTGGATGGCGATAAGTCGGTAAGCTATGAGCCCTTTGCTGAAGGCTGGCTGAAGAACGGCAAGGCATGGGGTAGGCCGGTAGATGTACTGCAACTGAAAGACGGCTCCCTATTGGTGTCTGATGACTTTGCCAATGTTATATACCGCATTACCTACAGTCAATAAGCATGAAGATAAGCGCAGGCATATTGCTCTATCGACAGGTGAGTAAAGAACTACAGGTATTCTTAGTGCATCCCGGTGGGCCTTTCTGGAAGCATAAGGATGAAGGCGCATGGTCTATACCAAAGGGCGAAACAGAAGGCAAGACCGAGCTGCTAGCTGTGGCGCGTAAGGAATTTCAGGAAGAAACCGGTACCGCCATAGATGGCGATTTTACAGCCCTGCAACCTGTGAAGCTAAAGAGCGGTAAGGTTATCCACGCCTTTACTATAGAGGGCGATATAGATGCCGATACTATTCGAAGCAATACTTTCCCGCTGGAATGGCCGCCACGCTCCGGTAAGACAATACAGGTGCCGGAGGTAGACAAGGCAGGGTGGTTTACTGTAGCAGAAGCCCGAAAGAAAATGAACCCTGCGCAGGCCGCCATGCTGGATGAGCTGCTGCATATTTTAGAAGCAAAGCCTGCTAAGTAACAGGCTTTGTTATGATATTACATCAATATGGTTTTCTTTACATCTTCCAGTATATCCAACGTTTCTTCTTTGCTGTTGCCTTCTGCATATACGCGCAGCAGCGGCTCTGTGCCCGATGCACGCAGCATAACCCAGCCACCGTTATCCAGGTGGTATTTGATACCATCTATATCTTCTATACGGCCAAAAGCATACTTCTCAAACTGTGTATAGCCTTTATCTGCCGCTTTTTTGATGATGGCTTCTTTCTTTTCATTTTCCAGCGTCAGGTCATTACGCTCGTACACGAAACGGCCCACTACTTCATATACCTCTTCGCACAGTTGTTTCAGCGTTTTGCCGGTTTCATTCATGAACTGGTACAGTGCCAGTCCATCATAAATACCATCACGTTCCGGTATATGGCCTTTCACAGCTATACCGCCGCTTTCTTCGCCACCTACCAGTATGTCTTCCTGTGTCATCAGTTCGCTGATGTATTTAAAGCCGATAGGCGTTACCTCTATTGGCAAGCCATAGGCATCGCACATGCGCTTAACACGGTCGGTAACAGAGAAGGCTACCGCTACTTTGCCCGTCATGCCTTTGTACTTATGCAGATAATGTATCAGCAGCAGGATGATGTGGTGAGCATCTACAAAATTGCCATCCTCATCGTACAGGCCTATACGGTCTGCATCGCCATCGGTTGCCAACCCTATCTTTATTTCAGGTGTATTGGCAACGGTCTTTGCCAATTCCTGTAAGTTTTTATCTAATGGCTCCGGTGCCTGCCCGTGGAACCCGGGGTTATCATCGCAATGTAGGAATGTAGCCGTAGGGAACAAGCGGCGCATTACATTTTGCCCTGCACCATACATAGCATCGTAAGCCAGCTTAAACGGTGATTTGTTCAGCGCCTCGATGTCGAACTTTTCCTGCAGGTAGCTAACATACATATCCTCCAGGTTGATGTATTCCAGCAGGCCCTGTGCTTGCCAGTGTTTCAGGCCCTCGTTAGGTATCTCTACAGTATCAGGAATCAGGGCTTCTACCGCAGCTATATCATTGGGACTGGAAGGGCCGCCGTGTGCGCCTTTCAGCTTGTAACCATTGTATGTAGGCGGATTGTGAGAGGCCGTGATAATAACACCCTGCTGCGCACCTACCTGCAACACACCGAAAGATATCATAGGTGTGCTTACAAAGCCTTCTGCCATTACTACTTTAATGCCATTAGCACACAGTACTTTTGCTACCGTTTCTACAAACAGCGGCCCGCCAAAGCGGCAATCATGGCCCAGCAGCACCGTAGGGCGGTCGCTGCGCTGCAGCAGCCAGTGCGACAAGCCTTTGGTAACGCGGGCTACATTATATACAGTAAAATCTTTGGCGATGATGGCGCGCCATCCGTCGGTGCCAAATTTTATTTTATCAATAGTCATTACGGGACTGAATTTTAGTGGTGTTTATGATATGGGCCTCAAAAATAGGAAACCTTTTGTTGCCATTAACGGCTTTCCTATTCGTATGAAATATTCATGATATGGTTGTGGATGGGTTATTGTAGAAATTTATATCTGTTGATAGTTTTTGATAGTTTTTAGTGGGTTTTGAAGAATTTAAATTTTAAGCGATTGATATTCAGTTGATTGTTGTGTTTAAAATTGTTCCAAACTGTTCGGGAAACAGTTTTTTGTTCCATAATGGTCTGATTGAGAGGGTTAAGTTTTATATATGTAAGATTTGCTTCGATAGTTGTTACGTCGGTATCTTATTATAGCAAATATACAATATTTAATTTAATTTTAAATATGAGCGATTTGACGATGCATAAAAACAATCTGTTAAATAATGTTGTGTTGTTGTTATAAGGGCATCGAAAATAGTAAAGCTTTCGTACCGTTGTGTTGCTTTAATTTTGAGGCATAAATAAAGAGAACTATGGCTGCTGCACTTACTTCCATTAATCCCGCAACAGGCGCCCTGATAGCCGAATACGAGATACACGACGAAAAAAAGATAAACAAAGCCGTAAAGCAAGCGCAATCGGCCTTTGAAGACTGGAAGCAACTGACGCTGAAAGAACGTGGTGTGGTGCTGAAGAAGATAGCTGCACAGCTGCGCAAGGATAAGGAAAAGCTGGCCAAACTGGCAACGCAGGAGATGGGCAAGCCCATAGCGCAAAGCATGGCGGAAGTGGAGAAATGCGCGATGACCTTTGAGTTTTATGCAAAAGAAGGCCCGGTATTCCTGAAAGATGAGATAGTGGAAACCGATGCCCGCAAAAGCTATGTGTCCTTTCAGCCGTTGGGTGTAGTGCTGGCCATCATGCCGTGGAACTTCCCTTACTGGCAGGTATACCGCGCTATGGCACCCGCACTGATGGCCGGTAACGTGATGCTGCTGAAACATGCATCGAACATCAGCGGATGCGCACTTGCCATAGAGAAAGTGATAAAAGATGCGGGTGCGCCGAAGGGATTGTTTCAAACCCTGCTATTGCCATCGAGCGAAGTGGAAGGGCTGATAAAGAACCCGGCTATATCGGCAATTACATTTACAGGCAGTACCAATGCCGGCAGTAAGGTAGCGGCGGCTGCGGCATCGCATATTAAAAAACAAGTATTGGAACTGGGTGGCAGTGATGCCTACATCATACTGAAAGATGCTGATATGAAGCTGGCGGTAAAAACCTGTGTAGACGGAAGACTGGTGAATAGTGGACAGAGTTGTGTGGCGGCGAAGCGCTTTATAGTAGAGAAAGCGGTAAGGAAAGAATTTGAAGCACAATTTACCGAGCTAATGCAGCACGCCACTTTTGGCGACCCTATGGATAAGAATAACAAGATAGGCCCGATGGCGCGTAAAGACCTGCGCGACCAGCTGCACGAACAAGTGCTGAAAAGCATAGAGAAAGGTGCAAAGCTGGTGCTGGGTGGCTATATACCGGAAGGAGAGGGGGCATACTACCCGCCAACGATACTGACCAACGTGAAGAAAGGCATGCCGGCTTATGATGAAGAACTGTTTGGCCCTGTGGCTGCGATCATAGAAGCGAAAGACGAACAGGATGCCGTGCGACTGGCTAATGACAGCATATACGGACTGGGTGCGGGCATTTTCTCTAAGAACAGGGCGAAGGCGGAAAAGATAGCAGCTACGCAACTGCAGGCGGGCAATTGCTTTGTAAATGCGTTTGTGCATTCGGACCCACGCCTGCCTTTTGGCGGCGTGAAGCAAAGCGGTTATGGAAGGGAATTGAGTATATTTGGTATTCGTGAGTTTGTAAATATTAAGACCGTATTTATCAATTAAAACTAAGATGCCATGACAAGGGAAAAAGCATTGGAAGCTATAAAGGATATGCCTGCTGATTTTGAACTGGATCAACTAATAGAAAAACTAATAGTTGTAGAAAAATTGGAAGCTGCCATTAAACAGGTTAATGAAGGAGATGTCATCTATCATTCTGATGTTAAGAAAAAGATAGATGAATGGAAGAAAGGATAGTCTGGTCGATGCTTGCCTTTGATGACCTGCAAGCTATATATGAATATATAGCTAACGATTCTGCCTTTTATGCTGCGAGATTAGTAGAAGGAATAGAGAAACGAATTTCAACTTTACCACTTCAACCTTATATAGGTAGAGCTGTTCCGGAGAAAGGTGCGGATGGAATAAGGGAAGTTATGTACGGGAATTACCGCATCATGTATTCGATACATAAATTACCAACGATTTATATTTACAGGATCATACGCACCTCACAAAACTATAGATAATGTACACATACCTGGCACTGGGCGATTCTTATACTATTGGCGAACAAGTATCATCGGACGAGAATTTTCCGCATCAAACTGTAGGACTGCTGAAAACGCAGGGGATAGAGGTCGCCAATCCTGTTATCATAGCTACAACGGGATGGACGACGGATGAACTGGCGGCATCGATACGTGAGCATAATATTACAGATACCTTTTCCTTTGTAACACTGCTGATAGGGGTGAATAACCAGTATCGCGGGCGCGACCTGGAGAACTATAAAGAAGAATATACCCAACTGCTGGATATAGCCATACGTTATGCCAATGGCCATACGCAAAATGTATTTGTGTTATCAATACCTGACTGGGGTGTAACGCCCTTTGCAGAAGGTAAAGACCGTGCGCAGATAGCAAAGGATATAGATGCCTACAATGCTGCCAAGAAGGAGATAACGCTGGCGCATAAATGCCATTATATAGACATAACAGACAGCACCCGTAAAAACGGAACTACTGCCGAATACCTGGCGGAGGATGGACTGCACCCAAGCGGCAAGGAATATAAAATATGGGCAGAAAGGCTGGTGCCGGAAGTAGCTAAGGCGCTGAAGGGGTAGAGCTATTTCAGGCTTTCGAATAGCCTGTCCAGCTTTTCCTTTTTTAATATCTTTTGCCATGTTTTGCCGCTGCCTATGAGGCGATCGCCTACGTGGGCAGTATAGTCCACTACCACTTCATTTTTATTTACCTCGGCAAGGGTGGCGGTGAATACCACTTCCTGGCTCATAAGGGCGGGAGAATGGTGGGTGACGGTGATACCAGTACCAATACCTTCCTCACCGGGCTCCTTCATTTCCAGCACAAAGAGGCGGCCACTCCATTCCGCATCGCGCGACAGGGCGAAAGTGGAATATACATTGTGTACTTCGCCGCTTTCAAAACGGGCGGCATCGCCATCTACTACCTTGTGTGTGAATGTTTTGGTATCGCCTATGTTAAACGGATTAATCATGAGCCGGTATTATCAGCGCAAAGTAATATAAATGACTGTCAAAATCTTATAACGGAATTTCTTGTTTTATTAACAAGTTGAGGGTTAAATTTGTGTTGTAAATGAAAAAGTTAGTTGTCATACCGGTTATGGTGCTGTACCTGTTCGCAGTTACGGGCATCATGATACATGCACACTACTGCGGCCAGCAACTGGAATCGTGGCAGATGTATGTGAAAGGTGATGATGGCTGTGTAGATGATACCTGCAGTGATGAACCTGCTGAAGAAGAAGGCTGCTGCAAGGATGAGGTGGTGAGCGCTAAGGTATCGATAGACCAGGACGTATCTTTCTTTAAATACAAACTACTGCAGGGTGAGTGGGTAATATTGCCAGCAGCGCAGATAGAATACTCTGAGCGTACGGTAGCCTATACGAATCACACGCCGGTAAGCGGGCAGCCTAATGCACCGCCCGGGCGATGGCAGAACATACCGCTCTTTAAGCTGCATTCCAGCTTTACTTATTATGGTTAAGAAAGTGACTGTATTGTACAGACTGAATCACTTTTTGTTTTAACCTTAATGAGTAATTACAATGAAACGTTTAATTGTTTTCCTTTCTATAATTATGGCATCTGTGACCGCAATGGCACAGGATGGCAAAGACATCGTAACCAAAAGTTATAAAGTAGATGGCAACTGCGGCATGTGCAAAAAGCGCATAGAAGAAGCTGCCTATGTAAAAGGGGTGAAACGCGCCGAATGGAATAAAGAAACCCATATGCTGGCCGTTACCTACAAGTCATCGAAAACTACTGATGACGCGATACTGAAAAGCGTAGCCAAGGCAGGCCACAGCTCTGAAAAGGTAGCAGCTACAGAAGCCGACTACAAGAAGCTGCCTGAGTGCTGCCAGTATAAAACCAATACCTGCGAACACTAAAACGAGACACAGGTATGGATAGGTTTTACAGACAACTGCTTGCGGGCAGTGTGCTGCTAATGGCATATGCACCAGTGTATGCACAAGAGCAGCCCATAGACACGGCTACGAATAAGCAACAGAAATTAAAAGAAGTAACCATAAAACATCGCCGCGCCAGCACGCAGATAAGCATGCTGGACCCGATGAAAAAAGAGCTCATCAGTCAGCGGGAGTTGCTGAAGGCGGCGTGCTGCAATCTGAGCGAGAGCTTTGAAACGACACCATCGGTAGACGTGGCGTTTACAGATGCGGTGAGCGGGTATAAGCAGATACAAATGCTGGGCCTTGCCGGGCCGTATACGCTGATAACGCGCGAGAATATACCCGACACACGTGGGCTGGCAGCTATAACGGGTTTATCATTCACGCCAGGTACTTTTATAGAAGGTATGCAGCTAAGCAAGGGTACCGGTAGCGTGGTGAACGGCTATGAGAGTGTGGCAGGGCAGATAAACGTGGAATGGCGCAAACCATTTGAAGAGAAAGAAGAGAAGTGGCACCTGAACCTGTACCAAAACTCGCAGGGCAGGAGCGAGGGGAATATTGTGTACCGCCACCAGTTCAACGATAAGCTATCTACCAACCTGTTTTTACACGGGCGTTCGCAGTGGCTGAAGCAGGATAATAATGGAGACGGCTTCCTGGACCAGCCGCTGGATAAACAGTTTGTAGCGGCTAACCGCTGGTTCTGGTTCGGGCCGAAGGGATGGGAGATACAAGGTGGTGTGAAAGGCGTATATATAGAGAACACCGGTGGCCAGTGGAATTATAAGAAGGATGCAGAGCAGGTTGCAGGCAAGCCATGGGGTTTTCAGCTGAATACGAAACGTGCTGAGGCATGGGCTAAAATAGGCCACATGTTCCCCGGCAGGAAGGGGACGAGTATAGGCTTGCAGATAGCAGGTGTGTATCACGACCAGGATGCGAACTATGGCAGGCGCAATTATATAGCGTCGCAAAAGAGCCTTTATACCAACCTGATATACCAGACTATTATTGGTAACACTAACCACGTAATAAAAGGTGGGTTGAGCAACCTGATAGATAACTATCACGACTCGCTGGGCTTTACCGGGTTTAACCGAAATGAAATAGTGCCGGGGGCCTTTGCAGAGTATTCTTACACCATGTCTGAAAAATTCAACCTGGTGGCGGGGTTGCGCGGGGACTACCATAATATATTTGGTGCCTTTGCTACGCCCAGGCTGCATGTGCGCTATGCGCCATTCAAGCGTACGGTGCTAAGGGCATCTGTAGGTCGTGCGCAACGGACGGCGAATATATTTGCCGAGAACATGGGCTATATGGCCAGCAACCGTTCTTTTGTGATAGAAGGTACAGACAAGAGTAAGCCTTTTGGGCTGGATCCGGAGGTAGCCTGGAATACAGGTGTAAACCTGACGCAGAAGTTTGTAATGGATTACAGGGATGGAGCTTTCAGTGTAGATTATTACTATACTAATTTTCAGAACCAGGTGGTGGTAGATGTGGAAGACCCGCATTATGTAAGGCTGTATAACCTGAAGGGGCTTTCATTTGCTAATAGCCTGCAAGCACAACTGGATTATGAACTGATACATAACCTGGACCTGCGCCTGGCTTACCGCTGGTATGATGTGAAGAGCACTTATGGCAACGAACTGAAAGAGCGCCCACTGGTAGCAGCACACCGGGCATTTGCCAATGTGGGTTATGAAACACGCAACAACTGGAAATTTGATTATACGGTGCAATGGATAGGATCAAAACGACTGCCGGAACTGCATGCGCACCATGGTGGCACGGAACCGTCAAAGTATTCACCATCGTTCTGGCAGATGAATGCGCAGATAAGCAAGAGCTGGAATGATGTGCTGGAAGTATATGTAGGAGGTGAGAACCTGACCAACTATATGATGCATGACCCGATAGTGGGCGCATCGAACCCATATGCCGAAGGCTTTGATGCCTCTATGATATGGGGACCGATAATGGGTGCCAACTTTTATGGTGGATTGAGGTATAAAATAAGGTAGGGCAATAAGGTGATAAGTTAATAGGGTAATAGATTGAAAGGCTTACGGTTTCCGTAGGCCTTTTTGTTTTGCAGATAAGTTACGCCCCGATGCTTTACTGAGTTGTAAGTTCTGCCAGTTCATCGTTAATACTGGTAACGAATTTTTCTTTTATTATCTGGTCCATACTGTAGCGTCCGGCACCTTTTTGATGCAGGTATTTTGCCCCGAAAATAATACCCTGGCCAAATGCTGCCCTGTTGTTTGTTTCGTGCGTGAGGCGAATAGTTTGATTGGGCAGCCCGAACAGCACCTCGTGTTTGCCAACTATACCACCTATCCTTACCGAATTTATGTGATTATTTCTGTCGAGGCCTAATATATCAGCTATTCTTACGGCTGTGCCAGATATGTCCGGTTTGTTTCTAAAATGCTCTTCAATGATCTCAATATCTGCCCAGGGTACTATTTTTTGCAGTACTTGTGAAATAACGATCAGGAAATTAATGCCCAATGTAATGTTGGGAGAATACAGAACGGCTCTATCTTTTGCCAGTTCATTTATTAATTGTAATTCTTCTGCAGGATAATTGGATATGGCTGAGATAAGCTTGCTATTTGTAGATTTTATTGCGTGGTAATATTTTCTAATGGTTTCGTGGTTAGAGAAATCTATTACAATATCTACGGGGTTGTTTACTAGAAAATCCTCCACACTAGGCATGTGGTCTAACGAGAAAATTTCTCCTTCATTTTTGTGCAACCCCAAAAGCTGACCGGCAAACTCGCCAGATTCTGTCAATGATTTACGAACCACCCATTTCAGCTCAATGGTATTTTCATTGATTAATTCCTGGGCTATTATTTTACCTGTTTTACCAAAACCGAAGAGGCCAACGCTAATCATAAACATGTGGTTTTTAGAATACCTATGCGTAGAATAGGTAAGGATTAAGAAAGCGGTAAAGGTACAAAATAGATATTTAAGCGGATTTTGACCAGTTATATATCAGACAATAATTTAATTATTTTATTGTTTCTTGATGTCATCCATGTACACATGTTTTAGTTGTTCGTAGAACGATTTGCGTGCGATGACCAATGCTGCGATATTTGAAACCAATGCAGAGAGCATAAGATAAAATATAACACTGTGACGGTCTGTCATTTCTAAAACCAGTATGGCAGATGTGAAAGGTGTCCTGGTTACACCTGTAAGAAAACCTACCATGCCACTTAGTATTAACATATTGTCATTGGCATCAGCAAAATGAAATACTTGTGCTAATACGCTGCCAATGGATGCACCCGCAGATAATGATGGAGCGAATATACCGCCTGCCCCACCTACCGTAAAAGAAAGAATAGGACCAAATATACGCATGAGTAATGTTTGGCCTGATACATATTTATCATCGGTAAATAACGTATCGTTCATCAGTTCTTTTCCGGAGCCTAGTATACTACTGTCCACGAAATAGGCTGCGGCAGCTATAACAAAGCCTATGGCAATTATGTAAATTATGGTTTGTGTATTTGTCAATGTACGCTTCCACTCCAGTATCTTCAATATTATCTTACACATAGCAGCCCCGCACATGCCTGCCACAATAGCTACTACTATAACACCTAAAAACACGAGGGCACTTAATCCCTTTACATTAGGATAGCCAAGATACAGGTATGGGCCAAGAATGGCTTGTGCAGCTAACCCGGCAATGATAACAGATGTGAACAATGCAGTTCTGAATAAGCTTATATGGATTTTTGCGAGTTCCTCTATAGCAAATACGATACCACCTAAGGGTGTATTGAAAGCTGCAGCCAGGCCAGATGCGGCACCAGTAAGTATAAAGCTTCTCTGCGACAACTTGGGCCAGCTGTTTGGTATCAATTTATTTATGGTGCTGAATATAGAACCTGCAATTTGTATAGTGGGCCCTTCACGGCCGATAGCGCCACCGCCAAACACCATAAACAGGCTGGATGCTATTTTGGTAAGTAGTATCCGTGGGCTTAATAATTTTGATAGCTTGTTTTCGTACTTAGTGGCAGATAAGTCTATAGCAGCCATTACCTGTGGTATGCCGCTGCCACCAGCATTTTTGGCAAACAGCCTGACTATGAGCCATGCTGTTAGAAAGGATAATGGCGCAAATATAAATATAGACCAACGCTGCCAATTCCATACATGGCGAAGCAGATCTTCGGCTATATTGAATAACTGCGTATATGCTACTGCTGCAAGCCCGGTGAGTAGTGCTGCAATCCAAAACGGTATGGCTTCCAGGATGCTTTTCCTTATCCTGTCATTCGTTACAGTATCAAATATGTATTTTAATCTCTTTCTCGGAGAGAGGGGCAACTTATACTTCATAGGCTAAATGATCCTCTATTCGAGTATTACCCGAATGCTATCTCTATGCAATCGCTGTTTCATCCAGGCCCGCAAGCGCTCTTTTTCAGCGCGCGACAGCGGTTTATTGAACCTCGCGACGAGCAAAGTTACAGTATCAGCATTTGTGCTATCCATATTTAAAAAAGGAGCCTGTGTTATTGCATACTGTTTTAAACCAGGATATAAAGCCGACAACTCATTTTTTATCAGAAGCTGTTGTGGTATGAGCGTGTCATTTTTGTTTTGAAAAGTATCCTTTTGACGGCCGGAAGCATATACCTGTTCGAGCACGCTGGCTTTTATTTCAGACAGGTCGATATTTTGTTTAGCATCGAGGCCCTGATGCACTACAAGAGTGGTTTTATTTTTAAAATATGCCGGCATTTTACTACGTAGCGTATCTAAGATATCATCGGGAAGGACTTCTCCAATAAGCAGTACTTCAATAGATTGTCGCTTTCTGTCAAAAAAGAAATTCTTGGTTACAACCTGTGTTCTCGGAAATCTGAATTCGCGTTGTATGAACCTTTTGGCATTTGTTTCAAATATGCTTTGCTGAACAATTCTGTATGCGAGATAAATACTGGGCAGCAAAGTTATGGTGACCATGACTAATATGATGCGTGATACCCTTTTTTCATTTTCGCGCGATGAGAACTCTATTTTTTTGAAGCGGAGATGTTTTACTACCAAAAATGTAGAAAGGCAGATAAACAGGCTGTTGATGAAAAACAAATATAAAGCGCCCAGGAAGTATAGTAATTGCCCCGAGGCTAAACCATAACCGGCAGTACATAGTGGTGGCATTAATGCAGTAGCAATAGCTACACCGGGGATAACGTTTGTTTTTTCTTTGCGTGTGCCAGCTACAATGCCTGCCAGGCCGCCGATGAAAGCAATAAACACATCCCATATGGTGGGTGTAGTGCGGGCGAGTATTTCAGAGCTGGCTTCGTGCAGGGGAGTGATGGCAAAGTAGAGGGAAGATGTAGCAATGCTTATAGTAGCCGCGATGAGTAAGTTCTTTATACCTTTTTTAAAAAGCTCCAGATCATTGATGCCAATGGCTAGCCCCATACCCATAATAGGGCCCATTAGCGGAGAAATAAGCATAGCCCCGATGATGACTGCAGTAGAATTTACATTGAGGCCTATAGATGCGATAAAAATGGCAAATATTAAAGTCCAGAGGTTTACCCCTTTGAAACTTACATTTTTCTTAATGCTGTCAATTATCTCACTTTCTTCCGCTGCATCTTCGTGAAGGCTAAACCTATCTGAAATAAAACGCTTCAGTAATACTATTAATTTTCTCATGTAAACTTATTCGGGTATGAATGGTGCATCGGCTTTTTCAAGGTTTATAGTACGACTGTTTAGGTAACGATACCGGCACAAAATACTATTTTTATGGTATGGATACAGAAAAGCTGCGTGCGTATTGCCTGAGCTTGCCGGGTGTGTATGAAGGCATCAAATGGGAAGACCATTTGTGCTTTATGGTGGCTGAAAAGATGTTTTGCATTACCGGGATGACAGATACATCGGGTGTGTCGTTTAAAGTATCGCCGGAAGATTTTGAAGAGCTGACAGAACGTAATGGCATAATACAGGCACCATATTTTGCCCGCAACCAATGGGTGGCTGTAGAAAAGCGCAATGCACTTAAGCCCAAAGAATGGGAGCATTACCTGGAGCAGGCATACGAACTAATAAAAGCCAAGCTACCAAAGAAGGTACGTGAAGGACTGGGTGGATAGCCTGTCGTGTACTACTTTTCCTTCATCTTTTCATCGTACACATCCTGCCATTGTTTTATTGCGGCATCATAGCCTTCCTGGTCTATAAAAGCGGCGGGATTGTAGGTAGCTCCCGGTTTATGCTTGCCTTGCAGATGGAACTGGCTGGCGTGAGAGGCTAACCAGATATCAAAAGGAATCTCTTTCATAGCTTTCAAAGTATAAGCATAGTCCTGCTGCATGCCGGGATAGCTTTTAACTTCTGAAAACTTACCGTCTATTATGATGCTGGGTATGTTGGCTATCAGCACCCTGTAAGAACGCTTTTCATCTTTCACCGTGAATAGGTAACTGCAAGAGCCTTTTGTATGGCCGGGGTGGTGCAGCATGGTCAGCGCATTATCGCCCAGCTTTACCACGTCATTATTCTTTAATAACCGATCGATAGTTACGGGTTGGAAAGTACTGAGAGGCCCGCCCGAAAAATAGTCGGAACGGCCACCGTCTTTCACTACCTCTGCATCTTTTTCGTCAACCATAAATTGCGCGCCCGTCATTTTTTTAATGGCAGCCATTGCGCCCATGTGGTCGTAGTGTGCCTGGGTGGTTAAAAGTATTTTTATATCCGAAAACTTGAAGCCTAACGATTCTACACTGGCTTTTAATAAGGAAGCTGAAGATGCTAAGCCTGTGTTGATTAGGATATGTCCCTGAGGCGACGTGATAAGGTAGCATCCCAGGTCGTATGTACCAACATAATACAGATTACCTGCTATCTGGAAAGCTGGATAAGGTTTTGTCCATTCGGGGTTTGTGCTTGGTGGTTCTTTTACAGATTGTGCAGACACAGTGCCTGTTGTATGCGCCATGCACAGTATTGCCAGGGATATATGTAAGATGTGTTTGAGCATTGTTTTGATAATAACGGATCAGTGAAATTACGTTTTACGCGGTTTTTTCCTGGCAGCGGGGAACAAAACATTGTTCAATATCAGACGGTAGCCCGGTGATGATGGATGCAATGTCATTTCGGTAGGCGGGTCGCCTATCTGATGCTCGTAATCTTCTGGGTCGTGGCCGCCGTAGAAGGTCCAGGTGCCTTTGCCAAATTCGCCATGTATGTAGCGGGCCTCATTTTTTGGCTTATAATCGCCCATTACCAGCACATTTGTTTTCAGTACCTCTTTACGGAAAGAAGTAGTTTGCCCCATAAAGCCTTTGATGGTTGTAGTGTGATTCTGACACAGCATAGTAGGCACGGGGTCGAACTTGGCAGAGAAGGTAAACAGGCTGAAATAGTCCATCTCCTGCGGCACGCGCCTGTACTGTGTATTGTCGATATCTGAAAATTCGTATTGATACGGGCTGGTCATCAGGTTGAAGCCTTTGAAGGCAAAACTCTTTGTGAAATCCAGCTGTTGCTGTGCATTTGGGGCTACAGGGTCACCATCGAAGGGTACGTCGCAGATGTCTGTATTCTCGGCAGCGAGGGCAATATCATAGCTATCGGTAGCAGAGCACATGGCGAAGAGGTAACCACCGCCGGCTACAAAGTCGCGTATCTTTTTAGATACAGCCAGTTTCAGTTGCGATACTTTTTTGTAACCGCGTGCTTTAGCCAATGCCTCATTGTTGCGCACATCTTCCTGGTACCAGGTAGTATTGCGGAAACTGACCCAGAATTTACCGTACTGCCCCGTGAAATCTTCGTGGTGCAGGTGCAACCAGTCATAATCGTGTAGCTTATCATCCAGCACCTCGTTATCGTATATCTTATCGTAAGGTATTTCGGCATAGGTAAGCACCAGTGTAACGGCATCGTCCCAAGGCTGTTTGCCCGGTGGGGTATATACGGCTATCTTCGGCAGCTTTTCCAGCTTTATGATGTCGCCGTTAAAATCGGGGTCGGCTATTTTGCTAACGATGCCTGCATACTGTGCATCGCTCATTACATCGTAGCTCACACCGCGCAGCTTACACAGGCGCTCCATGCTTTCGGTCTGGTCCATAGCAAAGCTGCCACCCTTGTAATTCAGCAACCAGTCTACCTCCTGTCCGTTCTTTAATGCCGCGTATGCCACGCCGTAAGCTTTCAGGTGGGCGGTTTGCGATTCTGCGTCCATAGGTATGAACAGCTTGGCTGCCTGTGCCTGCCATTGCATCAGCAGTAGTACTGCTATATAAAATATCTTCCTGTTCATTATCGGTTATGTAAATTACGTTATTAGGCGCGATAGTTTTAAAGGCTATATTTTTTTAACAAGTATTATAGATTGTAGCATTGCACCTATCTTTACACCCATGCAGGGATATAGTAATCTGCGCGCCATGCGTGCGCTTATAATAGCCAGCCTTCAGTCTATCACCAAGAGTCCATCGGCTATTGTTTTCAGTATTGCGTTTCCTTTAATATTCATATTGGTGTTTGGTTTTTTAGGTGGTGGCAAGTCCTTCAGTATAAAAGTGGCCACTGCACCGGGTACGGATACCAATAATGCGCTGTATACGGCATTGCATCAGGTGCCCGTGCTGAAATGGGATAGCAGCAATGATACCAATCTGAACGATAAACTGAAGGAAGGCAGCATAGCAGCTACCCTGGGTGTGCAGGTGAACCGTGATAGTGCCGGGCCTGCTTATACCGTGCTGCTGCATACTGCTACATCGCAAAGGGATAAGCTGCCGCAACTGCAGGGCATCATCAATAGTGTGATACAAAGCATGGACCCGGAGACACAGAAAAGGGCATCGGCCATAGCAGAGGTGGAAGTGACGGAAAGCACCGTGCGGGAGTTTAAGACGATTGACTTTATACTGCCGGGGCAGCTGGGTTTCTCATTGCTGGCGGGTAGTGTATTCGGTACGGCATTCGTATTCTTCAACATGCGGCAGACACTGGTGCTGAAACGCTTTTTTGCTACGCCTGTGCGCAGGGAAACCATCGTTATCAGTGAAGGTGTTTCGCGTATGATATTCCAGTTGCTGGGTGCCATTATCATCATAAGTGTGGGGCATTATGCCTTCGATTATACGCTGGTGAATTGTGTGCTGACCTTTGCGCAACTAATCTTATTGAGCGCGCTGGCTATACTGGTATTTATGGGCTTTGGGTTTATAGTGAGTGGGCTCGCCAAAAGTGAATCGACCATACCGCCGTTTGCCAATATGATAACCCTGCCACAGTTTTTGCTGGCGGGTACTTTCTTTTCTATCGATAACTTCCCTAAATGGCTGCAACCCTTTTGCCGTGCCTTACCCCTCAGTTTTCTGAATGATGCGATGCGCAAAGTGGCCTTTGAAGGTGCGGGCTTCTGGGATGTGCGTATCGACATCCTGATGCTTCTGGGATGGGGTGTACTGCTATACATTATTGCCGGCAGGGTTTTCCGCTGGGAATAGTTAGCGTATTAGCATGAGGTCGCCTGTCTGATTTATTAGCTGGCCGGTAAGGCATTTTCCGCTAACCCGGTAGAAGTAGGTGCCTACCTCGCAAGGTTTGCCACCAAAATTGCCATCCCAATATTGCTTAGGATTATTGCTGGTGAATACGCATTGTCCCCAGCGGTTGAAGATGGAAATGGTATAGCTGGCCTCATTGCCGTACAGCAATGCGCGGAAACCATCGTTATGCCCGTCATTATTGGGGGTAAAGGCCGTGGGGTAAAACATGGTGCAGCAGTTCTCTACCTCGCTGAATGTAATATCGGCGCTATCTGTACAGCCAAATTCGTTTGCACCTACAACGGTAAAGGTGGTGGGTGCCATTACTTTGGTGTATGGGCTATTGTTTACGTCTGTTTCTATTTTATCGGCAGGTAGCCAGCGGTAGGTGTTTGCACCATTGGCAGAAAGGTAAACAATATCGCCAAGGCATACTTTGCTGGGTTGTGTTGCAATGCTGATGCCGGGTAAGTCGTGAACGGTAACTGTGAACGTATCTCTTTCCGATTCACAATTTTTATAGAATTGGCTTACCTGCCAGGAATAAATGCCGGGACTATTGGTATTATACGTAGGCCTGCCATTCAGCTTGAAGCCTTCCATATCATACCAAGCAATACTATCGGTGGTAGCCTTAGGGAAGTTGGCAAAGGTAACAGGGTCATTGACACACAGGTTCAAATCCGTAACATCTACCGGTACGGGGTAGATGCCGGAATCGGCTACATGGAAATCGTACACCGTTTCGCAGAGTAGGGCTGAAGAGGATATGTGCAGGCTATAGTTGCCCGGAACTAATTGTTCGGTTATGGATCGGCTGGTACTATCTGTATAAGTGCGCATGACGCCACCATTTTTATAAAGCTGTGCGAAATAAGGTGTAACACCGCCCGATATAAGCAACCTGAATAGCTGTGCCTGGGATATGCAGTTCGTATATTTTTCAATTTCCTGAGAAACGGAGTATTGTTTTACAATGCGAATAGTAAAGGCATTGGTCTGGTTGCTGGAAATAGGGCAGGCGTCATCCTTCATATTCATAAAAAGATTGTAAATGCCTGCTGTTGCTTCTGATAATTTCCAGGCAAACCGTATCATTGGGTTAGGCGTATTGTTATTTACAACCTCCAAAGATGCGCCTGCGGGTACGTTTGTTACGTTGATCTCAATATTATTCCCATCGGCATCTACGGCAGGCATTACAAAATAAATGCTGTCTGCGCCTTCACACACGTTAACAGTGCTGTTTGTAATAGCTACTCCACCCAGAAGACTGTCAACAGCCTTGATGTCGGGTGAGCTATTAGCACAATTGTCGAGCACAATGAAAGTCATTTCGCGCATGCTGCTGCCTACCAATACACCATTCTTATATTCGTCTACTTTATTCACGACTACGCTTTTCTGTACCCGATCGGCAATGAAGGACATTTGCCCGTTTTCGGGGTTGAAGCTAAAAGAGCCAGCTACAGTAGACAAAGGATTGGTGCCAGTGGCCGGGGGAATGTAGGTTACGCTGTTGCCATTCGCTTCTAACGCAGGTGTAAGCGAAAAAGCGAGGGAATCGTTATCGCTATCAGCAGCCCCCTGATTATATTGCTGTTCCTTATTTACACATAAGAAAGGTGTAGGAAGCGACGTGAACTGTGGTGAAGAATTGGCCCCTGAAGTATTATTCAATAAGGCTTCGAGATACATAAGTGAACCGCCTTGCGGGCTTATTACAATATTGGTAATGCTATTGGCACGCCCTGCAAGGCTACTGCCACCAAAATCGCCCTGGAAGACAAAACGCCAGTTGGCAGATGTGACAGGTATCGTTATCTCTTCACTATAAACAAATTGTTTAACGCCGGGTAATGAACTGGAAGGTAGTTTACAACTGGTATTATTTATTTCATCATCGCAGACAGGGGACACCTCTATAGCCGAACCTGGTTCTAATGAAAGATTGAACGTATTGACAAGTACTGTACCATTATATAACTGTATTTCGGGGCGTGCATTAGGTAATTGATTTGTATTACTAGCAGCACAGTCGCCATAAATAGTAAGGCTCACCTTATACGTATTGCCAGATAAATAGGTGTATAAAAGCTCTCCGCCGAATGTATGTGAAGCTACTGCTTTGAAATGCAGCGCCAATAGTGCCAGAAGCATGAGGAGCCTATATCCTCGAAAGTTTCGTCTGATCATTTAAATAATCTTTTTGGGGCTTCTAAGGGAACGGCGCTGTGGTACAAATGTAGTGTATAGGCTTACAATAAAATTACACTATCCTGTTTTTTTACAATTATATGTTATTGAGAGATGGGATATTCTATACGTAAGTATTTTAACCTCTGTGTTACTAAATTATTAACAATTGATTACTTCATTGTTAGGTAATTGTTATCTGCATAGGTTTGCAGCCGAAATTTAAAAATGGATGCGGGTTAAAAGTTTACTTCTTGTTGTTGCTTTGTTTTTTGTGGGTGCTGAAGCCACGGCACAACGCTTTCTTACCGATATGATGGACACGACCACTGCCATTGGTAAGGGGATCTATCCTATATACCAGGAATATGACAGGCTACGGTTTGGCGGCTATATGCAGCCCCAGTTTCAGTATGCAGAAGATAAGGGTGTAAAGAACTACAGCGGGGGGGATTTTGCGCCAAAAGCAGACAATAGGTTTATGCTGCGCCGCGGCCGTATCCGTGTAGATTATGCGCATTTTAACCAAAAACACCAACCGCTGGCTTATTTTGCCTTCCAGTTTGACGGTACGGAGCGTGGAGTGAATATTCGTGACTTCTGGGGACGTTTTTATGAGAATAAGCTGGAAATGTTTGCCCTGACAACGGGTATGTTTGCCCGCCCGATGGGCTTTGAAGCCAACCTGTCGTCTTCAGAACGTGAGGCACCGGAGCGTGGCCGTATGTCGCAAATTTTAATGAAAACAGAGCGTGACCTGGGTGCGATGGTGACTTTTGAGCCACGTAAAAAGGGCCATATCCTTCGCTGGATGAAAGTAGATGTGGGTGTGTTTAACGGCCAGGGCCTTGCCGGACCATTGGAATACGACAGCCATAAAGACATCATCGGCCGTTTTTCTATTAAACCAAGAAAGGTAAAGAACCTGGGCTGGATTGTATCGGGTGGCGTATCGGGCTATTATGGCGGTATTACCAGCCAGTCGCCGTGGATATACAGGGTAAGCGGAACAGGTGCAGATGCCGTAGTAAAAGGAGATTCTACACCTAATAATGCAGATTATGTATCGCCCCGCCGTTATTATGGTGCCGATTTCCAGTTGAAGATACCCAACCGCAAAGGTTTTTCAGAGATACGGGCGGAATATATACGTGGTACGCAAACTGCTACCGCTACCGCATCTGAAACACCGGGGTCCTATCCTGTTAGTTCAGCTACAGGCGCACCATCGCCATTATATATCCGCGATTTTGATGGGATCTACCTGTATTATATACAACACCTGGGCAGCGAAAAGCACCTGGCTATACTGAAGTATGACTGGTACGACCCGAACAAAGCAGTAAAAGGGTTGGAAGTAGACGCTACAAAAGGTTTTACAGCTGCAGATGTGAGGTATAATACTGCAGGCATTGGCTATATGTATCACATCAATGCACACGTGAAGATGACCCTGTTCTACGACTGGATCATGAATGAAGAAACCAAAGTGGCAGGGTATACCAAAGATATTAAAG
>DASWWE010000193.1:0-9613 GCA_036406055.1 Flavipsychrobacter sp. | reverse complement strand
CAGGTTGGCAGAAGCGTTGAAGTTGGTTAACTGCTGGCGCAAAATCGCCGATATTTCATCCGGTTTGATCTCAACCATGACTTTCTATTTTATAAATAAATACTAGTTTCTAAAATTCTGTTTGTTTTCAAAGTTCGGGCTTAGTTACCAAATATCTCGCTGATGTAGATGTTCTTGGTAAACTGGTCTCTTACATCATTCAGGTCGCGGCGCACACTTGCATCTATCAGTTTATCATCCATTTGCAGTACAAAGCCACCTATGATGTCCGGGTTCACTTCTTCTTTCACTTCTATCTGTGCACCGTTCAGCGAAGCTGTTATCTTTTTAACGATCGCTTCTTTCACTACATCGCTCACCGGTGTGGCTGTTGTCAGCTTCACGGTTTTGATGTTCTTCATTTGTTTATACTGTGTTATGAAGGCAGTTGCTATTTCCGGCAGGTTGGCCTCACGGCCTTTATTTACCAGCAGGGTAATGAATGCTTTGGCCAGCGGGTTCAGTTTATCGCCCACTACTGCATCCAGTATGCTTTTCTTTTTATCCGATTTTATGATCGGGCTGCGCAGCATGCTCGTGAAGTCGCGGCTTTGGCGGCTGATGCTATCCAGCAGTTGTATGTCCTGCAGGGTAGTATCTACTGCATTTTGCTCTACAGCAAGATCCAGCAGCGATTTGGCATAACGTGAAGCGAGACGAGGATTTTGCATATCTTATTGGCCTCACCCCAACCCTCTCCAAAGGAGAGGGAGGAGTATCTTTTATTGTTATTGTTTCTTTTCAAGCTCTTGCCGGCCTCCCCTTGGGGGAGGTTGGGAGGGGCTTTTTTTAGTTCATGCTGATTTCATCAGCCAGCATCTTAGCATAGTCATTCTGGCTTTCGGCAGTAGACAGTTGCTTGCGTATCACTTTTTCAGCTACTTCTACAGCCAGCTTGCCTATTTCGTTTTTCACTTCTGTAAGCGCAGCCATTTTTTGTTGCTGTATCTGTTGTTGAGCATCGGCTACCATTTTATCAGTGATAGCTTTTGTCTCTTCTTTAGCTTTATTGATGATGCTATCCCTTGTTTCTTTAGCTTCTTTCAGCAGTTGGGC
The DNA here is from genome assembly GCA_036406055.1 of Flavipsychrobacter sp. Lineage (GTDB taxonomy): Bacteria > Bacteroidota > Bacteroidia > Chitinophagales > Chitinophagaceae > Polluticoccus. Next base: position 8,518 of record DASWWE010000193.1, on the reverse strand, counting down.
ACGCTCCGCACGCGCTTCCATCATAATGCGCTCGTTTTCAGCCTGCATGGCACCCATTTCTTTCTTCACACGCTCAGCTGCAGCTATCGAGTCTGCTATACCTGTTTCACGCTCGTGCAGTGCTTTCAGTATTGGTTTCCAGGCAAATTTGCGCAGGATAACAAAAACTATCAGGAACGCCAGCAGCGTCCATACAAACAAACCGAGTTCCGGGGTTAACAAATCCATGTTATGTTGATTTATTTATGCTCTTTATTATCTGGTTTCTTTTCCCACTCGTTTTGCAAACCTTTGAAAATCAAAACAAGCTTTTAATCAAAATTTAAAATAACTGCACCCGCGGCCCTGTGCGTTGAGTGCAGTTAATTTCCTGGTACAATTACAGTACTACAGCCAGCAGACCAGCGATAACGCCGAACAGCGCAACACCCTCTACGAAGGCAGCTGTCAGGATCATGTTCGCACGGATGTCGCCAGCAGCTTCTGGTTGGCGAGAGATAGCTTCTACGGCACCTTTACCGATTTGGCCGATACCCAAACCAGCACCTAATACCGCGATACCAGCGCCGATAGCGCCACCAGCTTGTGCTAAACCTGTGCTTGCAGTTTCAGCTTGCAACAGAATTGTGTTTAACAGAGACATGTTATATATGGATTTTGATTAAAAAACGAATTAAGCAATGATTTCCTGTTTACCTACATTATACTCCTGGCCCGTTTCAGGATTGTGCGCATGGTAGTCCTCATGATGCATATCGTGATCATGCGCTTCTTCCACAGCCTGTCCTATAAACACTGCCGTCAGGTTGGTAAAGATGAAGGCTTGTATGGCAGCCACCAGCAGTTCCAGGAAGAACATGAAGATGGTAAATGCCATAGACACGGGTACGAAACCCCAGCCGGCTACTTTACTCAGGCCTGCAAATATAAATATCATTGATATAACGCTCAAAATAACGATGTGCCCCGCCAGTATATTGGCAAAAAGACGTATCATCAGCGCTATCGGTTTAATGAACAGTGAAATGATCTCGATAGGCACCAGCAGGAATTTTACACCCAGTGGTACACCCGGAGGGTTGAACAGGTGGCCCCAAAAATGCTTGTTGCCGCTAAATATCATTACCAGGAAAGAAACGATAGCCAGGCAAGCCGTTACAGCTATGTTACCGGTAAAGTTAGCACCACCCGGCAGCAGGCCCAGCAGGTTGTTTATCCATATAAAGAAAAACACCGTAAGCAGCAGCGGCATGTAGCGCATATATTTATGCCCCAGGTTCGGCTTAGCTACTTCATCGCGTACAAATGTCAGCACAGGCTCCAGTGCATTCTGAAAACCGGTAGGCGCTACCATCGTACCATTCTTTTTATATTTCTTGGCTACATTCAGCATGATCACCAGCAGCAGCACTACCGATATGATCATAGAAACCACATTCTTAGTTATAGAGAAGTCGATGATTTTGGCACCGTCTTCAGAAACAATCTTTTCTTTCATACCATGCTCCAGGTGGTAGCCGTTATAGCTTTCGTGGCCATGGTGGAATTTTGAAGCAGAGAATACCTCCAGTCCTTTTTCAGGATGGTATATGATAACCGGCAGAGACAGGCTCACCGGGTGGTCGTTCACATCAAAGAAATGCCAGTAGTGAGAATCGCCAATGTGGCCGAATATTACTTCAGAAGCATTGAAACCACCTTTTTTTTCTTCACCATGTCCTTCATGAGCAGCTTCGCCCTCAGCAACCGGTGCAGATTCGTGGTTTTCTTCATGCTGTGCATATGTAAAAACAGGAGCGCTCAACAGCGCGAAAGTCAATACTATAAAGGAAAAGAGACGTCTGAAACTCATTACGCAGCCCTGAAATTTTGCGCAAAGATACTTGTTTAAAGTTCAAAAAAAAGGAAATATTATTTTTTTGAGACCTTTCTGTGATTTATGGCATTAGTTTTACCATACTACCTGATATTATTAAAATATTAAATGCCCGGTACTTGTTTGCATATAATTTTCAAAAACACTATAGCGTTTGGCGAAAATTAATAGTCGAAAAAACTTTTATGTAGTACTTTTGCCGTCTAACTTTTTGTAACAAACGAAAATTTTATGCAGGAATTTGGTAAGAAAAACCCATCGGCTAATCTGGCCGACATGGGCCTGAATGTTGCCATAGCTCACTGGAATCTCTCTCCCGAAGAGCTCACACAAAAAACCTTAGAACTGGGACAAGGCGAACTGAACGACACAGGGGCCCTTTGTGTTAGCACCGGAAAATTCACCGGCCGCTCTCCTAAAGACAAATTCACAGTAAAAGATGCAATAACGGAACACAGTGTAGATTGGGGCGATGTAAATATACCTTTCTCTCCTGAAGCTTTTGACAAACTGTATGACAAGGTAGCAGCATACCTGGGTGGCAAAGAAGTATGGGTACGTGATGCATATGCCTGCGCCGATCCTAAATATCGCCTGAACATCCGCGTGGTGAATGAAACACCGTGGGCTAACCTGTTCTGCAACGACCTGTTTCTGCGCCCCACTGCCCAGGAAATTGAAACACAAACACCTGATTGGATCATCCTGCAGGCACCTAGCTTTCAGGCCGATCCTACTGTAGATGGTACACGCCAGGCAAACTTCACTATCGTAAACTTTACACGTAAAGTCATCCTGATAGGCGGTTCTGCTTACACAGGCGAAATGAAGAAAGGTATCTTCGGTGTGCTGAACTTTGTTCTGCCGCACGATCATAAAGTACTGAGCATGCACTGTTCCGCCAACGAAGGCAAAGATGGTGATGTGGCCCTGTTCTTCGGCCTTTCAGGCACCGGTAAAACTACCCTGTCTGCAGACCCTCACCGCGCACTGATAGGTGATGACGAGCACGGCTGGGCAGATGGCTCTGTATTCAACTTTGAAGGTGGCTGCTATGCAAAATGTATAGACCTGAGCGCCGAAAAAGAGCCTCAAATTTTCAACGCCATCAAGCCAAACGCGCTGCTGGAAAACATCAAGTTCTTCCCCGGCACTAAAACGGTAGATTATGCAGATGGCAGCATCACGGAAAATACACGCGCTGCCTATCCTATCTATCATATAGATAATGCTAAGGAACCATCTTACGGTGGCGATCCTAAAAATATATTCTTCCTTACTTGTGATGCATTCGGTATCCTGCCTCCTATCAGCAAGCTGACTAAAGGCCAGGCTATGTACCACTTCATCAGCGGTTACACGGCCAAGGTTGCCGGTACTGAGGTGGGTGTTACAGAACCACAAACTACTTTCTCTGCTTGTTTTGGCCGCGTATTCCTGCCGCTGCACCCTACTAAATATGCAGAGCTGCTGGGTAAAAAACTGGAAGAGCACAGCGATGTGAACGTATGGCTGATAAACACAGGCTGGAGCGGTGGTGCTTATGGTACCGGTAGCCGTATGAGCCTGAAGTACACACGCGCTATGATCACGGCTGCTATGAACGGCGACTTGAAAAATGTGGAGTTTGAAGCACACCCTGTATTTGGTGTATTGGCTCCTAAAGCAGTACCTGGCGTTCCTGCAGAAATACTGAACCCACGCGAAACATGGGCTGATAAAGAAGCATACGATAAGAAAGCTAACGAACTGGCTCAGCTATTCGTTAAAAACTTCGAAAAATATGCAGATCAGGCTAATGATGAGATCCGTGCCGCTGCACCAAAAGTGATGGTAAATGCTGAATAGTTTTTAGCTTACTGATATAAAAATAAACCCCGGTACATACCGGGGTTTATTTTTTTGCGCAATGGCTTTTACAATGCCACCTTTGCTATCAGTTCCGCATCGCCCACCAGCCATATATTATCATCCTGTTCAAAGGTCATAACCGATTCGGGGTTCAGTATACGCTTACCGTCGCGCTCTATACCTACTACCAGCCCGTTGGTGCGTTCCCGTATGCCGCTTTCGCGTATGGTCTTGCCCAGCCATTCAGAGCTTTCTTTAACCTTCAGGCGCTTCAGCACTACATCATGTGTTTCCATTACCTGTGCCACACTACCTTCTTTAGGTTCTATATACTGTTTGAATTGCTCCAATTGCTCATCTGTACCTATTACAAATAGCTGGTCGCCGGGGTATAGCCTTTCATACCTGCCCGGTGCCGGTATGCTGTAGATATCGCCACGCCTTATCATGGCAATGTTTATGCCCAGTTGTTCGCGCAGCCCCAGTTCTTCCAGTGTCTTACCCGTGCAGGGCGACCCGGCCGGGAAGGTATAGCGGGCAATGTGTGCATCCCAGGGTGCCAGTTCGCGCAGGTTTACTTTTGCTTCATGCATCTCCCGGTTGTTCAGGTTTTGCAGGAAGCGGTCTTCCAGTTTTATATAAAAGGCATGTATCCTTTTCGAGAAGATGGCTGCTAACCCCACCAACACCAGCACACCACCTATGGCCATATATACCGGGAAGAAGCTCAGCATCATAATGCTGATGAAAATAACAGCAAGCCCCGTACGCAGCAGGCGCAGCAACAGCAGCGGCCCGCGGTACCGTTTATTGCCCCACAGGTTGCTGTAAGCCAGTGGTTGTGTTTTCTTCAATACCAGCAACCACAGGAAGGGCGATAATATCAGCAGGCAGCTAAGCGCTGTTATGGTAGCTCCCAATAGGCCGTCGGAAACATGATGCTCTACCCAGGGCGATACATAGCGCGCAAACAGGAAAATGATACCCGGTATCACTAAAGAGGTGACAGAAACAATGATAACTAGCGACTGCAGTACTTTGCGCCAGTCGCTGGCAGCAGTAATGGATTGCGCACCCGAGCTATATCGTTCCAGCAATTTGCGCCACCTTACCGGTAATATCTTCTCCACTTTGATATACAATGGCTCGGCCATTTTTATCATATATGGCGTCAGGAAGGTAGTGATGGCAGATATAGCCACCGCTATAGGATACAGGAAGCTGCTGGTAACACCCAGTGTTACCCCCAGCGTAGCAATGATGAAGGAAAACTCGCCTATCTGCCCCATGCTCATACCGGCATATATAGCACGCTTCAGCGGCTGGCCCGATATCACGGCCCCCAGCGTTACGTGCAGTACCTTGGCTATTACAAATACCACCGTTATAATAAGTATAGGGCCGGCATAGCTTGTCAGTATCTTAGGCTCTATCAGCATGCCTACCAATACAAAGAATACGGCACCAAACAGGTCTTTCACCGGTTTTATGATATGTTCTATACGTTCAGCCTGTGTTGTTTCTGCCAGTATCGAGCCCATGATAAAAGCGCCCAGTGCCGGCGAAAAGCCGGCTACCGATGCCAGTATCACCATCATCAGGCACATGCCTATGGCCAGCACCAGCATGGTTTCATCATTCAGGTGCTTCTGCACTTTGCTCAGGAACGATGGTATAAAGAAGATACCTGCAACAAACCATAATATCAGGAAGAAAGCCAGCTTCAGTACCGAAAGCAGCATTTCCGTACCCGCAAATTCACGGCTTACAGCGATGGTAGAAAGCAATACCAGCAATACCACGGCCACCAGGTCTTCTATTATCAGTACCCCAAACACCAGTTCTGCAAACTTCTTGCCCTTCATGCCCAGCTCGTCAAACGAGCGCAGGATGATAGTGGTAGATGCCACCGAAAGGATACCGCCTAAAAAGATGCAATCCATCACGGGCCAGCCCATCAATTTGCCCAGCAGGAAGCCGATACCCAGCATGGCCGATACTTCAATAATGGCGGTAACGGATGATGCCCCCCCTACACGTATCAGTTTTTTAAAACTAAACTCCAAACCCAGTGTAAAAAGCAGGAATATGACGCCTATATCTGCCCACACACGTATATTGGCCAGTTCGGTAATAGTGGGGAACAAGGGAAAATTGGGGCTCACCAATAGCCCGGCCAGTATGTAACCGAGTACTACAGGCTGTTTCAGCCATTTAAAGATCAAAGTAGTAACCCCGGCAAGTATCAGTACCAGCCCTAGATCCTGTATTAAATGTGGTAGATGATTCATAATGCCTTAGTTATAAAAATAACACTTACAGCCGGAAAACACGATTATCAATCTTTTACCACTCATAACCCCTTGAAAATTACTATGTCTGCACTTTACCTTATCTTAGTATCAAAGCCGATAGCATGAATAAAAAAATACTTATTGCCTGTACCTTATTTACTTTTTTCACAGCTGTCCGTACACATGCACAGTGTACCCCGGCTGTCCCTTCTATATTGGATGTCCATACCGATAGTGTTACCCTGGCATGGGGAAGCGCCGGTGCGGACGTGTATGAATATGCGGTATTGCCGGCTTCTGCACCGCAACCTGCCACAGGTACTTCTACAAGTTCCCTTACTGTGGGTGTTGGCGGACTGACGCCGGGTATTGCGCACACGGCATGGCACCGTACCGATTGTGGCGGTGGTACATTTACCTCTTGGATCTCACTCAATTTTTCTACGCCTTGCGGTACCCCGGGCACTATCAATATCACCAACATAGGTGCCGACACAGCCGTTATTAACTGGACGGCTGTAGCACCCAATGCCAACTATCAATACATAGTAGATACCTCTGCCGATGTGCCCACAGCTGCTGATGCCGGCACACCTATCGATACCAATGCATTGATTGTTCGCGGCCTGTTGCCCGCGCAGATGTATCATGTCTTTGTACGTACCGATTGCGGTAGTGGTGTTTTCTCCCCATGGTCGCCCGTGCATATGTTCTTCAGCGCCTATTCCGTAGGCATTGCACAGGTGCAGCAAACGGGTGCGCAGTTCAAAGCATATCCTAACCCTGCTACTAATACGCTCTATCTTAGCTTTACGCATGCAGGTGGTATGCTGGAAGTGGTAAACGCCATGGGCAGCAGGGTATGGGCCGGTAACCATATGCCTAAAGAAACGCAGGTGGATATAAGTGGCCTACCCGCCGGGCTCTACCTGCTACGATACATGCATAACGGGCAAATAGAAACAAGCAGGATTTATAAGAAATAATCAGTATATTAGATATTCTAAAACCTAAGCTTATGAATTTCTATCTACGTACATTTTCTTTTTCTACTATTCTGGCATCTGTATTACTGCTTACAGCACACAGTGCACAGGCGCAATGCGAGCTAACCAATCACAGCTTCCATAACATCACATCCACTTCGGCCGTATGCTCATGGAATGAAACACCCACTGCTTATAAATATGAATACTTTGTTACACCTGATCTATCTTCAATTCCCCCTGCGGGCAAACCGGGCAGCATTACCACTTCTACCAGTATTGTAATAAATGGCCTAACGCCTGACCAGACCTGGTACGTATGTGTGCGTGCTTATTGTACATCAGGTACTTCTCAATGGGTGTGTGAAAGCTTTAAAACGCCTGACCCTTCCAGTGTCAATACGGTTATCAAACAACCTGAGTTCACCATAACAGCTTACCCCAACCCTACTACTGATAAACTGAACATTGTACTGCCGGAGCAATACAACGGCAAGGGCAATATCATCGTCACTTCGCTGTTAGGCTCTATAGTAGCGCAAACCACTACATTCGGCCGTTATGCCCATGTCAATCTTTCCGGCATGGCGCCGGGGCTATACCTGGTAAAATATACCGATGGGGTAAATACTAAAACTATTAAGGTGAATAAGCTGTAATAAATACGCACATCATAATGAAAAAGCCGCAACTTATGTGCGGCTTTTTATATAAGTACAACTGGTCTTCTTATCAGAAGAAGCTTCTTAATTATCCTTCCAGCGCCACAGCATCATGCAGGCGTAGGTACGGTAGGGGCTCCATTTGGCCGATATTTTCAACATTTTTTCTTTCAGTTTCTTCTTATCGGTAGCATCCAGCTTATATAGCTTTATCATACCCTGCTGTATGCCCAGGTCATCCACTGCAAACACATCCTCTCTACCAAGGGCAAACATCAGCTGCATTTCTACCGTCCACCTGCCTACACCTTTTATCGGCAGCAGAAAGTCCATCACTTCCTCATTGCTCATCTTATACAGCTTCTTATCGTCCATGCCATTATCTATGGCATATTGTGCTACATTCTGCACATAGCTCACTTTTGCATTGGAAAGCCCTATGCCGCGCAAGGTGGCAGGTGCTGTCGCTACAATCTGTTCCGGCGTGGGCTCTTCATCTCTGTATAGCGCCAGGAAGCGTTTATAGATCACATCGGCCACTTTGGTAGATAGCTGCTGGCTCATAATGGCCGCACACAGGTACAGGCATATATTCTTTCTACGCTTCAGTTGCAGCCCCGGGAAAGCGGCCACAAGAGGAGCCAGTTTTTTATCTTTCGAAAGATGTTCATGATAAACAGGCACGGCTGTCTTTGCTGACATAAGTATATTTTATTAAAACAATATATTATTGTAAATTTGCCATATATTATTAGGTGTCCTGGTTAAGGATATCTCAATATTCGTAAAGCTAAGTGTTTTAGGTTGTACGGTTTCGTATCATTAATTCAAAAAAGTCCATGCGTTATA
>DASWWE010000192.1:0-3001 GCA_036406055.1 Flavipsychrobacter sp. | reverse complement strand
CTATGCAAGCTACCCGGGAAACAGAGTTGATCATAAAAACGCTGAAAGAGGTAAAATATAATAAATCGAAAGCTGCACGGTTGCTGAATATAGACCGCACTACGCTATATTATAAAATGACCAAATATAACATTGACGTATAATGTTTCATTTATCGAATACCTCAGTTCGTCGTAAAAGTTTGATTAGCATTTCATAAAAAAGATATATTTACGTATGTGCCTATCCCTACGCCTGTATGCTTTTTGTGCAATGCTATTAGCGTTGTGCTATGCTACACCCGTTGAGGCACAGGATGATATACTGCCTAAGGACTTGGTATTAGATCAACGCCTGAGTTATAACGAATATACCCACCTGGTTGTTCCTACTATAGACTGGTTGCAGAACACTCCTTTGGAAAAGGATTTAACACAACGTCGCAGGCTGGATAACTTCATGATGTATTGGCTGCAAAAAAATGATGAAGTAGTGGTGAATATGCCCGACTTTCTCATCAATTTTCAGAATGTACATGGAGAGTTCTATTTCATCTATACCGGCGGCTGGATAAAGCACGTACTTACAACGGGAGACACTACCAGGTTGGGCTGCAGCAAAGCAGCTGTAAATAGTGTTCTTGATTTCTATGAAAGAAACCGAACCATTCGTCGCAGTGATTACATGGATATGCTGCTACATATACGGGATAGCAATAAGCTGTCATCGTTATATGATACATCGAAAGGTGTTGTTAATACCTACCTGCATTTAAAACCACCCAGTGACAAGCATGAATTTAAACCTTCTGAGAACTATTTCAGTTTTCGATACACGGCAGTGAGCTTTATAAATGCCAAGGGTATTCATTACAGGTACAAGCTGGAAGGCTATTACGATAAATGGATATATAGCACCGAGCAGGTAGTAACATTTCCAAACTTGCCACCCGGTAGTTATGTATTCCGGGTACAGGCTTCCATATATCCTGATTTCAGCAATGCTGTTGAAGAAACCTATGATTTTAGCATAGCTGCACCGATATGGCGGAGAGGTTGGTTTATCACCTTAATGATAATTGCCGGTGTGGTAATAGTACTTTTATATATGTCGGGCAGGGAGCGCCGTCTGAAAGATGTAGCCAGCCTGCAACAGGAACGTATTGTATATGAATATGAGCACCTGAAAAGCCAGGTAAACCCGCACTTCCTGTTCAATAGCCTGAATACACTTACCAGTCTTATAGAAGACAACCCGCAAAAGGCAATTGTATATACGGAGAACCTTTCAGATTTGTATCGTAACATGCTTACCCATCGCAGCCGCGATCTGGTATTGCTCAGCGAGGAACTGGACATACTGGACAACTATATACATATACAAAAGAGTCGCTTTGGCGATGCATTACAATTGCATACAGATATACCTGAAGAGGTGCTTCGTACCAAGAAAATTGTACCGTTGGCACTGCAGTTATTGATAGAAAATGCCATTAAACATAACATCGTATCGCGTACCCAACCTTTGGTTATTACTGTTACAGTATCGGGTGATGAGTTAATCGTACGAAATCCGGTGCAGCCAAAGATGAGTAAGGAAAAAAGCAGCGGATTGGGATTAGCAAACATCAGTAAGCGTTATGCTGTGGCATCTAAGCGTAGCATAGCCTATGGCGAGGAAAATGGTATGTATACCGTTCGCCTACCTTTATTGTAAAGGTGTTAAACATCTGTCAAATACATATAGGATACTAGCTTCATACTTGACTTTGCCTTTCATATCGTCTATATTTAAACTTTCAAACTATTTACATATGAAACGCACCATCCTTAGTTTGGCGTTGGCCGGCAGTACATTGCTGTCATATGCCCAAGCAAAAAAAGCCGCCACCGGGGGCGCACCTACCTATGTTGGCAAGGTAGAGAACGTACAGGAATACAAAATGGCAAATGGCATGCAGATACTATTACTGCCAGATGCTACGCAAAACAATGTATTGGTAAATATCGTGTATAATGTAGGTTCGCGTCACGAAGGATATGGTGAAACAGGAATGGCGCACTTACTGGAGCATATGCTCTTTAAAGGCACCAAACGCATCAAAGACATAAAAAAAGCAATAGCCGATAAGGGTGCACAAGCCAACGGTACTACCTGGTACGACCGTACTAACTATTACGAAATATTGCCCGCTACAGATGACAACCTGAAATGGGCATTAGATATGGAAGCCGACCGGATGGTAAACTCGCTGATAGCAAAAGAAGAACTGGATAAAGAGTTTTCGGTGGTGCGCAATGAGTTTGAAGCAGGCGAGAACTATCCTGAAAGCATATTGATGGAGCGTATTATTTCTACCATGTATCTATGGCACAACTATGGTAAATCTACCATAGGTAGCAAAGAAGATATAGAGAAAGTACCCATAGAGAATCTAAGGGCATTTTATCAGAAATATTATCAGCCGGATAATGCTACACTAATAGTAGCCGGCAAGTTTGATAAAGACAAAACCCTGCAATGGATACAGCAATACTTTGCACCAATTCCAAAGCCAAATCGCGTGATACCTGCCACCTATACTGTAGAGCCCACGCAGGATGGTGAACGTATGGTGCAGTTGCGTCGTAATGGAGATATCCAATATGTAGCAATGGGCTATCATACCCCCAGCTTCGCAGATAAAGACTATGCTGCTAATGAAGCGCTGATAGAAATATTGACCAACGAACCATCGGGGTACTTGTACAAAAAGCTTATTGAAAGCAAAATGGCTACTAAGGTATATGGTTATACTATGCCATTACAAGACCCTGGCTTCAGCTATTATAATGCAGAAGTGCCGATGGATAAAAGTATATCTGATGTACGCAAAGAATTTCTGAGATCTATGGATGGCGTAGATACACTTACCATAACACAAGAAGATCTGGACCGCGCAAAGAACGGCCTGCTGAAACAATATGAGAACCTGTATAACAATACTATTTACTTTGGAGTGAACCTTGCCAACATTATAGGC
>DASWWE010000191.1:0-3840 GCA_036406055.1 Flavipsychrobacter sp. | reverse complement strand
ACACTGCACGGCATCCAATGTTAATACAGGCTGGTCGTTTATGGCAAACAGGTCGGTGGTAAATACCTGTCCTTTATTATTTCGTGTCAGGCGCATCAGGCATTTACCACTGTTAATGCCTGCAGGCACTTCCCACAAATGTGTTCTGAATGACTGCGGAATAGAATTGTCAATAACCGTCCAGTTCGTACCGCCATTTGTAGAATACTCCAGCGTAAAGCTGTTCTCATCTTCCGATGCATCCCAATAGACACGTGCTGTATCCCCTGCTTTTAAAGCAGCAGCAGTTGTAGGGTATGTAATGTTAACCCCTACAGGTATAAAATCGTAAGCCACTACATAATCCTGGTTGCCGGCGGGTATCCTGAACCCTTTTACCGTTACAGTATAGCTGCCTGCCTGCGGATTATTTATCACTACCTGTTCTGTATTATTCAGCCTGTCTTCTTTTTCCGTAGCATTGTTCAGTATGTTAGCTGCAGCCGTATCTAATACCAATGGCTTATGCAGTGCTGATGCCGGTGTCATCACTTCTATATCCAGGTCATTTACCAATTGCGTTGTAGCCATAGGGTTGGCAGGTACATCATGCCAGCACAGCATTACTTTCAACTGGGCTGTATTGGCCGGCACATTTACCGTAAAGCCTTTTTGGTCGCCATTCGCTACCGCATCTGTCCTAAACCTATTGTTATCCAGCATCAGCAGGCTGCGGTACAGGTTCATAAAGCCGAAACCAAAACGAAAGTCAGGCCCCGGGTTATCCATATCAGTAGCACCATTCAGCAGTAAAGTTTTCAGCACATCGGCCCTTGGGTTGGCAGGGCCATTCAGTTGCTTATATCGTTCTGTAAGCAATGCTAATGCGCCAGCCACACCAGGCGATGCCATGCTGGTGCCACCGGCAGAAAGATATTCTTCCGACCGCGTAGTAGAATTGACAGCTACACCCACCGCTGTTATCTCCGGCTTCAGTCTCCCATCGCGCACCGGCCCGCGCGATGCATCCAGTGCATTGATATAATCTTTCGTGGTACTTGTGACAACTATGTTATTCTTTGCCGGCTGGTAGCCACCTGTTACGGTACCAAAACCTTGCGGATATGGCGAACAATTCAGATTGCCATCATTACCGGCAGCAAACACGTGCAGTACATCTTTATATTCCAGTGCCAGTTTATCTATCGCTTCAGAATAAACATTGTACTGTCCTGAATAACTACAGTTCTGAATGACGGCAGCATAAGAGTTGTTGGTTATAGTCATGTTATGCAACTGATACAAGTCGGGCGTTTCCTGCCATATTGCGCTGTACATATGGTTTACCAGTGTAGCACTTGTGGCTACGCCTTCACCCTCTATGTCCATTATGCCGGCCCCACCCGCTATGCCATTGATATGCACACCATGGTCGGCATAGGCATTGGGGTTATAATTTATAATGCGGTCTTTCAGATCGATGTGAAAGTTACCGGATACATTATCGCCCACGCCTACTGTTACACCTTTACCGGATAAACCATAACCACCGTATAAGGGCGACAAGGCCCCGATATTAACCTTAGCAGCTGTTTTTGCCTGGTAGTTCAGCGGTTGCGGGTCGGCCTGCAGAGATATGTATTTAATAAAGTGTGCGGCGGCTAATGCTTTTATCTTTTCTGCCGGTATACTTATATTATATATCCCAACCTTAGGAATGGCACCGCTTTCGATAGCTCCACCAATAGCAGTAATATCATGAGCTATATCTGCTGTACCATTATTAGTAGATACGACCAGCTTCACTAATCCTTTATTATAGAGTGCTGCTTTCACACCTTCATCCATTTTCCATACAGGGTCTATATCCGTAACACCATATACCACTGCCGGGAAGCTGCTGCATTTATTTACATCTATTATGGCTGTGTAGGTATGGCCGCTGATATAGTCGAGCAAGGTAATGCCCGATTGTATCAACATAGCTTTTTCGTTGGCCGTTGCTATCTTTTTTAAATGTAGCAATACCTGCATGCGGCCACTCTTTGAATTGTGATTTAGCCATGCATCGGTATTGGCTACTATTGTTATGTTAGCGTTTCTCAGCCGGACAGTTTCCTGCGGCCGAACTGTTTGTGCTGCAACAGAACTGGTGCCCAACCATACGGCACTATATAAAACGATCTTACTAAAGGTATTTTTCAAGGTTTTAACGGTAGACATACTGCCTGCTATATGATTTACTTTTTACGTAATACAATTTAAGTTATAATATCCATTAATAATCCTGCTACAGCATATATTACGCTACCGCCGCAGATATTAAGTGTTTTTTTCGCTACATTTATAGATACTCTTATTATTAAAAGTTTAAACCCATAAATTATATATGATGAAGAAAACGCTACTTTCTCTCTCTTTGTTATTATCATCCTTTTGTTATGCTAATGCCCAAACCACCCGTGTAAACTTTATACACAACAGTTCGGATCAGTCACTCACTTCACTTGATATATATATTAACGGCGTTCGGGCAGTACATCACCTGAACTATCATTTTTCAAACCCGACTGTGAATGTACCTGCTATGTTTCCGGTAAATATAGGCATCGCCTTAGGGGGAAGCGGAACTGTTAATGATACCTTTTACAATTTAAACACAACACTGCTGCCTTCCAATGCCTATACAATGGTACTCAATGGCATTGAGAGTACCAGCGGCTACTCTCCTCTTACACCTTTCAGAATTGATGTATTCAACCAAGCAAGAGAGATATCTAATTTTCCAACCAATACAGACATCCTGTTTATTAACGGTTCGACAGACGCACCCATTTTAGATGTAAGAAGTGGTATCACCACACTTGCTGATAACATTGCATTTGGCAACTACAGCAGTGACTATATTTCATTCCCCAGCAGTGATACTTTATTCAGGTTAACGAATTCTACAGGTTCCAATACGATACGTACCTTGAATGCTCCATTCAACACGCTGAATTATGATGGGAAAGCAGGCGTGTTACTGACCTCCGGATTTATGGATCCATCAGCTAACAGCAATGGGCCGGCATTTGGCGTATGGCTAGCCCCTGCTTCCGGCGGCCCATTCGTAAGATTGGTAAGCACCGATGGTGAAGATATTGCCCGTACACAGTTTATCAATAATTGTGCAGATACTGTGGCCGATACGATAGATATATATATGGATGGCAAGTTAGTGGCTGATGACCTGAGGTTTCGTACAGCAACGCCGTTTATGGATATGTTTGCGCAAATCCCGGTTACTTTTGATGTGGCTCCCCGCAATAGCACCTCTAATGCGGATGCTTTTTACACACAGACGTTAACCCCCGACTCTGCCGGTAAATACATCTTTGTAGCGAACGGCATACAAAGCGCCGTAGGCTACAACCCTAAGCCTGCCTATACATTACATACTTATAACCAGGCACGGGAAACAGCAACCAATAGCAGCAATACCGATGTGTTATTTATACATGGCAGCACCGATGCACCCGCACTTAGCATATCGGAGGGGGGCAATACCTTATTTGCAAGTACTGCTTATGGCAACTTCAGCTCAAGCGGTTATCAGTCTGCAGGTACCAAAAACAGCATATACCGTGTACCCCAAACCAACGGAGATGTAGACTATGAAGCTAACTTCCAGGCGTTAAGCTGGTATGGAGATGCTGTAACGCTTGTAGCTTCGGGCTTTGCGGATACAGCAGCAAACAATAAAGGCCCTAAAATGGGCTTGTACGCTGTAACCGGCAGGGGTGGCGCTTTTGTGAAGCTACCAGTAACAACGGTGGGTATCAAAGAAGCTGTTAACACGGTACAATTCTCAGTATACCC
>DASWWE010000190.1:0-9731 GCA_036406055.1 Flavipsychrobacter sp. | reverse complement strand
ACATAGGTTTATGACAAGGGAATACCTAAATGATACTCATACTGCAATATGCGGGTATTTCAGTATAGGCTGGCGGTAAACCTACTTCGGTCATTCAGGATTCGAATACCGACGAAGTAATAATTGGCGCTGTAATAACAGTCAAAATCATGCACAAATGGGCAGTGTAACAAAATAAGTTTTACCGTCAATTGTTACTCTAAGGTAAATTGGAGATAACTCTTTTTGTTGATCCTACTTTTGAAAAAGGTAATGAAAGGAATAGTTTTTTGATCCCATACTTTGTGTTTTGTGACATTTCACACTCAGAAAAGCTGCTACCTTGAGAAATATTGCTACCTCAATTGTAACTCTTCAACTAAAAAAAACCTACTGACTTAAATACAGTATCCGCAATAAAAAAGCCCCAAATAAGGGGCTTTTATCTTTTGAAGCGGAGAGAGAGGGATTCGAACCCCCGGACCTTTGACAGTCAACGGTTTTCAAGACCGCCGCATTCGACCGCTCTGCCATCTCTCCGGGGGCAAAATTAGACAAGCAGACTTATTTTCAAAACATTTTTTGGCAGAGCAGGCATATATTTTATAATGCCATGTTAAATAAACCGCTGAAAGCCACTAACAACAAACCTAAACAGCGAACTTTGCGTATCTAAACGGTAAAGAGGAAATATGATATACAGCACATTCAAGCACACCGTATTATTAATATTATTACTACAACTTACCGCCTGCGCACAGGACGGCAAATATGAAAAATCGAAAACTTTTAGCCAAATGAATAATACAAAGCCAATAGAAAATGAGAAGAAATTGGAAATAGCCACTTTTGCCGCGGGCTGCTTTTGGTGTGTAGAGGCACAGTACCAGCAATTGAAGGGAGTGGAAAAGGTAGAATCAGGTTACATTGGTGGTAGTGTACCAAACCCTACTTACAAGCAGGTATGCACTGGGAATACCGGCCATGCCGAAGCTTGTAATATCTTTTACGACCCCAGCGTAATAAGTTATGACGAACTATTAGCCGCCTTTTGGACGGCTCACGACCCTACACAATTAAATCGCCAGGGAAATGATGTTGGTACACAATACCGCTCTGCCATCTTTTACCACAATGATGAACAAAAGCAAAAAGCAGAAGATTACAAACGTAAACTAAACGAAGAAAAGGCATATAATGATGATATAGTAACGGAAATATCCCCCTATTCTACTTTCTACAAAGCCGAAGATTATCATCAAAACTATTACAATGACAACCCATCTCAAGGCTATTGTGTGTTTGTAGTAAAACCTAAACTGGATAAGTTTAAGAAAGTATTTGCAGGCAAACTGAAGGACAGCAAGTAAAAAGAGATGACAAAAACAAAGAGCCGCCATTGCTAAAGCAATGGCGGCTCTTTTTGCAATCGGGTTGTTAAAAAAACGAAACTACTTCACTGCGCTATATACCTCATATACCTTTGCATAAAACAAAAAATATGAACCTTCAGCAGGCAAAACAAATAATAGACCAACTGGCAGTACACAAAGGGAACCCAATGAAGCCTTACAGTGCCCCTATTAAAGGTTTTGTTATCATCCCGAACGACCAGCAGGCTTATATGCAGATGTATAAAAGCATGGCAGATGAAAAACTTTCTTTCAACCAGGCCATATCTCCATATAGCGACGATGTGACAATAGTAGTATGTTTTGATGCGGCAAACACTTCAGATAAGGCCTATTGCAGCTACACACAATTTGTTGCCACCAACAATCTCGACATACAAATCCCCAGCTAATCGCCGTAACGATTGCTGTTCTGTATATAATAAAGCCCTGTGATAACGGGGCTTTTACATTTCCAGCCTTATATCTCCATATATGGGGTGGCCTACACAGGTTAACACCAAACCTTTAGCCAGGTCGGCCTCAGTAAGCACTTCATTATACGAATGCCAAACTCTGCCTTCTACACATCTGGCCACACAGCTACCACATTTACCGGTTTCGCAGCTATAAGGTAATTGCAGGCCTGCTTTCTTAGCACTTTTCAATATCGAATCGGGATATATTACTAAAAACTCGGTTTCCCTACCTGCTTTTATTAGGGTGGCTTTATGAGATGCCTTATCTGGCGGTACAAGGTTTATCTTGGGGTTCTTATCCACTATAAAGGTTTCCCTGCGGATATTGAATGATGGTATTGCTGCTTCTTCCAACGTATAAGTGCACATACGCATATAGTTTTCTGGTCCGCATATGTAACAAAGCATTTTATCACGGTGCGACACAGCAAACTCATCCAGTATCTCTACTATCAATTCCTTATGCAGGCGTGCTTTTACCAATTGTGATGTATTGCTAAAAAGAAATACCGCATGCAGGCGTCCTGCATATTGCTGCTGCAATGCCTCCAACTGCCGAAGGTACACCGCACTGCTATGGCTATGATTGCTATAAATAAGCACTAGCTCTAGAGCCGGGTATTGCACCAATGCGGTCTTTATCAGTGAAAACACGGGGGTGATGCCACTACCTGCAGCGAAGAAGAATAGCTGCTTATAACTGTTCACATCATCAGGAAGTACGAAAAAACCACCGCTGCCGATGGTCTGCACTGTATCGCCCGGTTTGGCTGTGTCTATAAACCAGCGGGAGAAAATGCCATTATCAATACGTTTGATACCAATAGACAGTGGTTCATTGAGTGCAGGTGATGATGTGATAGAATAAGAACGGCGTATTTCTTTATTCCCCAGTCGCTTTATAAAAGTAAGGTACTGCCCTGCTTTGTAATCGATGTGATGGCCGTCTTCAAACACAACTGTTTTAAAACCCGGCACTTCATCTGCCAGTTCCCGTATCCTTAGTGTTATGTATGCGCTATCATTCATACGCCGAAGAATACGGAAGATAATATTTTAATGGTTTTCCAGCTCCGGTTCGGTTTTCAGCGTTACCCCTTTCTTCTGCTCGATGTATGGACGATGATATTGTTCCATGAACTGCTTTTTGGCATCCCTGTAAGTAGCTACCCCACCTATTGCGTGTAGTGCACGTACATAAACATAAGCTAAGTCTAACTGATAAGGCAGGAAGCCAGACCTGGCGCTGGCGGGGAAGAGGTGGTGATTATTATGCCACTCGCCGGCCACATAGCCTGGCCATATTTGGTTAATGGACATATCTTTCATATTATGATCTATGCCTTCCCTTCTTTTGTCCTTGCCTTTACCATGCCCCTCATAATTGAATGTGCGCACGCCGGCTGTCCATACAAATGCAGAACCAAAGATGGCAGTAGTTAGGCTCAACCCTTGGCCGCCTATCATGTACTCGCCTATGCAATACAACAGCAGGAACCAGAATGTCCAGTTCAATACCCAGCTTGTTAATACCCTTACAGGGTTGTCTATACTTCCCCACTTTTGGTACTGCTGATAGGTATTAGGCGTTACACCGGTGTGTTTCATCAGGCCTACTACACGGTTATAATCTTCTTCGCTAAGATTGCGGTTTATAGGCTGATGGTTGGCATCTGCCAGAAAGCAATACAAAAACCCCGCGCTGGCATTATACGGGTCGCCGGGTTCGTCCGACTTTGCATGGTGCACATGGTGCGATACTACATATATCTCTTCAAACACAGTTTTAATAACCAGGTGCTGAGTAATAAAGCGCCAGAACTTGTTTTTGAAAGTATACGCATTGTGCGTGCAATACCGGTGATACCAAATAGTGCCATGTGTACCCATCAATATCATGCTATATACAAAGCCGGCCAATACATACCACCAGTTGAAATACGCTGTGAAGAACAGGATGAGAAATGGCAGTAATAAAAGTAATTGCACCCAACTAGTAAAGGTCATCCAGTTTTTACGCGTCTTAAAGATATTAACGCGTGAAAGAAACTCTTTCATTATCTGTTTCTGAGTAGGTTTTACAAGATTGCCTTGTTCATCTTTCCAGCCATATGATGGTGGCTCTAATATATAATCGAATAACGCCATGAAGAAACTTACTAAAAATGGGAGAATGTAACACCCTCAAGGTAACTGTTTGTTTCTAATATTGAGCACAATTGCAATCGGGTATGGCATAAACGCGTCATAAGGCAGAAAATTGCATTAATAGAAAGCATCTTCAAAATGCAGTATCTCTTGTGCAGCACCTTGTTTCATTAGTATACTTATAATATCAAAACGGATACTTTCAAAATCTGTATAATCTTCAGCAAAGGCTTCTGCAGCGGTTTTCATATGTTGCTGCTTTAGCAGGCTTACAGCCTCTTCAGGAAAGCCAAAATCGAAACTATATCGTGTCTTTACCTCTACAAATATCAAAAAGCCCTCATATCGTGCTATGATATCGATCTCCTTGCGCTGCCAGCGCCAGTTCTTATGCAGGATGGTATATCCTTTATTTAGCAAAAAGTTTTCTGCTATTTGTTCGCCTTTTATGCCAGTTTCCTTATGTTTGGCCATCGAATTCGAAAAAAAATATGAAGCAATTAGTTACAGACTTTCCAATACAGCTGCAAGAGTCACTTATAATAGGTCAAAATTACCGTTTCACTTCTGCAAAGAAAACATTTGCAAACGTAGTACTTACTGGCCTTGGCGGTAGCGGTATTGGTGGCTCTATCATTCAAAATTATGTATTCGATAAAATGAAGGTGCCTTTTGTAGTTAATAAAGACTACTTCATGCCATCTTTCATCAGCAGTGATAGCCTTGTTATCGTATCGTCATACTCGGGCAATACAGAAGAAACCATAGCTGCTATGCAGCAGGCCATTAAAGCCAAGGCGACCATCGTTTGCATCACATCGGGCGGTAAAGTAGCCGAAACAGCCAAGAAGAAAAACCTGGATTGCATACTGGTACCAGCGGGCATGCCGCCACGTGCTTGTGTAGGCTATTCTATGGTGCAGGTGCTTTATACGCTGCAGCACTTTGGCCTTGTAAAAGACAATTTTGAAAAAGACATTAAAGCAAGCATCAAGCTGCTGAAGGATGAAGTAAAAGACATTCAAAAGCAGGCAAAAGCGATAGCGAAAAAACTGATAGGTAAAACACCCATTATTTATGCAGCCTCAGACTTTGAGGGTGTGGCCGTTCGCTTTCGCCAGCAGATAAATGAAAATGGCAAAATGTTGTGCTGGCACCATGTAATACCTGAAATGAACCACAACGAGCTGGTAGGCTGGCGCGACAAAGATAATAGCCGTGCGGTAGTGATACTGCGCACAGAAGATGACTACGAGCGTGTGCAACTGCGTATGGAGATTAACAAAAAAGTGATAAAGAAATATACCAACAGCATTACCGAGATATATGCAAAAGGCAAGAGCTATTGGGAAAAAGTATTTTACTTCATACACCTTACAGACTGGGTGTCTGTATATCTGGCCGACCTGCACGAGCAGGATGCTACGGAAGTAAAGGTTATCGACTTCCTGAAGGCCGAACTGGCAAAATCATAATAGCTTATTATACAGTCAGTAAAACCACTTCATATAGAAGTGGTTTTTTTATGTTGTAAAATTTGCAAGCTGCCAATTATTATCTTACTTTTGCAGCCCTGGCAAGTCTTATACGGCCAGCTCCTGCTGAATCCCCCAGGACAGGAATGTAGCAAGGGTGGGCGGTCGTAGCGGCGCGATGTAAGTAACTTGCCAGTTTTTTTATGTCTTGTAATGAGCATAAACGCAATAACCGGCAATATTTGATACAAGTTTTACATTCTATTTTCTGCAGATAAACTTATTTTGCCAACAATTCAGAAATCGCAAATAACAAATCCATACAGTATATGAAGTTTTTTATCGATACAGCTAACATTGCACAGATACAGGAAGCGCATGATATGGGCATTTTGGATGGTGTTACTACCAACCCATCGCTGATGGCTAAAGAAGGCATTAAAGGCGAGGCTGCTATTGCCAAGCATTATATAGACATCTGCAACATAGTAGACGGCCCCGTAAGTGCAGAAGTATTGAGTACCGACTTTGCAGGTATAGTAGAAGAAGGTAAAAAACTGGCTGCCCTACACGAAAACATCGTAGTAAAGGTGCCGATGATAAAAGACGGTATCAAAGCCATCAAATGGTTTACAGATAACAATATCAAAACCAATTGCACACTGGTATTCTCTGCCGGCCAGGCTATACTGGCTGCCAAAGCAGGTGCTACTTTCGTCTCTCCTTTCCTTGGCCGTGTAGACGATAGCGGTTGGGATGGCGTGCAACTGATAGAGCAGATAGTAGGCATCTACAATGCTCAGGGCTTTATGACAGAAGTACTCGCAGCATCTATCCGCAACCCGCTGCACATCATCCGCTGTGCGGAAGCAGGTGCCGATGTGTGCACTTGCCCGCTGTCATCTATCATGGGCTTGCTGAAACACCCGCTTACAGACCTGGGGCTGGAACAATTCCTGAAAGATGCAAAATCAATGCAATAAGCATTTGCTAAAAACATACACGAAAAAGCCGTCTTGACCGACGGCTTTTTTATTGTGCCACCATCTTGCGGAATGTGAGGTTTATCCTCGGCAGCGTTACCTTCTTCGACTTGAGCAGGCAGTGCAGCCAATGTGTTTGTGTAGCACCCTTCATCACCAGCAAACTGCCGTGTTGTAGCATCATTGCCCGTGTTTCTTTAGTATGCCGGTGCCGGAAAGAGAACTTGCGTTCTGCACCGAAGCTCAGGGATGCTATGGCCCCATCTTTGGCCAGCATCTTTTCATCATCGCTGTGCCAGGCCATACCTTCATTGCCATTGTGATATAGGTTCAATAGGCAGGAATTGAAAGTTTCACCTGTCAATTGCTCTACTACCGCTTTCAGCTGTAACAGGTCTTTGGTCCATGGCAAAGCACGCTTGGTGGTATTCGAATAAGTATAATCATAACCCGCATCGCCATACCAGGCCACTTTACGGGCAGTAACAATGTGCCTGCCAAATATCACCGCCTCATCGTGCTGCCAAGCTATTTCCTGCAACAGCCTTTGCAGGTATCCATCTGCCACAGCATTGTCTATCGCCACACCGTAGTACTCCACCACCCCATCGTATGGCAGCAGGTTTTGCACAGGTTCGTTATTAAATAAGTTCATTTCGTTTTTTTCCATTTTTTGTAAGCCTTCGGCATGCAGTGTCCGCACGGTCTGTAGCCCGCATATATTGCTGCTGCCTCATTCGTAAAGAAAACCCGATTCTCGCGCTTCATTCGCTTGCCCGATGCGCACGACAGTTTACCATATATCTTCAGCCTTTTATTACCACCCATCGTTACCTGTTGGTTTCTTATCATAGCATGCACCGTGGTGGCATCCAGTTCGCGATGTTGCCACACTACCCTTCACCATTTACTTGTGCCGCTTCCCAGCCTATCATAGCTGCCTTTCGGGTACCACCCCAGTGATATTGCCCCAACTCCCCACCCGACTGTATAACCCTGTGACAAGGTATGAGAAATGCAATTGGATTATCGCCTACAGCCGAACCTACTGCACGTGATGCAGATGGCGCCTGTAGCTGCGCTGCAATGCTACCATAGCTGGCTAGTTTACCGGTAGGTATTTTGAGCAATGCCTCCCACACCTTCAGTTGAAAATCGGTACCTTTCAGATGTAATTTTATCTTCTCAAGACTGTTCCAGTCGTGGCTAAATATCTGCAATGCCGACTGCTGCAGTATATCCGTCATTTGCTGATATTGCGCATTGGGGAATATATCCTGCAGTTCTTTCAATGCCAGTGCTTCATCATCTGCAAAGGCCATATAGCAAATACCTTTAGCGGTAGAGGCGATGAGAATATTGCCAAACGGTGTTTCTGCATAGCTATAGTTGATGGTGAGTGCTGCGCCGCCATTCTTATACTCGCCCGGGGTCATGCCTTCTATATTCACAAACAGATCGTGTAGCCTGCCGATGCCTGAAAGTCCCGTTTCAAAAGCGGCTTCAAATAAGGTAGCAGCTTTATCTTTCAATAATGTGCGGGCATGCGCTATGCTTATGTACTGCAGGAACTTCTTAGGGCTTACACCTGCCCATTCTGTAAACAAACGCTGAAAATGGTAGGGACTTAAATGAATGGCCGCCGCTACTTCATCCAGGTTGGGCTGCTCTTTAAAGTTATCCCTGATATAATCTATGGCCGCTGCTATACGCTCGTAGTCTGTAGCTTCCCTTGTCATCATATCTAACGTATTTATTACACAAAACTACCCTGCATTCCCATAGCTACCTACCCGAAAGTTGCGGACTTATAAAAACAAAAGCCTGTACTATGTACAGGCCTTCATCCAGTGCGGCAGAGGAGATTCGAACTCCCACGCCCATGACAGGCGCTACCACCTCAAAGTAGTGCGTCTACCAGTTTCGCCACCGCCGCATATGTTTTTGAGGGACTGCAAATGTAACCCGAAAACTGAAAAATCAAAAATGAAAAACATTAACGCCGTAGTATGATGCGGAAAGTGGTGCCCTTTCCTGTTTCTGTTTGTTTCACAAACAAAGAACCGTGGTGATACTGCTCTATAATACGTTTTGATAAAGACAAGCCTAAACCCCAGCCACGCTTTTTAGTGGTATAGCCGGGTGTAAATATCTTTTTCACCTGGTGCCTGGCTATGCCTTTACCGGTATCCGATACATCTACCCATACCTGCTGCTTCTGGTCTTGTATGCGTACTTCTATCTCTCCCTTCCCATCCATAGCATCCAGCGCGTTGCGCATCAGGTTCTCTACCACCCAGTCGAACAACGGGCCGCTGATGTTTACCGGCACTTCTTTACTATCGGTTTGTAAGCTGATATTCACTTTACTTGGCGAACGCTTTTGCATATAGTCCACCATATTCTGCATACGCGCTACCAGGTCTTCTTCTTCCAGTTGTGGTGCACTACCTACCTTGCTAAACCTATCGGCCACCAGCTTCAGGCGGTCCAAATCTTTCTGCATTTCTACTACGGCTTCGTTATTGCCATCGGTATCTTTCAGCAGTTCCAGCCAGCCTTCTATAGAACTCAGCGGTGTGCCCAACTGATGTGCTGTTTCTTTAGACAGCCCTACCCATACCTGGTTTTGTAGCGAACGGTGTGCTGAGCTAAGTGCTATCAGCACCACTATCAGGAAAAGAATAATGATAGTGAACTGTACATAAGGATAATACCTAAGTTGTTGCAGCAAAGACGATTCGCCATAGTACACATATTGCTGCCCGAAATCGTAATTGAAAATAATGGGTGGGTGTAGCTCTTTAAACTCTGCCAGTTTGTGTTGCAGGTAAGCATTGTCTTTCTCTATTTTGTTGCTGTCAAGATTTTTATAATCCTGCACTACATCCTTGTCATCGCTTAATATCAGGGGGATGGTCTTGTTCTGCCCAATGGCTATAGAGGCATATTGCTGTGTGGCGGGATCGGTACTGTATTGCAGCTTCAGCACCTCTACCAGTTGCTCTACATTCTTACGTTCTTCATGCGCCAGGTTGGCTGCCAGCCTGTTGGTATAGTAGAGCGAAGCTGCCACTATACACATAGCAATTATTATTAAATAGTTTTTCCAGTTAAGATATTGACGCATCGAGGCTTTTAAATAACGAAATCAGGGTAAAAATATTATGATTTTGAGGGAATAACTATTATTTTTGTCCGCGGAAATTATCATTTTCAACAACATGCAACATAACCAGGAACATAATTTGGGCCAACACGAAGATTTGGACAACC
>DASWWE010000189.1:0-25673 GCA_036406055.1 Flavipsychrobacter sp. | reverse complement strand
ATCATACCAGCCCTGGCTCTTGGTGCTTTGATAATCGTATGCCTGGAAGAAGTGGGTATTCACCCACACCGTAGCATCTATCTTATGCATGCTGTAGAGATAATCGCCTTCCAGGTGCGCACCCAGCTTGATACCGTCTACAGGATTGTACCACACATCGGGACGTACATAGGCACGGTTGTGGCGGCGGTCCCAGGGGGCGCTGACACCACCATCCAGTTTCAATGCCAGTGCTTTGGGTGAGAACGGCAGGCCACGCGATTTGTAGTTGTCCATAATGTAGATATCGGCCAGGCGGAAGCTGGTATCTATCTGCACATTGCGGATGCCTTCGGGCACGGTAACTGTTGCCGTATAGGTGCTGTGCAGGTTATCCCAGCCATACCATTTAGGCAATACGGTAGCATGTGTTTTTTTCTCGAACCAGGTGTTAGGGATATGAAAATCGTGCTTAGCACCGTCTTTATCCGTTACTGTAAAATCGATAGGCATCTGCATCTGTCCCCTGCGGCGGAAGGTGATATCGTACCTCCCCGGCCCACGCTTGCGTATGCCGCTGATGCCGTAGTCGATGGTCTTGGTAGTCTCCAACCATTGGTCGAAGAACCAGTTGAGATCTACATGAGTAAATTGTATAATTGAATTTCTGAAATCCTCAAAATACGGGTGTGCAAAACGCCATTGGTTGAAGTAATGCTGCATAGCTGCGAGGAATAAGGAATCGCCCAGCACATACTGCATATTATAGAGCATGGTAGCTGTTTTATAATATACACCACGGTAGCCCCCTTCATGGCCCAGCGCATTGTGAAAATCGTTGGAGTGTGTATTGAGTTGCACTTCATCCTGATTCAGGGCATCGTAGAGGTAAGCATTATACACGCGCCTATCCACCACTACTTCCGGTTCATGAAACAAACCTTTATACCCTTTTACCTTATCGGCCACCAGCGTATCGCCGTCTATTTTACGCAGCCCCCATGCGGTGAGGAACTGGGTGAAGCCCTCATCTAATGCAGCCCGATAGGTTTCATTATTACCCACCTGGCCGTAAAACCAGTTGTGCGCTATTTCATGCACCAGCAGGCCACGATACCCGGGGTCGCCGCCACCGTCCAATGTCAGCATAGGATATTCCATACCATCGGCAGCATCGGCAGCCACCATTTTGGGGTATTGATACATGCCGATATCTTCAGAAAATGTCTTGATTATTTTAGCCACATACTCCGCACTATTTTGCCATTTGGCAGCATGCGGTTCCTGTGCCAGCCCTACGCACTCCACGCCATTCCAATATGTAGTAGCTATACGGTAAGACGGATCGGCCGTGAAGGCAAAATCATGCACATTATTGGCCTTGAAGCGCCATACTTTACGCTCACCTTTTTTATAGGCTATTATTTCCGATGGCTTTTCATTCCACTTTTTGTTTGCAAAGTTTTTGATGTCCAGCTTCTCGCGCAGCGTATCGGGCAGCATTTCTTTGCGGTTCATCAGTTCACCTGTTGCCTCTACTATATAGTTAGAAGGAAAATCGAGTGATACATTGTAAGAACCAAAGTCGGCATAAAACTCTTTATTGAGGTGCTGGTGTGTGTCCCAGCCAAACTTGCGATCGTACACACATATCTTCGGGAACCACTGCACACCGTTGTAATGCTTGAAGCCCCAGGCATCATACATCTTCATACGGCGGCGGGTAGCGCCATTATCGTAATAGGTTTTGAAGTCCATCACAAAGCGCACCTTAGCACCGGGGTATAATGGCTTTGGCAGGTACACTTTCATTATAGTGTTATCTAGTTCTGTTTTCACCTCACTGCCATCAGCCGTCAGCTTTTCAACTACCGTGCCCAGCCCTTCTTTTTCATACCTGCCCAGCCTTATTTTGGTGTTGCTTGCTTTCTCCAGGGCGTGCAGGTGCGAACCCTTTACGAAAGCATTTTGCCACAGGTGGAAGAAGACGAAGTGCAGCGTATCGGGAGAATTGTTCCAATACTCGAGTGTTTCTGCAGCTTCTATAATGTGCTTTTCTTCATCTATCCGGGCATCTATATCATAATGCACATCCTGCTGCCAGTAAGCGGCATCGGGCATGCGGTTTTTCCAATAAAGTGAATTGCCGGGGCTTCTGAATGCTCCGTTTTGCGCTGATGCATAATAGGTTGCACCCGACAGCAAAACCATCGCCAGTAAAATTTTCTTCATATCAATGCTAAATGCGGCCTGAAAATACAAAACGAAACCATAGCAAACAGGGGGATATAAAAGGGGAAGCCTCACATAAGCTTTGGAGTTAATTCAAAAAAAATGTTATACCTTTGTTTGCAGAGATAAGGAATTGTGGCGCTGATCTCCTGGCAGCCCCTGTAATTACACCAATCACTGATATTCCACTCATTACCCCACAATATGAACCTATTAGAAGGCCGCCTGCATGGCGGTTCTTTTAGTTATGACTATCCCGTTACCGAACGAAAAGCATTCACATACTTGTCAATGTACGACTGTATACTTTTATTCTTGTATTGCACAATGAAGCGCGGGTGTTCCAACGGGATGATGGTTTCGAAGAAATGATATTCTTTGTTCAGCTTTTGCAGGAAGGCAATGTTTTTACCTAAGCCCAGGCAAAAGCAAATACCAGGCACCGTACCCATGGCTATCTGCTTGCGGATGTTCTCAATGATATAATCTTTTACAGCAGCAATGAGTGCGGAGCTATCATAATAATTATAGTTCTTTTCCCTGCCCGCTGCATCTACACTGGTGAAGCCTAAAGGGCAAAGGGAATTGATATAGAACTTTTCGTAGAATGCTTTTACCCCACCGAAGGCATGTATCATTTCATATACAAAAACAGAAGAAGGCTCGTGTGTGAGCTTACCCTGGTACGGTATACCACATTCGTTTATCAGGCGCTTGGGATCGGTAAAGGGTACGCCTGTAAGCCCTGCGCCAAAGCGGCCGGGGTTGATGCCGAGTATAAGATGGCGTGGCTTCGTATCGCTATAATATTTTTTATAGAATGCAGTGGAAACCTTCAGCGCTTCGGGATTTTCGATAAACGGGTTCATCACGCGGATACCCGCAGGCAATGGTGCACCGGTATATTGCAGTTGCTGATTGAAACGGATGACCTTTTCTGCGAATGTCATGCTACACGCTATCCTTTATCATAATGATGGTAAAGCAAACAATCATGCACGCAGCAGATATTTTATTCATCAGCATGGCGTATTTATAACGTGCCTCGGCAGGGTCTTTCCATACGCGGGCAAACCACCAGTTGAAGTAAATAATGAGCGGCGACAGGCAGGCGACGAAAATAAAGAAATCGGTTAGTGTGCGCCAGGTAGTGAAGTAATGATAGCAGACGATGGCCGACAGTGCAAAGAAAATGCCTGAGAAAATGAAAGTACCTTTTACACCCAGCTTGTAGCTGATGGTATAATCGCCACGCTCGCCGTCCTCTTCATGCTGGTACACCTGCGTGAGCGGGTAAGACCCACCCAGCATGAGCGATGCGATGAGCATACCTTCCAGGTTGGCGGGGGTAAACCAGAACATATCTACCTGCCGCTGGGCGGTCATACTACTAAGCATGAAAGTATAGCCCCCCTGGAAGAACATAACACTGAGCCATCCCCAAAGCGGGTATTTTTTCAGGCGGATACCATCCCAGCTATACGATTTTGAAAAGGCGATATAGCCCGCAACCAGCAATACATTTTGCCAGCCTGTGAGGGCACAAATCAGTAAACCGGCCACATCCACAATAATACTGGTATAGTACATACTGCGCTTTATTGGCGGCGGGTGTTCCAGTCCACCGATGCTGCCCGTGTCTTTATCCATATAGCTATTGTACAGGTTGCTGGCAGGATAGATAAACAAATGAAGCACAATGAATACGATAAATACATCTATGGCATGAATATTTAGGGATTGACTGATACCGAACCAGAAGACAGGGAATAAGTAAATAGAAAACGGAATGCGTAAATGCAGTAACGTATCCCTGTCGAAAAGATTTTTCGTAAATGTAATGGACCGGTTCAAACCCTTGTTTTAATATTGTAAATATAGTGAAATGAGCACCCCAACAATACAAGCTATAGGCACCGCAGTACCTGTAAATAAAATATGCCAACAGGACCATTACGATATACTGGAATCGGCCAATGGGCTGAACCGCGCTGAAAGGCTAACCCTGCGGCAGATATACAGCAAGAGTGGCATTACCTACCGTCACAGTGTATTGAGCGAGTTTGGGACGCAGGATGCGGAAGACAATCAACTGTTTCACCCATCGGGCAGGTATCCGCAAACGGATATAGCGCAACGCATGCAGATATATGAACAGCATGCCGGCGACCTATGTGCCGAAGCCTGCCGCAATGCATTTGCACAACTGGACCTGCTGAAAAAAGAAGAAGTAACGCATGTAGTAAGCTTTAGCTGCACCGGCATGCACGCACCGGGACTGGATATAGAAATAACTGAAAAGCTGGGGTTACCCAGAAATGTAGAACGTACCTGCATCAATTTTATGGGCTGCTATGCAGCCATCAATGCATTGAAGTATGCGTATCACATTGTGCGTTCGGAGCCGGAAGCCGTGGTGCTGCTGGCGGGTGTGGAGCTATGCTCGCTGCACTACCAGAAAAGCAATGAAGCCAACCAGATGGTGGCCAATGCCCTCTTTAGCGATGGGGCTGCTGCAGCCATTGTATCGGCAAAAAGCCTGAGCAGTGATGCACAGAAATTGAAACTGGCATTGAAGAGCTTTTATGCAGAATTTGAGCAAAGCGCCAGCAATGAAATGGTGTGGCGCATCGGCAACCTGGGCTTTGACCTAAGGCTGACACCGGAGGTACCAAAAGTAGTAAAAGGCAATATACACGGGCTGGTAGAAAAGCTACTGCAAAAAGCAAATATGCAGCAGGCTGATATAGACCTGTATGCCATACACCCCGGCGGTATTAAGATATTGGAGGCCTGCGAGCAAGCACTGGGTATTACCAAAGAAGACAACAAGGTTTCTTATAGTGTGCTGAATGATTTTGGCAACATGTCATCGGTAACGGTGTTGTTTGTACTGGAGCGCTATTTGCAGCGGCCGACGCAGGCAGATAAAGGGAAGAAAGTATTGTCGTGCGCCTTTGGGCCCGGCATTACCGTAGAATCTTTAATAGCTGAAATAGTATAAGCCCATGCCCGACCTGAGCATACGCAGCAATGAAGCAGAGATAATGGACGACCTGGCAGCGCCTGAAAATGAACTGCGACAGAACCTACGCGAGCTGGAGGTGATCAATAAACTATTAGGTGGTTATAGCATTGTGCTGCATGCACTGGATAAACTGGACCTGCCGAAAGATAAGCCCACGAGTATAATAGACATAGGCAGCGGTGGCGGCGATATGCTGCGCGAAATAGCAGGCTGGGCACAACAGCGCAAAAAAGAAGTGGTGCTAACAGGTATAGATTATAACCGCGTGATGATACACTATGCCATGGAGCAGTCCGCCGATTATAGAAACATCAGCTATAAGCAGATGAGCGTGTGGGATGAGAAGATGTGCGAAGAGCGTGCGGATGTAGTGCTATGTAATCTATTCTGCCATCATTTTACCGATGCAGCACTAGTGCCGATACTCCGGATGTTTTACAGCATCAGCAACAAAGCTGTTATTATAAACGACCTGCATCGGCATTGGTTTGCGTATCATGCTATTGGTGTGCTTACATCGCTGTTCTCTAAAACCTATATGGTGAAGAACGATGCGAAGCTATCGGTAGCACGTGCATTTACAAGAAAAGAACTGGAACAACTACTGCACGATGCAGGCATCACGAACTATACTATAAAATGGCGGTGGGCATGGCGATGGGAGGTCATTATAAAGAAGTAACAACACGATGCATACAGACTACGA
Organism: Flavipsychrobacter sp.; assembly: GCA_036406055.1. GTDB lineage: Bacteria > Bacteroidota > Bacteroidia > Chitinophagales > Chitinophagaceae > Polluticoccus. The sequence continues at coordinate 19,728 of DASWWE010000189.1, read as the reverse complement.
CATTATCATAGTAGGTGGCGGATTGGCAGGGCTGGTATCTGCTATCGAGCTATCGGCTGCGGGTAGTCATGTATTGCTGCTGGAAAAGAAAACCTATCCTTACCATAAAGTATGCGGCGAATACATCAGCAATGAAGTACTGGGCTATTTGCAGTCGCTAGGGTTCGACCCGTTTACATTGGGGGCATCGCGCATTAGCAAGCTGCGCATCTCTACACCGCAGGGCAAGAATATACATACCCAATTAGACTTAGGTGGCTTTGGCATTAGCAGGTATACCATGGATCATGCCCTATCACTACTGGCTATAAAGAATGGCGCGGAAGTATTGACAGATACGAAAGTGAATGACATACGTTTTGCCAATGATATATTTACCGTAGATGCAGGTGCAAAAAGCTATACCGCCAAACTGGTGATAGGCAGCTATGGCAAACGCGAGATGCTGGATAAGAAACTGAACCGCGCCTTTATGCAACAGCATACAGGCTATACGGCTGTGAAGTATCATGTGCGGCTAGACTACCCTACGGATGAAATAGGACTGGATAATTTTGCAGATGGGTATTGTGGTATATCGCGGATAGAGGATGATAAGTATTGCATGTGCTACCTGTACAGGCGTGGTAAGAACTATCATTATAAATCGATACCGGAATTTGAAGCGGCAGTGCTGCATAAGAACCCGGTACTGAAAAAGCATTTTTCAAGCGCAGAACAGTTATATGATGCACCTCTGGCCATCAATGAAATTAACTTCTCGCCCAAGACACTGATACAAGACCACATACTGATGTGTGGCGATACGGCTGGGCTGATAACACCGCTGTGCGGCAATGGCATGTCGATGGCGATAGCGGGGGCTAAGATGCTGACCACCCTCATCAAGCAAAGTAAGCTGCTAGACAAAGAAGTGATAGCGATGCAAGACAGGCTGCAATTGGAGCATACCTATCAGCAGCAATGGAATAAAGCCTTTAAGCAACGGCTGGCATGGGGGCGGGCCATACAAAACTGGTTTGGCAACCCTATCCTTACGGGCATCTTCCTGCGCACCGTGCACAGCATACCACCGCTGGAAAAGAAACTGATACGCGCTACGCACGGTGCGCCGCTTGTGTAGCTATGCTGCCATAAAGGCCAATTCAATATTTCGTGATACTTTTGCAGCTAATTTGAATGGCTATTGTGAGTGCACCTGTATTATTAATAACACCACCGTTTACACAGCTAAATACGCCCTACCCGGCTACGGCTTACCTGAAGGGCTTCCTGAATACACGGCAGATACCTGCGGTGCAGGCCGATATGGGTATCGAGGTAACGATCGCGCTGTTCTCGAAAGCAGGGTTGGAACGGTTGTTTGCGCAGGTAGATACGACCAAAGAATGGAGTGAGAATGTAAAGCGCATCATTGCGCTGAAGGATGATTATATACAAACGGTAGACGCCGTCATCAAATTTTTACAGGGGCATACGCCTACCATGGCGCACCTGATATGCAAACGCAACTACCTGCCCGAGGCCAGCCGCTTTGCGCAGCTGGACGACCTGAACTGGGCATTCGGCAGCATGGGCACACAGGACAAGGCCAAACACCTGGCCACCATGTACCTGGAAGACCTGAGTGACCTGATACAGGAATGCGTGGATAGCCATTTTGGTTTCAGCAGGTATGCGGAAAGGTTGGGGCGTTCGGCCAATAGCTTTGATGAACTGTATGCTGCACTGCAGGCACCGCTGACACTGGTAGATACCCTGCTGATAGAAATACTGCAACAACGCATGCAGGATGTGCAGCCCATGATGGTGGCACTATCGGTACCCTTTCCGGGAAATCTGTATGCTGCCTTCCGCTGTGCACAGTGGATAAAGCAACACTACCCCAACGTGAAACTAGTGATGGGTGGCGGCTTTCCGAATACGGAGCTGCGTTCTTTATCGGATGTGCGGGTGTTTGAGTTCTTCGATTTCATAACGCTGGATGATGGCGAAGCGCCTATTGAAGCACTGGTGCAATATATACATGGCAGGCGAGCAGTAGAAGAACTGAAGCGCACCTTTACCTTGCAGGATGGCAAGGTGATATTCTTAGACAATCCATCGTGCAGCGATTATAAACAAGGACAAGTAGGCACTCCTGACTATAGCGATTTTTTGCTGGATAAATATATTTCTGCTATAGAAGTAGTGAACCCCATGCACAGCCTGTGGAGCGATGGCCGCTGGAACAAGTTGACCATGGCGCATGGCTGCTACTGGGGTAAATGTACCTTTTGCGATATATCGCTGCCTTATATAAAACATTACGAGCCCATCACCGCGCAGTTGCTGTGCGATAGGATGGAAGAGGTAATAGCACAGACAGGCGAAACCGGCTTCCACTTTGTAGATGAGGCGGCACCACCTGCACTGATGCGGGCACTGGCACTGGAGATCATCCGCCGGAAACTGAATGTGAGCTGGTGGACCAATATCCGTTTTGAGAAAAGTTTTACACGTGACCTGTGTATGCTGCTGAAAGAATCGGGCTGCATAGCGGTATCGGGTGGATTGGAAGTGGCATCCGACAGGTTGCTTGATTTAATACAGAAAGGTATTACCGTAGCCCAGGTAGCCAGGGTGAACAAACACTTTACCGAAGCGGGCATTATGGTGCATGCCTACCTGATGTATGGCTTCCCTACACAAACAGCACAGGAAACCATCGACTCGCTGGAGATGGTAAGGCAAATGTTTGAAGCAGGCATATTGCAGTCGGCCTTCTGGCACCAGTTTGCCATGACGGCGCACAGCCCTGTGGGACTAGAGCCTGATAAGTATAAAGTGAAGAAAGAAACAGAAGCCCTCGGCACATTCGCCAATAATGATATAGTGCATACCGACCCTACAGGTGCCGACCATGATAGCTTTAGCTACGGGCTGAAGAAATCGCTGCTGAACTATATGCACGGGGCGTGCTTTGATTATCCGTTGCAGAAATGGTTTGAATTTAAAGTACCGAAGACTACGGTGCCACCTGATTATGTTGTAAAGGCATTGGAAGCCGATGAGCTGGCAAGTGCCAAGCCAACTGCCAAAGTAGTGTGGCTGGGCAAAAATCCCGAAGTGGAAACGGTCATCAAATCGAAGAAAGGCAACCAGTGGGAATTATCATCGCTCACCTTCCAGAGCCGTAAGGATAGCCTGAATATAAAAGTGGATAAAGAACAAGGCCTATGGCTGGCCGATACACTGGGCAAGCTGGCGGCAGACAATACCAAAAACTACACGTTGCAGGAAATAAAAGATAGCTACGAAGCTGCCGGACTGGAAGACTTTGAACTCTTCTGGGATAATAAGCCGGTGAACGGGCTGTATAAATACGGGCTGCTAACCTTATAAAAAAAAGAGCGAACTGTTTGAACCGGTTCGCTCTTTTTAATTAGCTCATGCTGCACCGCCATCGCCGGCAGCACCACCATCGCTACCTGCGCCTGCATCGTACATGCTTTCTTCCTCTTCATCTTCTTCTGTCAAATCTTCATCGTTCAGGCTGTCTGCTTCCTGGGGAATGGAAGGGTGCAGTTGCTCATCCATTTCTTGTCGTTGTCCCGGCGTTTGACCGGGTTGATTTACTTGTGTCATAACAAACGTTTTTATAGTTTAAAAGATATACTGCAGTATGTTTTCAAATAACTATGCCAGCAACATAGCCGCAGCCGTTTATGACACAACCTTAACATTGCCCGAAAAAAAACTTGAAATACTGTGAAAAACACCGGTGTTTTTTACAAGAACGCACAATACTTTTGCACTGTTTGTTTGTTTGACCCTGTAAACCCTTTTTTTCTTTCTCTCCCGGTCTTACAACACCCACTATGCAATAGGTTCAACACCTATCTGGAAGGCAAAAACAGCCAGGCCGGTGCGTGTTTTTATCTTTAGCTTTTCAAACAGCCTGTCGCGGTACCAATCGATAGTGCGGAAGCTAAGGCCCATTTTTTCAGCTATCTCTTTGTAGGTATAATCGCTACAGCAATAGGCGAGGAATTCCAGTTCTGCTTTAGTAAATTTTTGCGATTTGGCGAGGCTGGCATCCGATGCCTGTGCAACGGTTTTTTCAGATACCAGGTCGGAATAGTAGATGGCACCATTAATGATAGAAGTTAATGCTTCTTCCAGTTCTACAGGGCCGGTTTCTTTAGGCAGGTAGCCCGATGCACCGCTGCGCAGCATTTTAATAACGCTAAACTCGTTGTGATGCATAGATAGGGCCAGTACACCAATGTTGGGCCACATCTTTTTTAATTCCCTGGTAGTATCATACCCATTCATGCCGGGCATGTTCACATCCATGATGCATACATCCGGTTTGCGTTTGGCATCGGCTATTTTATCCAGCAGTTCGTCGCCACTACCTGCTTCTATGTCCACATGAAAATCGGGGAAGGAATTGATGATGAATATCAATCCTGTTCGGAGAATGGAGTGGTCATCGGCTAATGCTACACTATACTTTTTTTCCTTTTTCATTTGGTGGTAGTGTGTTTACGGACAATATTACTTCGGTACCCGAACCGCTGGCAGAGCGTATATGAAGCGTGCCATTTATGAAACGGGCCCTGTTTTGCATATTCATTAATCCTATACCCGAACTTTCGCCGGCAGGGGCTGTAGTGTTAAAGCCCTTACCGTTATCGGTTATGGTTACTGTAAAATGTTCGGGTTCATAGTGCATCTTCACATCCATGCGTGTAGCGCCGGCGTGTTTCACCACATTGGCTATCGATTCCTGTACCATCCGGAAGACGATCAGTTCCTTTTCATCATCCAGGCTGTAGTAATCGCCGGTAACCAGCACATCGCAATGCATGCCTGTTGCCTTGCATATGTAATCTACTTCTTTTTTTACAGAAGCTACTAATCCTTTGGTAATAACATACTGGCTATTAAGGGTATGGCTGATGCTGCGCGCATCTTTTATTACCTCTTCCAGTAGCGATACCGCCTGGGTGCGCAGCATGTTTGCTGTTTCCAGCGGTACAGGTGTATTGGCCGCTATCAGGTTGCGCATCACAGCCGTAAGGCGGCCGCCAATGTTGTCATGCAGTTCGCCTGAAATTTTATCGAGGGCATGCTGTTGCACTTCGAGGCCCGTTTTCAGTATTTCGCTTTTGTAGGCAAATTCCAACTGCTCTTTTTCCCAGCGAAAACGGTTTTGCTTACGTTTCTGCACCTGCATGTACATAATAAAGAAGAATGCAAAAAGCATAAGCAACATGGTGCCAGCAATAAATAGCACCAATACATAATTACTGTTCATTTGCCGTTTTCATTTTTGGGTATAAGAGAAAAACAGTGCCGAAGCCGATGTATGTAATCACGTTGATAAGAATTAGTGAAAGGTGAAGTAATCCTGCATTTACTTTTATTTGTTCAATCAAAAAGTCGTAGAGTCCCCAGAATAAAAATGTTGCTGTCCAAAAAAACAAAAAGATAGCAGTGAACCAAAAATGCGGGTTGTTCCTTAAGCGCATATCGTTATCGCTTTGCAGCATATTATAGAAAGCAATTAAACTCATGGCCACAACTATTATACTTTCCGCAAGTAAAAAATACGTATTCATTTTGGCGGGTGACTGCACAACATAATAATTAATAAACCCTAAAATGCACCCGGCTATTCCTATATATATACCTATTTTATTCGATTTAAAAAATGGTATGCTATAGTTAAAATATAGCGCTATGATCAATAACTGAATGGGATTGAATACACCATAGGATATAAAATTATTCCCTCCATTATGAGCGTAATAATCTGCTACTCTTTCATTAATTAAGGTTATTAGCATTAACCATGCTAACACCCGTGTCGGTTTGTCAAATTGCTTGTATTTGAACAGAGCGCAAATAACGGCGTACCCTAATATAACTAATCCTACTATTACGCTCTGTTCATAACTTAACATAGATTATTGTAAGGTATTATTTGCGGCTGTACCAGATGACGGGCAGTTGTGCGGACATGGCGTCATGTTATCCATCACCTGTCCCTTGTCGTTGTAAATATAATTATCGTTCGCATCAAATCCGACCAGTATTGCTGTAAGCGCATTTTTACTAAAGCCTGCGTTTTGCCCCCCCTTGCCGCTATTAATATAACTTAATTTATGTGCGAACATTATCTTTACATGTTTTATATTCGTGTTGTAGAGATATGCCCTCAGGCTGTCTGCATTAATAATAAGGGACGTTAAATTAGAATCATTGCTGGTACTACCAATGCTATTCAGGTAGCTTGATATCATCCTATTGGCCGAATCGGTAGAAATAAAAACGGGGCCGGCGGCGTTAAATGCATTCAGCATGGCCTGGTTGGCACTATCCTCTGCCTCTTCGCGGGAACCCTTTTCCTTAGTTTGGCAGGCAGCGAAAACAGTAAGGGAGAAAAGGGATGCGATCAAAAATTTGTTGGTTATCATATAGAAGAAAATTTTTGAAAAATACCGCTATGCCCAATCCTAAAAAACTGGTGTTTTCACGGGGGTTTATAATATGTCGGCTGAAACCCTTTACCAGTAATATGAATATTTTTATACGTAATGCATAAAGTGCTTAAAACTTATTAAAAGCATAAAATAACCGTATCCCAAACAACACCTTTTCTCCTCCAAAAGCATGACTTTTGTATCTTATTAATCCAAAACAGGTAAATGCTACATAAAACCAAAATCATTGCTACCGTAGGCCCAGCATGTAATACGTATGAAAAACTGCTGGAACTGGTAGAAGCCGGTGTCAATGTGTTCAGGCTAAACTTTTCGCACGGCACACACGACCAGCACAAAGAAGTAATAGACCATATTCAACGCATCAATAAAGATTTCCCTTTTAACATAGCCATACTTGCCGACCTGCAAGGCCCTAAGCTGCGTGTAGGCGACCTGAAAGATGGCATGCTGGACCTACCACTGGGTGAGGAGTTTTACTTTACCAATGAAAAACGCATAGGCGATAAAGATGGGGTGTATATCTCTTATCCTTCCTTTCATACCGATGTGCGCATAGGTGAAAAGATATTGCTGGATGATGGCAAGATAGAAGTGCTGGTGGTAGAAATAACTGCAGACAACCGCGTGAAGGTGAAGGCTGTAACAGCCGGTACACTGCTGCCGAAAAAAGGTGTAAACCTGCCGGATACTAAAATCTCATTACCCTCCTTATCAGAAAAAGACCTGGCCGACCTCGACTTCATTATCAGCCAGAATATAGACTGGGTAGCTCTTTCCTTTGTGCGCAAGCCCGATGATATACACGACCTGCGCCGCATACTGAAGGAGAAGAACAGTAATGCCAAGATCATAGCCAAGATAGAAAAACCGGAAGCGCTGGAACACCTGCGCGAAATTATACTGGCATCGGATGCGGTAATGGTAGCCCGTGGCGACCTGGGTGTAGAACTGCCGCTGGAGCAGATACCGATGATACAGAAGAACATCATACGCAAGTGTATACACCGTGCTAAGCCGGTGATTATAGCTACGCAGATGATGGAAAGCATGATAGACCGCCCGCGCCCCAACCGTAGTGAGATAACCGATGTGGCCAATGCTGTGCTGGAAGGTGCCGATGCTGTGATGCTGAGTGGCGAAACAGCGATGGGTAATTATCCATCACTTGTTATTAAAACCATGGTGAGCATCATAGGCGAGGTGGAGAAAGAAGAAATAGTATATAACCGCAACCTGGTACCACAGGCACACTCCCCATCGTTCCTGAGCGATGCGCTGTGCTACAATGCCTGCGAAATAGCGAAAGACATTAAAGCTAATGCATTGATAGGCATGACACAATCGGGTTATACGGGCTTTATGCTTTCCAGCTTCCGTCCGCGTTCGCCATTATACATCTTTACCAAAACTCAAACACTGGTAAACCAGCTAAGCCTTAGCTGGGGTGTGCAGGCTTTTTTCTACGCGCACGAGGAAAGCATTGATAAAATATTTGCCGACCAGATGGCCATACTAAAAGAAAAAGGGCTGCTGAAAGCAGGTGATGTAGCTGTAAACACAGGTAGCACACCGATAGTAGAACACGGCCCTACTAATATGCTGAAGATAACGAGGGTTAGTTAGCTTGTTGATTGGTTGACTTGTTGATTAGTTAATTGACAGATATTAAGTTGAGGGGATAACACAATGTGTTATCCCCTCTTTTTTAGTGTTTCATTTACCACACCAATCAACAAGTCAACTAATCAACCAATCAACTAACCACCGCCAATGTTATCTTTTTTGAGCAGGGCAAAACTTAACATAACAAAAACATAACACAGGCGTAATTTTAAAATAACAGTTAAAACTCGTCAGCCATGCGCCTGTTCATATCTACCCTTAGCATTGCATTGTTAGCCGTTTCGTGCAAAAAAGAAGACGCAATAAAACCACAAGCGGCTAGGCCTACTTATTATCAATACAGCGGAAAAATAGTGCCGGGCACGGGCGCCAGCATTATACTGCAAGATGGCAAGCTGCTGCACTGCGGCACATCTGCAGCACAGAAAATACTTGTTGTAAAAACCGACCAGCAAGGCATTAGCATCTGGCAAAAGGAGCTTGCAAACGACAGTAATGCTATTATCACATCGGCGATAGAAACAGCAAGTGGGGATATACTGGTATGTGGCAGTGATGATGCAGGCAAGCTACTTATGAAGCTGGATGTAAATGGCAATGTGCTATTCAGGAAAACGATACAACAAGGCAGGGCATATAAAATAATCAGGAACCGTGATGATAACTTTTATGTATTGGGTACACACAATGCCAGTGCTATGGTGCTGAAAATAAATGCCGAGGGTGATAGCTTGTGGCAGGGCAATACAGACTTTAACACCGGCGGTAACGATAACCCGATAGATATTGTAGCATGTGGCAGTGGCGATGTGCTGGTGATGGGAACAGTAAGCAGCCCATCGCAGGTGGTGCTGGCAAAAACAAATGATTATGGTGGCCCGCAGTTTCAGACAACGGTATCTACCAGCAACGAGATATATGATAATACCTACCCATCGCAAAGCGTAGAGCTGGCAGAGGGTGCGTTCATTACCTGCATCACTACGCAAACACCCATTGCGCAGAGCTTCATAGTGAAGCATAACATACTGGGGCAGGAAGCATGGAGGAAAGACCTGCCTTATAATTATGAAACACCGGGACAGTATATGGCTATGACCGCTAATAGCGATGGTGGCTTTACTGTTGTAGGCAGTACAGATGGCAATAAGCTCTTTGCCGTAAGGTATAATGCCAATGGCAATATTATGTGGCAACAGCAGTATAATGATGAACGCAGTAAAGAAGTACGCACCCTTTTATACGATGCACGCAACAATGCCTATATCATTACCGGCAACATAGGAGCAGCGCAGTTCTTTACCTTCAGGATAAACCCAGCCACGGGCAAACCGATGTAAGGCTATACCTCTACCCACACCCTCAGCATATCGGTTTTATAACCCAGGCTTTTGTAAAAGGCTATGGCTGCTTCATTAAAATCGCGCACGGTGAGGTCTATGCGATGTATGCCGCGTTGTTGTGCCGCTTCTTTTACCGTTTTCATTAATAATATAGCTGCACCACTGCGGCGGTGTGCGGCATCTACCATCAGTTGGTGCACATGCAGCGAATGCTGCGCGTAGCCGAAAGCATTTTCAGGCTTCTGTATGATTTGTGCCTGCAGGTAGCCTATGGGCGTTTCGCCCTTATATGCTGCCCAGTGCAGGTAGCTGTCATCGGCCAGGCAGGTAAGAAAGTAATTGGTTATAGCCGCTTCATCGTATGGCTTATAAATGCCGGGGTAATGCTGCACATGCAGGTCTTGCAAAGGCTTATTGAGCCCTGCCAGTGCGGGTGCATCGTATATGGGCCGTATATCCATCTTTAGCCATTTACGGGCATATTATCTATCAGGCGTATATCGCCCAGCCATGCGGCTATAAGGGCTACTGTTTTGCGGTTGTTATCGTAGTTGTCCAGCAGTTCCAGCGTATCGGCATCTGCCAGTGCTATATATTCGGGCCTGAAGCCTTTATCGGTCAGCAGGTCTTCACATTCTTTCTGCACTATTTTAAAATCGCCCCCTTGCTGCCCCTTGGCCTGTATAGATACCAGGCATTGATAAATAATGCCTGCCAGCGCACGCTGCGGCTCTGTAAGGCGGCGGTTGCGGCTGCTCATAGCCAGGCCATCGGCCTCGCGCACAGTGGGGTTGATGATCATTTCAGCATGGCTGCCCGTTTGCTGCAGCAGGCTTCTTACTACCATGCACTGCTGGTAGTCCTTCTGCCCCATATATAGTTTATCGGGCTTTACAATATCCAGCAGGCGAGCTACTACCTGCCCTACGCCTTTAAAATGCCCGGGGCGGCGGGCACCTTCCAGCACGGTATCGAGGTAGCCAAAGTCATAAACGGGCATGCTGTCCGTGCCCTGCGGATACACTTCATCTACCGTGGGCAGAAACAACACATCGCAGTCTGTGGCGGCCAGCATGGCTATATCCGCATCTACCGATGTGGGGTATTTCTGAAAATCAGACTTATCATTGAACTGTGTAGGGTTTACAAAAATGCTGGCAACAGTCATGTGCCCATCCCTTTTAGCTGCTGCTACCAGGGCGGTGTGGCCGCTGTGCAGTGCACCCATAGTAGGTATGAAGGCAACAGTACGCCCTGCTGCCGTGTTCTGCAATATAAATGACTGTATATCAACAACTTTCTTAAATATTACCATGATATTGTTTTACACCATTGCACGAAACAGCGGTTTGAATTTAATATTTTCGTAATTTTGCAGACAATTTTCCGACAAGTTTATATTTTTTTCTTGTTTTAATCTAACACTAAAGCATGTCTGTAGACAAAAAACGTGTTCTAATAGTAGCCAACGAACTTTCACCTTACATTGAATTTACCGACTTTGCTCATATCCTGAACAAGCTGGCCGTAAAAACATTCGATTCCGGATTAGAAGTCCGCGTTATCATGCCCCGCTTTGGCACCATAAACGAACGCCGCCACCGCCTGCACGAAGTAGTGCGCCTGTCCGGTATCAACGTAATAATAGACAAAGACGATTACCCGCTTATAATAAAGGTAGCATCGCTGCCAAATGCACGCTTGCAGGTATACTTCATGGATAATGATGACTACTTCAAGCGCAAGACCCTTTTCCGCGATGAGCACGAAAAATTCTACGATGACAATGCAGAACGCATGATATTCTTCTGCAAAAGTGCGCTGGAAACCGTTAAGAAATTCGGATGGCCGCCGCACGTTATCCATTGCCATGGGTGGATGACATCGCTCATACCTGCTTACCTGAAAACGGCTTATAAAAAAGAGCCTGTTTTCGGCTATTCAAAAGTGGTATATACGGCACAAAACGCACAGTTTGACGAAGTGCTGAACCCATCTTTTGTAAAAAAGGCATTGATAAGCGCCGACATCAAAGAGAAAGACCTGGAAGCTTACAAGGAAGGTACGGCCGATGCCCTGACACTGGGCGCCAGTAAGTATGCCGATGTAGTGATACATGGCAGCGACGACCTGAGCCAAAACCTGGTGGATGAAATAAAGCCCAGCCGCTACAAAAAAGTGGTGAAATATGACGAAGCATGGAAAGAGGATGTGAGCCAGCTGCTGGACCTTTATAAAAGCTTAACAGAGTCTTAGTATTTCTTTTATCACTTTCGCTGTAAATAACCTCCAGTTGAAAAAACAATTTTTTAACCTCGTATCTGCATTGACGGTAACCAGCCTTGCTATCTTCAATACCGGATGCAAAGAGGATACTATTATAAAGGCCAATATAGCGCCTATTGCCGATGATATTTATTCAAACGTCATTGGTGATACCCTAACGCTGATAACCAAAACCGTAATAGACGATTCTATCGTTACCAGCTTCAGTTCCAGCAGCACACCGGTGATACATGGGCTGGGCACGGTAAACGACCCGCTATTCGGCCGCAGCAACTGGGGTATCTATACACAGCTTTTACCAACGGCTAATAACCTTAGCATACCTACGCCGGACTCTGCCGTGCTGATACTGCCCTATTATGGTTTCAGCTGGGGCGATACGCTGAGCAGCAGCGCTCCTTCTATGCAAAGTTTTACCGTGTACCGGGTAACGGAAACCATGAGTAAAGACAGCACCTACTACAGCAAATCTTATAAAAACGTAGACTGGGGCAACCCGGTTAGTAATCCTACCCCGGTTGATATTCTTGGCCTGAAGTATGATACCATGAAAATAGCGGGTTCTGTACGCAGCCCGCACCTGCGTATAAAACTGAAAGCATCGTTTGCTGCCGAACTGGTAGCTGCAGCAGCCAGCTCTAATAACAGCGCAGACTTCCTGGATAAGATAAAAGGCATTTATATAGGCCCGTCAGATACCAGCAATAGCAGCTTCCGTACGGTGCCTTACTTTTACCTGAACGGCAATTCTGATTATAACAGAGCGTCTATTGCGCTGTATTATTCAGAAAACGGCAATACCAAACCCGACAGTGTAAAAACGGCCTTCCTGAACTTTGTATATACCGACTGTGCGCACTTTAACCGCATCACGCGCAACTATACCGGTTCCTGGGCCAATAACTATATACAATCTACCGCCGTATCTGATTCCATTATACTGGTGCAGAATGAGCCGGGTGCCTCGCTGGATATACGCATACCGTATATCAAAAATCTACCGAATGCCATCATTAACAAGGCACAACTGGTTATCACGCAGATAAAAATGAATGATGAGTCGGACAAATTTACTGCGCCATCGCGCCTGTACCCAGTGGGTGTAGATGCTAACGGTGCAGCTTATACCATTAAAGACCGTGAACCTGTTGAAAGCTCAGGCCCGCTCGATTTTATAGACGGTACCCGCAGAGATGTAACCTTACCGGATGGCACACAGGCTTCTCAATATTACATTAATATACCACGTGAGGTTCAAAAAGCTATTTTGAACAAGGCAGATGAATTACATTTGCGTATAAACGGTACGGTGACTTACCCCGGTGCATACAGGCTGATAGCAGGCGGAAAGAAACATAGTAACAGCATGTACCGTATAAGGCTCAATATATCATACTCCAAAATAAATTAAACTCATAATACACTATGTGCGGTATTGTTGGTTACATCGGTAAGAAAGAAGCATTTCCCATACTACTGAAAGGACTGAAACGTTTGGAATACCGCGGCTACGACAGCGCCGGTATTGCATTGCTGAATGGCGACCTGAGCGTTTATAAAAAAGCAGGTAAGGTAAGCGAGCTGGAAAAAGTAACCGACGGGGCACACGTAAGTGCAAACATAGGTATAGGCCATACCCGCTGGGCTACACATGGCGAGCCTAATGATACAAATGCCCACCCGCATCTTTCCCAATCGGGCAACCTGGCTATTATACACAATGGCATTATTGAAAACTACGCATCTATAAAATCGGAACTGCAAAAGCGTGGTTACGTTTTTCATTCAGATACCGATACCGAAGTATTGGTAAACCTGATAGAAGAAGTATGGAAGCAGGATAAGACCACGCTGGAAGATGCCGTGCGTGTAGCGCTGAACGAAGTAGTAGGTGCCTACGCCATTGTAGTATTGGATAAAAACAACCCCAACCAACTGATAGCCGCCCGCAAAGGCAGCCCGCTGGTAATAGGTGTGGGCGAAGATGAGTTTTACATCGCATCGGATGCATCGCCTATCATAGAATATACAAAGAACGTAGTGTACCTGGACGACCAGGAGTATGGCGTGGTGAACCGCGACGGTAGCTTTACCATCAAAACACTGGGCAATATAACCAAATCGCCGGCTGTGAAAACGCTGGAAATGAGCCTGGAAGCGATAGAGAAAGGTGGCTTTGAACACTTCATGCTGAAGGAAATATACGAGCAACCCAAGGCTATAGAAGATAGCTTGCGCGGCCGTATGAATGCCCAGGAAGGCTGGATAAAAATGGGCGGCCTTAGTGAATACCTGAGCCGTATAGATAAAGCAGATCGATTTATTGTAACTGCCTGTGGCACATCATGGCACAGCGGCCTGATAGGCGAATACCTGATAGAAGACCTGGCACGTGTGCCGGTAGAAGTAGAATATGCTTCGGAGTTTCGCTACCGCAACCCGATAATAGGTGAAAAAGATGTGGTATTAGCCATATCACAGTCGGGCGAAACAGCAGATACACTGGCTGCTATAGAGCTGGCCAAAGAACGCCAGGCACTGATATACGGCATCTGCAATGTTATCGGTTCATCCATAGCCCGCACATCGCATGCAGGTTCCTATACACACGCGGGGCCTGAAATAGGTGTAGCATCTACAAAAGCTTTTTCTACACAGATATGTATGCTGACGCTCATTGCCCTGCAGATAGCACAGCAAAAAGGCACTATACCTACATCTAAACTGCGCGCCATACTGTACGAGCTGGAGAACATACCTAAGAAGATAGAAGAAACCCTGAAACTGGATGCGCAGATAAAAGAACTGGCAGCCATCTATAAAGATGCTACCAACTTCCTGTACCTGGGCAGGGGCTATAACTTCCCTGTGGCGCTGGAAGGTGCGCTGAAACTGAAAGAAATATCATACATACACGCTGAAGGCTACCCTGCTGCGGAAATGAAGCACGGCCCGATAGCGCTGATAGATGAAGAAATGCCGGTGGTATTCCTGGCTACTAACCAGAGCGCGTACGAGAAAATAGTATCGAACGTGCAGGAGGTAAAGGCAAGGAAAGGCAAGATAATAGCGGTGGTGAACAAAGGCGATACACAAATACGTGCACTGGCCGACCACATCATAGAAGTACCGGAAACGGAAGAAGTACTATCGCCACTGGTAACGATAGTGCCGCTGCAACTACTGGCCTACCACATAGCCATTATGCGTGGCTGTAATGTAGACCAGCCAAGAAACCTGGCAAAGTCTGTAACGGTAGAATAACGATACTTAAAACACAAAAAAGAAGCCGCAATTATTTATATTGCGGTTTCTCCAATTATAGTTCAACATAAATACAAAGTTTAAATGCCTTATTTATTCACTTCAGAGTCTGTATCAGAAGGACACCCTGATAAAGTAGCAGACCAAATCTCAGATGCACTTGTAGATAACTTCCTGGCTTGGGACCCCAATTCTAAAATAGCTTGTGAAACGCTGGTAACTACCGGGCAGGTAGTATTGGCGGGTGAAGTAAAATGTAATTCTTATATAGACGTACAAACCATAGCACGCGAGGTGATAGCTAAAATAGGCTATACGAAGAGCGAGTATATGTTTGAAGCGCACTCTTGCGGTGTTCTGTCTGCTATACACGAGCAGTCTCCGGATATCAACCAGGGTGTAGATAAAAAGAAAAAAGAAGACCAGGGTGCCGGCGACCAGGGTATGATGTTTGGCTACGCTACCAACGAGACAGCCAACTATATGCCACTGGCACTGGATATGGCACACCTGCTGCTGCGCGAGCTTTCTGCCATCCGCCGCGAAGGTAAACAAATGAAGTACCTGCGCCCCGATGCGAAAAGCCAGGTAACACTGGAATACAGCGATGATAATAAACCTGTGCGCATAGATGCCATCGTTATCTCTACACAGCACGATGATTTTGCTGATGAGAAAAAGATGCAGGAAACTATTACTAAAGATGTAAAGAATATACTGATACCACGGGTTATCAAAGTATATCCACAATACAAGCACCTGTTCAATAACAAAATAGCCTACCACATCAACCCGACGGGTAAGTTCGTTATCGGCGGTCCGCATGGCGATACGGGATTAACAGGCCGTAAGATTATTGTAGATACGTATGGTGGTAAAGGCGCACACGGTGGTGGTGCCTTCAGCGGTAAAGACCCGAGCAAGGTAGACCGTAGTGCGGCCTATGCTACGCGCCACATAGCTAAAAACCTGGTAGCTGCCGGTGTATGCGATGAGGTGCTGGTACAGGTATCTTACGCTATAGGCGTAGCGAAACCAATGGGTATCTACGTAAACACACATGGCACTGCTAAAGTGAACATGACAGATGGCGAGATAGCTAAGATAGTAGAGCAAGTGTTTGACATGCGCCCTTACTTTATAGAGCAACGCCTGAAACTGCGCCAGCCTATGTATAGCGAGTGTGCTGCGTATGGCCACATGGGCCGCGAACCACAAACGGTAACTAAAACATTCAGGTCGGCAGATGGTAAGAGCAAGAATGTAAAGGTAGAACTGTTTACCTGGGAGAAACTGGACTATGTAGATAAAGTAAAGAAAGCTTTCAACATAGGTAAAATAAAAGCTACCAATGGTGCTGTAGTAAAAACTAAAAAGAAAGCCGCTGCAATGGCGTAAGCTTTTGAAGAATAACTTTTATAAAAAAGCCCCGCATATGCGGGGCTTTTTGTTGTGGGCCTCATTTTTTCTTAAATACCCCTTCATTGTATAATAAAGGAATATAAATGGATCTCATCGTCCCATTTTCAAATTTGCAATAGTAATTGCACCTGGTATCCTTGTCTGTCATAGTTAGATAATCACCTTGTTGCTTAATACTTCCTGTTGATAATACAGAATTATTAATAAGATAATCACCTTGTCGCTTAGCACTTCCTGTTGATAATACAGAATTTTTAAGACGAATTGTATAGGTCTTTGCTTTAGAGTCGATATCTATATAGTATGTAATCTGAACAGCCGTTGACATATACCCCCATGTTTCACATTCATAAACGCCAGATTTATTTGAATCACACACAGGCATACTAGATATGTCTTCTCTTAGTTTATCGTACTCTTTCGTAGTATTTTGTGCAGCATTTACATTTGTTAACGGCGCATTGAAAGTTTCTTTAATAAAGTGAAAATTTATTAATCCGGGAAACCCTTTAATACAAGTATAACTATTATCGCTATATTTTTTAAACCGAAAAACCTCGCATCCAGTTATCTTATCGTACAGGTACAGATCCCCTCCTTTTATCCTATAGTTACCATGCACAAAAAGCACTACAGTGACATAGTCATAGTCATTAGTGGGTGTATAGAAGCCTTCCAATTCGTATTCAGAATTCTTCTGCAGATTGAGGTTCATTGTCAGGCTAGCAATTGTTGATTCTGATTGATAAAAAGCTTGACCATATGCATTTGTAATGCAAAAAATGAAAAGAACATATAAACATGCTTTGCCAAGTATCATAGTGCAACTTTTTATTATGGTTGATATGGATTTAACGGATCCCAAACAGAATATTGCATACCTTCAGGATATAATAATTTAAACTCATCTATAGTCTGTATACTAGTATTATATTCGCTAATATTAACACTTTGGTATACACTTGCTGAAAATTTCCAAGCAGCAGGTTCAGAACGAGCGCCGCTATAAGCTCTTAGATATTTAGTCATATGGTATGCGTGTACTAATTCATGCCCGGCCACAGCAGTAAAAGCATAGTCCTTTACTGTTCCAATCTGGTCTACGTAAAACGGAGATATGTGCACATCTATATGAGTTGGCCCATATCCAATTGTCAATCCACGTGTGTAACCCGCGTTCCTCAGATTTACCATTTTGTTGACTGAGATATCTAAACCATAGCCCTTTTTTACTGGCACCTCTGTGGTTGCCCTAGAATAAGGTCGCACCCGAAACCTATTCATAGCAGCATTCAATCTTTCATCATACTGCAATCTTAATGGACTATCATTCCAGGCTACTGCATCAGCCTTATACTGTGCAACTTTAGCTGGATCGGCTGTAACATTTTCTGTATATTCATTAATTACTGGCTTTCTTCTTAATGAACTTAAGCCATAACTTAGACCATACATACCGGCAGTTGCCATGCCTGAATATACACCTGCTTTTAAACCGCTTTGCATAAAGTTAGTACCGCCGTTTGCAATATTATTATACGACGCTGTAATATAAGCTCCCATGAAAGCACCTGCAACTGTACCACTAAAACCCACACCAGCACCACCAAACAAACCGCCTACGGCACCAATACCGAAATAAGCAGCCCCATCGCCAAAGCTTTGCACATGTTTATAGTTTATTGCCAGGTTGATGACGCCACCTATAGCCATTGCTGCAACAATAGGCAGGTTGCCATCGGGGTCGGTATACTTCAAAGGGTTATTCATTGCATACGAATACCTGTTATATGCCTGTGAGTTTGAAGCATCTGCTATTAATGGATCAGGGCTTAACATGCGGCCTACAAGCGGGTCGTATAACCGTCCATTCATGTTAATGATATTCTTATTCAGCAGGTGCTCGTGGCCAGTATAGCCTCTGGCAAATTTCCAGGTAGGCATCGCAGTGGTAGCATATGCCACCCATGTGTTAGGATTCCGGGGCCTGCCCCATGCATCAAAGCTGCGCTCTTCTACAAGCCCGCCATTCACAAGCCCCACATTATCGAAGATGTGTGTGATGCTACCCAAATAATCGGTCATAGGGAAATACAGCTTGGGGGTGGCACCGGTTTTAGACTGCACAATAGCAATACATGCCCCGTTAGCAAAAATGTAGGTATTATCTTCCTGGTTGCCGGTGGCCGCATCTATTATCCTTTCGGTATTGGTAGCATAGTATTTGGTACTAAGTAAGGTACTGGTTGATTTGTTGGTAATTGTCATTTTAGACCGTTGCCAATCGGGCCAGTAATTAAACGCATGCACCTCGTTACTTTCTTCCAGTGTTTTTACCTTTTTGAAAGGATAATATGTTTCAATCTGGTCGGGCAATGGTATAGCAAAATTAGTAGCGCCTAACCTTGCTACTTGCTTTATTGCATAGCCATTATATGCCCAACTATAATTGTTGTTCGATACATCTTTTCTCTTCAGAATATTACCTTCTGCAGAATATTGTATCTGTGCAGTAGGAGGCATGGGGCCTGTAACGCTTTTCAGCCTGTCAAACTCTATATCATACGTGAAATTATCCGTCAATCCTTTAATATCGTCGTTACGTTCATTCAAGTTGCCTGTAACTGGGTCGAAATCGTAACTCATATCTATTAGCGGATTAGGCGTTAAGGTACTTGTAAGTTGCGATGTAACCAGATGCCCCAGATCGGTATAAGTATGATTCATTGTATACAGCGGTTGGCTCAATCCATCATAATAAGTAGCCTGCGTTGTTTGTCCGCTGTGGTTAATCGTATTTGCAGTCCATAGTTTCTGACCTGCCAGGCCCGGACCACCATTTATCATATTTACACTTTCCAGGTATCCGTAGCTGTTGTAGTCATTTGCTGTAACTATGCCGCTAGGGTATGTTTGTTGCTGTACCCTTCCATAGGCATCATAGATATATTGCGTTCCAAAAGTTGTTCCACCTTCATTCTCAGTTATATTCGAAACATTGCCCTCCATGTCATAGCCATAGTTTAAATTAGTGCCATGTGGCGATGTTTTCTGCAAGAGTTTGCCATATTGCGGGCTACCGGGCAAATTATCATATATATTATTATAAAAGAATACGGAACTGCTGCCTGCAGCTTTTTCGCCCATTGTAATAACACGTCCCATATTATCATATGTATAGGTATATACGTTGCCTAGTGCATCTGTTTTGCTTGTTACCTGGTCGAGCGCATTGGTAACATATGTAGTGGTACCTTCGTTAGGTTTTGTAGACTGCGTTAGATGACCAAAGT